>JAITIX010000033.1 GCA_031279205.1 Treponema sp. | reverse complement strand
ATGAGACATTCTATTGTATTTACACTTGCGGTTGTTTTTATTATTGGAGTAATTGGTATAGCTCTGTTATTATCTCTTGTTTTTATAAGCAATTTCCATGCGCTTACCCAGCGGGAAATTGAGTCTAAAACCCGCGCGAGTGTCGATCAAATGGAGGAGAGCATAAGCGACTTGTTTGACCAACACGCGGGACTTTTGAGCCACGCGGCTGCTGGTATCGCGGGCTATGCGTCCCGCGAGGGGGCGCAATCCGAAACCGGCGCGCTGTCTTACGATGCGGTTTCCCGCGCGGAAATGCAGGCCTACCTGAAGCGGCTCGGAGACACCATGCCAGATATTTCCTACATTTACTACGCGGGTAACATCCTCTGGTATTTAGACGACGGCTATTGGGCCTGCGTTCCTGACTGGATTCCCGGTATGGATTATAATCAACTTGAGCGGCCATGGTTTATTGATGCGAAACAAACACCCCAGAAGGCCGCGTATGTGGATCCATACGTGGACCCGGCTGCGGGCAATATCACCGCGGCTATGTCCCTGGTGGTATATGATAACCACGGCCGGGACATTGGGGTTGTATCTACGGAATTTCTGGTTAATTCCTTGGATCAGATGCTTAACCCGCCGGACGCGGAACCGGAGCGGCAGACATGGCTTTTGAATAAAGATGGGCTGTATATAAACAACGCGGATATAAACGCGGTTATGCAGAAGAGTTTCTTCACTGACTTTGGTTTTGAGGCCTACCGCAGCGAAATTCTTGCTTCAGAATCCTTCTATAAAATAGAGGAGGATACGATTATTTATTCACGGAGGATACCCGGCGCGGAGTGGACGCTGATTTCAACGATTCCGGCGAGTATTGTGTTTGCTGAATTAAACCGATTGATCCTGATTTCTATTGCTCTGTCGCTTGGTTTTATCGTTGTATGTACCGCGCTGTTTTTAGTAATCATCAGGAGGACGGTTACGCCGGTTATCACTGTATCCCATATACTGAAAGATATTTCTGAGGGCGAGGGCGATTTAACGAAGAGTATCACGGTTACGGTGGATAACGAGATCGGCGATATGGCCAGATACTTTAACGCAACGCTGGAAAAAATCAAGGCTATGATCATTATCATTAAAAAACAATCGGCATCCCTGTTCGGCATTGGTAATGCGCTTGCCAGTAATATGAACAACACTGCCGCGGCGATTAACGAGATCACCGCCAATATTCAGAGCATCAAAGGCCGGGTGATTAATCAAAGCGCCTCTGTAACAGAGGCTAACGCCACGATGGAGCAGATCACCTTCAATATCGATAAACTCAAGGGCCATGTAGACCGCCAGAGCGAGAGCGTGGCGCAATCGTCGTCTGCTGTTGAGGAAATGCTCGCCAACATCCGGTCTGTTACCCAGACTCTGATCAAGAACGCTGATAATGTGAAGGAATTAATAGAGGCTTCCGAGGTGGGGAGAATAGGCCTGCGGGAAGTGGCCGCAGATATTCGTGAAATCTCAAGAGAATCTGGGGGACTTGTGGAGATCAACGCGGTGATGGAAAACATTGCCAGTCAGACCAGCCTTTTGTCCATGAACGCTGCCATAGAAGCCGCCCACGCCGGAGAAGCGGGGAAGGGTTTCGCGGTGGTGGCCGACGAAATACGCAAACTTGCGGAAAGTTCCGGGGAGCAGTCTAAGATCATTTCCACAGCGCTCAAGAAGATCAAGGACTCCATCGACAAGATAACCAAATCCACCGACAGCGTACTCAACAAATTTGAGGCCATAGACGGCGGGGTTAAAACGGTGTCCGACCAGGAAGAGAACATTCGCAGCGCCATGGAGGAACAGGGCGCGGGGAGCAAGCAGATACTGGAGGCTATAGACCAGTTGAACCAAGTGACTCAAATGGTGAAGGGCGGTTCACAGGAGATGCTTGAAGGCAGCCATCAGGTAATCCATGAGAGCAAGAACCTTGAGATAGTATCCCAAGAGATCGCCAACGGGATGAACGAGATGGCCGCCGGAGCTGATCAGATCAACGTGGCGGTGAACCGGGTGAATGAGATCAGTAGGCAGAACAAGGAAAACATTGATGTGCTGGTTAATGAGGTGTCAAAATTCAAGGTGGAATAAGGGGTACTGTTATTCAAAACAGTGCGGCTCCTGTTTTATGGGTAATTGTTAGGCGAATCATGGGGAAGGTGTTCTGGCAACATGATCGTTGATTATGAGAAACAAGAATTGACATTTTTATTCAAACAGTCTAACATATAAGAATCAAATTTTATGGAGGCATTATATGCAGGAAGTTTATGAATTTCTCAAGAAAGCCAATACCTACTATTTGGCTACTGTTGATGGCGATCAACCCAGGGTTCGTCCCTTTGGAACCATTGATCTGTTTGACGGGAAACTGTACATCCAGACTGGGAAATCAAAGGATGTGGCGAAGCAGATAGCGGCGAACCCCAAGGTAGAGCTTTGTGCCTTTGATCCGGCGGGCGGCGAATGGCTCCGCATACAGGCGACGGCTGAGGAAGATCCCCGGCGTGAGGCAAGGAAACACATGCTTGACGCCTATCCCAGCTTAAGGGACAGGTATTCGGAGGATGATGATAACACTCAGGTACTGTGCCTTAAGAATGCTACCGCGACAATCGCGGGATTCACTTCGGAACCCAGGATAATCAAATTTTAAGGAGGCAATAATCCATCGGCTATGCTGGTGGATTATTGCTGTTTTGTAATAAACTATTTACCAACGAGGTTTGGATTTTTTATCAATATCTGAAAGAATAAATAAAAACCTAAACTGTTTATATGAAAAAAGTTTTTTGTTTACGGTAATCCTGAAGAAGGCAAATTAGTTACTATAACACTCCAGGGAAATAATCCTGATAACTGGCAAATTTCATGCCCTCTTATTGAAAATAAATTTGATATTACCATTAGTAAAACAGCCAATGGAATAACCTTGTCAAAGGAAACTATAAATGAATATTATGGAACTCTTTATAGTAGCTTTCAATCATATTTTGAAAAAATCAAGGGATATGGAAATGATCCTGCAGAAAACATAAAGGCGGTTCTTATATATATCCATCTGGATGATACTGTGATCATTGAATTTGTGAGGAACAATGTCAGGGATGGTTATGCCGGCGGGTTTAGTTATGTATATGTTACAGAACCTGCAAATATTACGGGGCAATGTAGTTATAAATATGATGGTGGAGATACAACATACTATGAACATTATGACTGCAATTTCACGAAAGCCGGATGGTATAAAATTTGTAATTCATACGATACAAAGCCTGTCAATCCGCCAATAGATAACGCGAAATTTGAGAAATCAGAGTTCTAAACCCGCGTGTCAGGTAATGGCGAACCGGCGTCTTTGTGGATGGAAGCGGTGATTCTGAAGCCGGCGCTGCTAGTCTTTATCGTGATGCAGCCGCCCAAGGCGCTTGCCACATCTTCCATGGCGGTAATGCCTATACCTTTTTTTATTGGCAAACGAGCGCCGCACCCATTGTCGGTAATCGTCATGGCAAGGTGGGTTTTGTCAGCACAGCACAGCACTGAAACAGTGGATGCGTTGCCGTGTTTAAGAGCATTGGTCAGCGCTTCCTGCATAAAAGAAATAAAGAAGGAATCAAGGTCTTTGGAAAGGGTTCTTGACCATGTCCCGTAGTCAATAATGATTTCCACGTTTGTGGCTTTTTGGAAAGATTCCCCTACGTTGTGAAGCTCATTCTGAAGGCTCATCCACGCCGGTGTGTAGTTCCTGATGCCCCGCAGGAGGTGGCGTATCTCGTTAATGCCTCTCTCGGCGTAATCGCGGGCATCGCTTATAAGCCTGTCCGCCTTATCAATATCCTTGCGTAAAATTGCCAGCGTTGCCTGAAGCATCATAATCAGGTTGACAAAGACATAGCCCGCGGTATCGTGAATTTCTTTGGAAAGACGGTTCCGTTCTTTTTGGGTGATGTCGTTTTGAAGATTGAAGATACGCTGGGAGATGGCGTGGTTTATCTCGTTGAACTTCTTGTTCTCAGATTCAAGGAACAGGTACTGTTGTTTTACTGTTTCAAGCTGAAAGCATATATACTTCGCAAATATCGCCAGCAGCATAACCGGAATATACTCACAAAGGATGATAACAGAAAACGGTAGGACAATTTCCCCGATTGACACGTTTATATTATAAATACGTCCGTAGCTAAACAAAAGCGGACCCATGATTCCATAAGCGGCGATGAATATCAGGCTTTTCCATCCAGAGAGAATCAGAGCCTGCGCCGCGATTATGCAGGGAATCCAGATAAATTCCATATACAGATGATTAGGTGGAATGTAGGCGAAGAAGAAAACCACAAAGTATTCAATGTTTAGAAGCACGGCTAATATGCCGGAGCGAGATACTAGAAAAAAATAGGCAATGGTTCCCCCAAAAAGAAAAAGCGCGTAGTTGATTTGAATCGGCGAAAAGTCCACGTCACGGACATTGTTCAGTGTACGCATAAGGATAAGAACCGCCACTAAAGAACATACGCGGTATATGCCAAGCGCCTTGAGAAGCGTTTTCTTTAGGCTTTCATTCGTGTTCACTCGTTCCCTTCCGGGCAATGGACATAACTTCCAGCCGGTCTTTGGTGCCGACTTTTGCGTAAATGGAACTGATGTAGTTCCGCACGGTTGGTTCAGAAATAAAGAGGGTATCCGCGATTTTTTTGTTGCTGAAGCCTTTGGCAACTAGCTTGAGGATTTCTTTTTCACGGTTCCCCAGACGCTTCACAATTTCCTGATACGCGTTGTTCTCCTGAACGCTGTCTTGTTTTGCTGTGTTCCTACGGAGCAGCTTTTCCAGTATTGCTGGCGAAAACAGAACTGCCCCGCAAGAAATCGCCCGAATCGAGGCGATGAGGTCTTCGGAGCGTATGCTTTTCAGGATATACCCGTAAGCCCCGTATTGCAGGGCTTCCTCAACATACGTGTCATCGGGAAAGGTCGTAAGCATAACGATCTTTATCGCGGGATATTTTTGGTGGACTATCTTCGTGGCTTCCACGCCATCCATTTCCGGCATACTCACGTCCATCAGGATAATGTCTGGCTGCTGGGTCTCTACCATGTCCACCGCTTCTCGACCATTAGCGGCAATCCCGCTTATACGAATGTCCTCGGCAAGCGTCTCCAGCATCAGCTTGAGGTTCTCAGAGAAAAGCCGCTGATCGTCCGCGAGAAGTATCTTGATGAGGGTTCCCTGTTCCTTACCCATATCCGCTCCTGTCTTGATTGATCGAGTATACCCTAGAACTGAAGACCAGCCAAGCCCTTGATTGCATGAGAAAATTCCTCACGCACGGAGGCGGTGCCAGGCACGGGTGCGGGTGCCAGTGTCCTTTATTCTTACGCATAGCATTGAACCTTGCCTTGACGCGGTTCCTGTCATTTGCGCGGAGAGAGGCGGCGAAGTAATCCAGACGAGCTACCGCCGCGCTAGATTGCTTCACCGCGCTGGCAATGACGTTGCAGACCTTTTCCTTCCCATCGAACTCACGTTAGATTATGATAGATGTCATAGAAAAATATGACACACAGAGAGCGAGTTGTGACATACAGAGAGCGAGTTGCATGGTAAGCTGAATCGTCATGCAAAAGATAAAACCAGCCGGTTTG
>JAITIX010000028.1 GCA_031279205.1 Treponema sp. | reverse complement strand
ACATAATCCATAAAAACCTCCTGATTATAATGAACCGGCTCAATGACCGGTAAAAGAGAACGAGTGAGAGAAGTGATTAGGGCTGTAGCCTGAGACTTAGGGGCTATGGCGCGAGACTTGTGGGCTATGGCATGAGACCCGTGGAACACGGCACAAGACTCGTGGGCTATGGCATGAGAGTTGGAGGTTAGGACGTACAGTCTGGTAACTATACCCCCAAATGCGAAGCATTTATTGGGTATGTCATTTCTTTTTTCACTTTCATGGCACTAACCCTCGCGCCAATGCGCTTATTATTGAGAAAAAATACGCTAAAGAGGGAAAGACAACGCCTAAATCCGCCGATGTAGGGGGAGGATATAATTATAATGTCTGCGGTACGAGAGAAGATTAATCATGATAGAACATTCATCCTCCTTCTAAAGGTATAGTCTACCCCTCCAGACTGAATAGCTCAGTTTAGCACAGCCGCTAAAACATGTCAAGAGGTTTCTTTCGGTTTCTTGCAAAAAATTTGCCACCCGCCAAGCATCTTGAGGGCTCAAACCACCCGCTCCTCTACAGCGTTCTTCGCTGGATTATTCCTATATATAAACGCGAAAGCCTGTCAAGTGGCGCGTTGCCTCGTTTGAAGAAGAAACCTACACGACTTCAAGGAGAAATCTTCGATACTCCGCCGCTCCTGTGTACTCAGTAACGGAGATTCTTTATTAAAAAAACCTAACACCACTTGACGTTTTTGAAACAATGTATTAGTATTAAGACATCAACGCAAGGTAGAGCAGTTGGCAGCTCGTCGGGCTCATAACCCGGAGGTCGGAGGTTCGAGTCCTCTCCTTGCTAGTACAAAGGCAGTCTTGTGGGACTGCTTTTTTTTTGACGCATGGCGCGCGCCTACCATTCAGCAGGGGGAACTATGTTAGATAAGTTAACTCAAAAAATTTCTGATGCTTTCCGTTTCATTTCCGGTAAGTCAAGTATCACGGAGAAAAACATTGATGACGCGGTTGAGGCGATCAAGATGGCGCTCCTTGAGGCTGACGTAAACCTCCGCGTGGTTCGCCGTTTCATCAACGCCACAGTGGAAGAGGCCAAAGGCGAGCGGGTGTTGCGCTCGGTGAATCCGGGGCAGCAGTTCATTAAGATTGTTCACGACAAACTAGTGGCCTTCCTCGGCGATACGCGGCAGGAACTGCAACTGAAAGGCCCGGATACCATATCCTGCATCCTCATGCTTGGTTTACAAGGCTCAGGTAAGACGACCAGTTCCGCGAAGCTGGCGCTGCGACTCAAAGAAGAAGGCCGGAAGCCGCTACTCGTGGCCTGCGACCTTGTGCGTCCCGCGGCTATGGAGCAGCTTGCCATACTAGGGCAACAGGTCAATGTACCGGTATACAAGCATGATGGCGCGAAAGACAGCGTTGCGGTTTATAAAGAGGCGCTTGCATGGGCGCGGCAGAACCTTATCAACACCCTGATCATTGATACCACAGGCCGACTCCAGATCGATGAACCCATGATGAAGGAACTTTCTCGTCTCAAAGACGCCTCCAATCCTGACGAGTTACTGCTTGTGGCTGATTCGATGACCGGACAATCAGCGGTGGATATTGCCAAGGTCTTTGACGAGAAGATTGGACTGAGCGGTGTGGTGCTGACCAAGTTCGACTCAGACACCCGCGGCGGGGCTGCGCTTTCGCTGAAGACCATCACCGGCAAGCCTCTCAAGTTTGTGGGAACTGGTGAGAAACCTGAAGACTTTGAGCCGTTCTACCCAGACCGTATTGCTGGCCGCATATTGGGTATGGGTGATGTGGTGAGTCTGGTGGAAAAGGCGCAGGCGGTCATTGATCAGAAGGAGGCGGAGGAACTTGCCAACAAGATGAAGAAGGAGACCTTTACGCTTGAGGACTGGCTTTTCCAACTCCACTCGGTAAAGAAGATGGGTTCTCTTCAATCTATGCTTGACATGATTCCGGGCATATCTGGCCAGATCAGTGAGGATGATATTAACAAGGAAGACCTCAAGGGTCAGGAAGCCATACTCTCCTCAATGACCAAGAAAGAGCGGGCGAACCACCTCATCATCGGCCCGTCCCGCAGGACCCGCATTGCCCGTGGCTCTGGGACTTCGGTTGCTGAAGTGTCTCGCCTGCTTAAGAAGTTTGAGAAGATGCGCGTTATGATGAAGAAAATGTCGAAGATGAGTCGCAATCCAGCGGCAGCCCAGTCTATGATGGCGCAAATGGGAAAACGCTAGGTCAGGCGTGTTGGTCTTCACTTTTTCGTGGTTGTCATTTTAGAGAAAAAATACTAGTCTTTTCCGATAGGAGGCCGTATGACGAGAAGTCAGTCCATTCTATTGAGGTTTGGTTTATTTGTTTTAGGCGTGAGTATAATCACGCTCATCTTTTTTCTTTCAACCAAAAACACGGAACCGAGTATGGTTAGTCGGTTCACATGGATATCCGTATCGCTTATGTATCTGGTCTTGTGTTCTCCCTTGATGTTTTTTTCTTTTGTGGGCAGGGTTGGCTCTTTTGCCATGCTTCTACTAGGGGTTGGTCTGTATATCATCCTAAGCATTGTGCTGGTGATACTCGTGAATGGCGGCGTTGTGGCGGAGTTTGGCGTTGCGCTTGTCGCGCAGGCGGTTCTGTTTGTCTTCTTTATGGCTCTGGTGTATGTCGTCTACTTTGGCGGTCCCAGTCAGGCCGAGCGCTTTGCCTCGATTAAGAAACTACAATCGCTTGCCGCGGCACTGGACATGAAGGTTTCAGACCTGCCGGACGAATACAGTGCAGTACGCAAGATTCTTAGTCAGATAAACGAGGATTTACGCTATCTGGTCCCGCTTAAAAGCAAACGGAGCGTGGAACTGGAAAATAAAATCGTGGAGAATTTACACTTCATGGGGCAATACTGCGATTCAGCCGTGCTGGGAGGGGGGAACGTTTCGGCCTTTGAGCGTGAAGTAAAGAACCTTCAGGCATTGGTGCGTCAACGGAAAGCGCTTTAGGATCGGTACGCGGAGGACAGCCTGTAATGAGGCCGGCCATCCGCGCTGTACCGTGCTTATACGTTGACTTTTTTAGTAACTCTGTCGCTTTTCAGACAGCGCGCACATACTTTGATTGTCAGGGTTGTGCCGTCAACCTCAGTCTTTACCTTGATGAGGTTAGGCCGCCATACGCGGCGGATACGGTGTAAGCTGTGGCTCACCTTGTTTCCGGTAATAGTGTGTTTTCCGCAGATATCGCAGGTTCGTGACATAGTTTCCTCCTTAAATTGTTTGTTTAGTCCACGCTTTCGCGTGTTTGTTCGTCTGTTTGTTTAGTCCATGCGCTCGCATGAGCGCGACCCGACATCGTTGAAGACTTTCCCCATTGTAACAAAAACCAGCAACTGGTGCAAGCGCTTAGGCGTCATACCCATTAGAGATACCGCTTGGGTTCCCCGCCTAAAACCTGTGCAAACAGTTCAATGTAGGTTTTGGCCGGACTGGCGGCGATCTTTGTCAATAGCACTTCCTCAACCTGAAAGATGCCCACTTCACTTGACATGTGTATCTCGATGCGTATGGGCTTCTCCGCGCCTTTTAAAAAACGGACGTCTTCGATGGAGTTGGCGGAATACTTGTGGATATCGCCGACTTTGGGCGCGTCGGCGCGCGCCATAGGGATACGCGCGCGTCCTTTGGTCATATCACAGCCATCGGCAATGAGGATCAGGCCGGCTTCTAGGGAGTGAATCGGGTGGTTACCCATGTGTCCACTGATACCTTCCAGCGCCAGGGACTGAGCCATGACCCGCTTCTGGGTGTCAGTGGCATAAACCCGCTTAAGGATTCGCTCAAGAATCGGGTACGCCATATACGCGCTGTGGATTTCATGGTCGTGGCGACTTACGGTCATGCCTATGTCATGGAGAAAGGCGGCAAGGAGAATGGCAATGAGGCTGTCCTCAAAAACACCGCATCCCTCTTTTTCTACACTAGTCTGGATTCCCGCGTTCCGCAAAAGTCCCAGCATGAGCAGGGCGTTTACCGACACAGTACGCATGTGTACAGGCCCGTGGTCATTGTAGCCAAGTCGTACGATAGATACTGTATTGGCGTATTCCTGCATAGCTTGAATCTCATCATCGCCAATGATGATCCACGCCACTTCCTCGGCCTTACCGGAAAGCTGTAGTTCCCTAATAAGCTCGATGATTCGATTATCGAGACTGTGTTCCTTTTGTGATCGCATAACTCATTATAACTTACTGGTACAGAATAAGATAGGGGCGAGGATTAAGTTCTATCACTCGTTTAGGCTCGAATACGGGTCTGTCAACGTTGGAAGTCGTGCTTGAGGGAAGAAATATCTTGAACGATTTGACCGGTATATTGGTCGCGTTAGCGTTCTCAAGGTAGGTGCCGAGTTTCTGATTGGCGGTTCCCCAGCCATCGGTGCAATGCACAAGGCGTACCCGCTCAAAATCGCTTCTAATCCGTTCCCGGTTCTGAATCATCAGCGGCTTAAACTGGTGAATCACGAGCATACGTTCACCGGGGAGATTATTCTTGGTAAGATAATTTTCCATCTCCAGCTGGATCTGATTAACTTCTTCGCCCCGTACAAAGCCGATCTCTTCCATGGGGCGCGTAGTGCGCCATTCAGGGTCCAGCGCCAGATGCACATTTGGATACTGCAACCAGGGCAAGAGGAATCGTATGGCCTCAAGCGGCGTGTACTTGCCGATCTGGTGGTCAAGAAACACGAGCATATTGTGTTCAAGGGCATAGTTGATGTAGCGCATGACATTCTCATCTCCCATACGGCCAATCTCTCCAGCAGGCCATACAGTTCCATAGATGAGATAGAATGCGGTAAGCACGCCCCGACCCCCATTCACAGCCCGGTACTGCTCGGCATACTCAGCCAGTTGCCGGTCAACCTCTTCTATAGAGTAACGCCCCAGAATACCCATAAGCCGCGAGTTCGGATGTCCATAGTACGCAATAATGTCGTTGTTAAGGAGCAGGGAGAAATCTCCACTCTGAACCTCGCTCTGTTCAGGAACCCAGTACGGCCTGGTCGCCTCCTGATTTTTGAAGGCTGAAAGGGTATCAGTCAAAAAGAGAGAAGGGAAAATCCAAGCGCCGGCGCTTGGATCCGCTGTCTTATCATTTGTTATTGAAGTGCCTGGGGTTACCTGAGCATTCATAAAACAAGGAATGATAAGGAATGACAGACAAAACGCTATAACTATTCGTAACATTGTTTTACTATCGACGAAAAAGAGGGAAAAATAAAGCCTCGCCGCATAAGGTACTGCGGATGACAGCCGTTGCTATTGCGGCCTTCGCTATGCGGCGCTTACTATTCATCAACCGTAAGAATATCGTAAGGGTCGTCCCCCAGGCGGCGGTGCTGAATGGCCTCCAGCAGGTGAACAGTCTGGATGCAATCCGTGGCTTCAAGATCGGCGATAGTTCTGGCGACACGCAGGATACCGTGAAAGGCGCGTCCTGAGAAGCCGAGCTTGGACGACGCGGTCTGAAAGGCTTTTTTCGCGCTATCACTCAAAACGCAGTATTTTTCTATCAAGGCAACCGGCATACGGGCGTTGCGGCGAATATCACAAGCCGTGTAAGCCATAGTCCCAGTGTTTGCGCCGTGAATGGCGGTCTTGAAGCGCTGGCTCTGTATGACTACGGCCTGCATAACCCGTTCCCGTATGCGCGTACTTGCTTCTTCGGCGCTGCCACTCATGCGTGTAGGACCAGGGTTACTCACCGCTACCCGTAGTTCCATGCGGTCAAGTAAGGCCGCGCCGAACTTGCGCCAGTAACGGTGAACCTCTTCCGGTGAGCAGAAGCAGGAGGCCGCGTTCATGCCCGCAAGTTCCACCGAGTCTTCAGAAATAGGTGAAGAAGTATACATACCGAGCCTGCCGCAGGGACAGGGATTGGCGGCTAGAAGCAGTTGGAACTCAGCCGGCAGACGAACCGGCCCTTCAGCGCGGGAAATGCTGATAACCCGATCCTCAAGCGGTTCACGCAATGCCTGAAGTACGTTGGCGCGGAACTCCGGCGCCTCGTCCAGAAAAAGCACGCCAAAGTGCGCCAGGCTTATCTCCCCAGGTCGCACATTCTTGCCGCCGCCAAGTATACCCTCGACGCTGGCCGAATGGTGAGGCGAGCGGAACGGCGGGCGCGTGATGAGACACGAAGGAGCGCCCGCCAACTGACCCGCGAGACTGTACAACCGCGTTACTTCCACAGACTCCGCTGTTGAAAGGTCGGCCATGATAGACGGCATACGCCGCGCCAGCATAGTCTTGCCAGCCCCAGGCGGGCCAAACACGAGGAGATTGTGTCCACCCGCAGCCGCAATCTCTAGCGCCCGCTTGTAACGACCCTGGGCGCGAACCTCAGAAAAATCGCCAATATACGGCGCCCGCTTCTCAGCCGTAGCTATGCTAGCCCCTTGCGCCATTGGCAGAGAACCTGTCTCAGCCCGGACTACCAGCGCCTGTACCGCTTCCCGCAGGGTACAGACCGCGCTGACATTGCCGGCGGCGAGTATAGTCGCTTCACGTTCATTTTCTTTTGGTATAATGAAACCCTCAATCCCTGCTTGCAGGCCGGCCACAGTTGCGGCCAATGCCCCGCGCACAGGCCGCAGCGTGCCGGAAAGTTCCAGTTCACCCATAACTATAAGGTTTTCAGCAGACGGAGCCAGCTTTGCCGCGGCAAGCACCGCAAGCGCAATAGGCAGGTCAAGATACGCACCGTCTTTCCTCACACCCGCAGGCGCAAGGTTGATCAGGATACGGTCGGGCGGAAAGGTATAGCCAGAGTTGCGAAACGCCGCCATAACCCGCTCCTTCGCCTCCCGCACCGCGCCTTCGGCTAGGCCAGTAATGTCTATACCCGGTATGCCCCGCCGTATATCCGCCTCAATCCGAATAATAATCCCGTCCGCGCCAAACGGCACATAAGAAAGTACATGCATCACAACACCTCTCCCTGATATATTGCGCGAAAACCAGCCTTTGCTTTAGTATGACAAACTATGCAATACAGAATAGACAAAAAATCAGGGAACAAACTCTCGATACTGGGACTCGGCTGTATGCGTTTCCCCAAAAACCTCGGCGCTATTGACATGAAGAAAAGCGAAGCGCTGGTAATGAAGGCAATTAATAACGGGGTGAACTATTTCGACACCGCTTATATGTACCCCGGAAGCGAGGAAGCCTTGGGTACGATTCTTGACAAAAACCACGCGCGGAACAAGGTCTTCATTGCCACAAAACTGCCGCTGCTCTTCGTCAAGACTCAGGCGGACTTTGACAAGTTCTTCGATAAAGAACTGGAACGCCTGCGAAGCTCCTACATCGACTACTACCTGATGCACATGATCACCGACCATGCCCTATGGCAGCAACTCAAAACCTGGGGAATTGAGGAATGGATCGCAGAACAGAAAAAACAAGGCCGTATCAGGCAGGCAGGCTTTTCCTTCCATGGCAGCGCAAACGAATTCCTCAAAATCCTCGACGCATACGACTGGGACTTTTGTCAGATTCAATACAACTATTCCAACCCAAACTTTCAGGCCGGCGTTACAGGACTGAAAAAAGCCGCTGAACGAATGCCGGTTATCATCATGGAACCACTGCTGGGGGGAAAGTTGGCAAACGGCCTGCCCCCTGAAGCGGTCAGTATCTTCAAAAAGGCGAACCCAGCCTTTTCGCCGGCTGCATGGGGCTTATACTGGGTCTGGGATCAGGCTGAAGCTACTGTAGTCCTGTCCGGCATGAGCGAGCAAAGCCAGCTTGAGGAAAACCTCGCCCTGGCTGATAAGGCCACTGCCGGTATGTTGAGCGCAAGCGAGCATGAAACCTACCAGAAGGTGCTTGCCGTATTCAACGCTTCTTATAAAATTCAGTGTACAGGCTGCGCCTACTGTATGCCCTGCCCACGCAACGTCAACATCCCAGCCTGTTTTGCCGCCTATAACACCTCGTTCTCAATGGGTTTCGTAAGTGGAATGCAACAATATGTAACCAGTACCGCCGTAACCTCGACACGCCGCAGCGGAGCCGGCCTCTGCGTTAAGTGCGGCAAGTGCGAAAGCCACTGTCCCCAGCACCTTCCCATCAGACAGCAACTCTCGGTGGTATACAAACGCATGGAGCCGCTTTGGTTCCGCTTTGCCATCACAATCGCCCGCGCCTTTTTGGGGAAAGATAAAAGAGTCGCTCGTGGATAGCGCCCCTGTGGTTAGCCCTCAAAGTCGCTCATGAATAGCGCCTCAGTGATTAGCGCTGGCGCATGTTCACTTCCCCGGCCCAAATTACCCCTTGTTTTCATGTTAACCAGTCAATCACTTCGTTATTTCCCGCTCCATTGCGAGTGTCGTTGAACATCCCGGCGATCCATAGCTTCAGTGATGATTGACGCCCAGCCAGTCTTGTAGGCCTCAAAGCCGCGCGAAAGACCCACGCCTATCAGCAGCACCTGCCCGTTTGACCCACGGTACGTCGTAAATTTCGATTGGATAATATTAGACAGATTCTCAAGCGCTATCTTGTCATCCCGCGTAAAGGCTTCGGTAGAGGACAAAATTACACCATCAGTGCGGCAGATATAACACTTAACCGGCTCCTCGGCTTCAGCGGAAAGAGCCTTCTGCGTCTGAAGCAAAACTTCCCTGCCAAGCGCGTCCCAGTTAAGAACCACGCCCAATACCCCCTGAAGTTTCCCATACGCCTGCCCGCGATCACGCACCCCACATGAGAAAACAAGCGTATTCTTTCCACCCGCCAAAGCCGATGTCAGCGGCCCCTCAAACCCATACTCCGAACCATTCTTAGCCGCCACCGCCCGATTAAACCAGGCCGTCTGCCCCATGTTCAGCCCGGCACACTGGTACTTACCAGGCCTCCCATTACAAAGAATATTCCCACGCATATCGCACAGTATAATATCAAAATAGACCGAATAGGCATCCAGAATCACCCCCATGCGTTGAGACGCAAAATCAATCTGCCCTTTAGAGATACTCATCGCCGCGTCAACTATCGCACCGTCCGTAGCCCACCAGCGGACATCGCAGGAACGCTCGTACAGACTGCGATCAACAATTTCTATGTTATACGCCGCCATCTGCGCAAGCCGCTGCCCCCGCACACCATTTTCCAATTCAATAAGATTGTTCATCATTCCCTTAATACTAATACGAAGATCCGCGATTATAGCTTCAGTATGCGAGGCAAGATTTCCCATCTCATTGGCTACAACGCCGAAACCCGCACCCAAAGCGCCTACCCGCGCCGCCTGTATTTTCGCGTTGATAGATAACACCTTCAAATCCGTATTCACCGAAGCAATAGACCCAAGCGAGCTTTCCAGCGTATTCTCTACAGATTCAATGAGTGATGCTCTGGAGCTTTCCATATAAAACCTCCCTTTGAAAGTAAAGCGACGCTTCTCTGTTTTATAACAAGAGAGCGTCGCTTTATTACGGTTCACGAAAACTTGTTAAGCGATTACTACTGACTGAACCTCTCCCCAAGGCCCAAGCTCAGACTTCTCCGACTGCCAACAAGTAACCCCCGTGAAGAACTTCCCTTCAGACTCAGGCGGCAGACTTATCACCCAGGGAGAACGGGTCATCAACTGGGACAGCGTCAGAGCGCCGTGATCGCTTATCTTCTCCGGCCCCCAGGTGTAACGCAACAGACAGCCATTGCAACCGTAGGGAACAGCGCGGCTCTCCGGCGTGGTCTCGTCCTGAAAGCGCAGCTCCACCTGAAAGCCTCCCAGAGCCTTCAGCCCGATAATCAGCGCGCGGGTCTTAGGCCTTCCTATCGGAGTGCGATGGGGATCGTGGTTACGAATACCCAAAGCCAGCCGATCCTCGTTACTCACTGGGTCAAACATGAGATACTGGTCGATAAAGGTGCGGACAAAAGACTTCGCCTCATCCCTTCGCTCGTTTTTGACCGCCGTGTCCACAGTCGTGTGTGGACCCAGAGTCTTCTCGTAGGCCGCGTGCCATGCATCGTAATGCCCAACCATGGCCGTTACCTTTTCCCCCGGAATATGCGTCCATTCGGGGGATGGGCCTGTGGTCTTTTCAACAATGCGGTTCTTCATGTTCTCAAACCAGCCGTCAAAATCAGCGCTGCGCGCGGGAACGCGGTCTTCTATGTGAGCCATAAAAGCCTCCTCTCTGTTCTAGGGAACGATTCCCCGGTATTTATGAGCTGCTCAGGTATGTCCCTCCGCTGTTCAGGTAGGTCCCTCTGTCGCTGAGGTAGGTCCCTCTGTCGCTGAGGTAGGTCCCTCTGTCGCTGAGGTAGGTCCCTCTGTGGCTGAGGTAGGTCCCTCTGTCGCTGAGGTAGGTCCCTCTGTCGCTGAGGTAGGTCCCTCTGTGGCTGAGGTAGGTCCCTCCGCTGCTCATGGGTTATTATGGATCGGCTTCGCGTTTTTGTAAAGGACTTACGCGCATTTAAATTGTGGGGAACTGTATTGGCGCGCGGCGCCGCGGGAATCTTGTCAGCACGATGAACAGCGGAGAGGAACGCACGTCCTCTTGGGGCGCGGACAGCAGCGTGCTTCTGTCCCTTGACGCCCCGCGCGCGTCCATCAGCGGGATTCTGGGTTATGGGCGCGCTTGTTCCACGGGTCAACCCTTGACGCCCGCGGCCGGGGCGAATCTTGCGGACGGGCGGCGGCGTGTGGGTCTGTGGCGGCTGGGGCGTCAAGACTGGTTGACGAGCGCGGGCAAAACACCGTGGATTTTCCGCAAGCGAATATATCCTTGTCATAGGGGCGTTCAGAACGCCTGTGGTTTCTTTTGCTGTTTAGTAAAGTAACAACCGTACTTTCAATTGTTTTTCTCATTATTTGGTTTGAGTAATTTATGTTCAATTATCGAGCTTCCGCAAACAGCTCAAATTTTATTTTGTTGACTTGTTAATAAGATTATTTCTGCTTTCCTTTATTTGTAAGTTCAAGGTGTTTCTTTCCCAGAAAACCCCGCCAGAATATCCTTGAATAGCGGCATTGTTATCAGATAATGACAAACGTTTTTCTGCCCAACAGCAATACTCTTCATTGGTTTCAATGCCTACATATTTGCGGCCTAGTTTTTTTGCCACTACGGATGTTGTGCCTGAGCCTAAGAAGGGATCAAGCGCTATTCCATTTTCTGGACAGCTTGCCAATACTAATTTTGCGATTAACTTTTCTGGTTTTTGAGTGGGATGATCTGTATTTTCCGGCATAGACCAATACGGTATAGAAATATCGTCCCAGAAATTACTAGGGTATGTCAGCCTGAAATTACCGTCTTCTGTTTCTTCCCAATCTCTTAGCTTGCCATTTTCCCTATACGGCGCGATTACCCTGCGTTTCTGCTTTACCGCGTCTACGTTGAAATAGTAGTTTTCACTTTTTGTTCCAAACCAAATATCCTCTGTCGCGTTTTTCCAATTCGCTTTTGCCCCTCTGCCTTTTTCCCTTTGCCAGCTTATTCGGTTACGGATTATGGTAAAGTCCCGCATAATCTGATACAAACAAAAGGTACTTTTCCAGTCTCCGCACATATAAACAGAGCCTGTTGGTTTCAGGGTTTTCATAATTTTGGGAAACCAAGTTCTCAGGTATTCCAAATACGTTTCGTCATTACTCTTTGAGAACTTAAAGCCATGAAAGTCTTTATCTAAATTATAGGGTGGATCAATTACTAATAAATCGACAAATTCCATAGGCAATAAGTCTATAACCTCAAACAGATCACCACAGATTGTCTTGTTTGTTAGTTGAGATACAGACATTTTTTCCTTATGAGGGAAAAGTAGTTTTTCTTTAAGGAAATCACGCTCATTTTCCAAAATTGTTAAGGTTCTGTTTCGGGGAGATCTTTTCTTTTCCATAAGCTCATCAGAATGTATAATTTTTTATACCATCTTACATGGTTTAAGCTTTGTCAATGAGCTGTGCGGGGTTGCGGGAATGCGGCGGGGAAAAACCGCGGTGTGTCTTTGGGCATGGCGGCTTCCTGAGAAGTGTTGAGTAAAGAAAGAGAAGCAACACGGGGTTTAGACAAGGAGCGCTGTTTGTCTTAAAAGGCTCCTAACAAAACAGTTTTTAGGCTATTATTCAAACCATGAGAGCAACAAGGGCAATTATTCATATAGATCGGTTTTGTGGGAATATGCAACGTATTCGGGAAAAGGTGGGATTAGCGCCGCTTATCTGTGCGCCGGTGAAGGCCGACGCTTATGGGCATGGGGCTGTGCCAATGG
Source organism: Treponema sp. (assembly GCA_031279205.1). Classification (GTDB taxonomy): domain Bacteria; phylum Spirochaetota; class Spirochaetia; order Treponematales; family Breznakiellaceae; genus JAIRMT01. The sequence goes on along the minus strand of JAITIX010000028.1, from coordinate 3,652 downwards.
CGCGGGCGGCTATTGACGCGGGGGCGAGCTATCTTGCGGTGGCCTCGGTGGATGAAGGTGCGGAACTGCGGTCTGCGGGGATCGGTGTGCCTATTCTCGTGCTTTCGCTTCCTCTGCCGGAAGAGCTGGTGTCTGCGGCTCGTCTGGGGCTGAGCCTGCTTCTGGGCGATGAGGACATGGTGAAAGAGGCGGCGTTTGCGGCTGAACAGGCAGGGGAAAAGCTGGCCGTGCATCTCAAGATCGACACGGGTATGGGGCGCGTTGGCTGCCGGCCTGAAGCCGCGTCCACGCTTGCTGCGTATATTACGTCGTTCCCGTCCCTCGTGTACGCTGGTACAGCTACTCACCTTTCCGTTGCTGATTCCAGAGTGTTAGAGGATATTCGCTATACTAAGAAACAGCTCAGCCTTTTCACCAAGTCCATCGAAAGCATCAGGGTGGCGGGCTTTGATCCTGGCATTGTTCACGCGGCAAACTCCGGCGCGGTACTTTTACATGGGGACGCCTGTTTTGACCTGGTGAGGCCGGGCATACTTCTGTATGGCTATTCGCCGGTCGAGCATCCACCTATCACGGTGGAGCCGGTCATGGAACTGATTACGCGGATTGTCCTGATTAAAACGATGCGGAGAGGAGAGGCGGTTTCCTACGGCAGAACATGGACAGCCTCGGAAGATACACGGATTGCTACCATTCCTGTGGGTTATGGCGATGGTTTGCCGCGCGGTTTAAGCGGCAACTTTTCGGTGTGCATCCAGCGCCGCTTGTATCCGCTGGTAGGCCGCATCTGCATGGATCAGTGCATGATCGATCTGGGCAATGATACTGACATTCGGCGCTGGGACGAGGTAACGATTTTTGGCGGCAAGGCTCGAAGCGCCGCTGAGCTTGCCGCCAAACTGTGTACTATTCCGTATGAAATAATGTGCAATATAAACAAGCGCGTGCCGCGTGTGTATGCTTATTTGTAGTTTTCAAGCAATTCAATGACACATTTGAGGTCTTTGGTGGCGTCAACGTAGGCATATTCGCCACCGCCACTGCCGTATTTACCGCGTTGCACGAGTGGATAGCCAGCGTTTTCACACGCGGCGATTTTACTATCCATGCCTTCAACATTGAAAGCAATGTGGTGTATGCCTTCGCCGTGCTTGTCGAGGAAATCCTGCCAAGTGCTTTTCACGCCGTTGGGCTGAATCAGCTCAATGGCCAGATGGGGACCAACGTTGAAGAATGCCAGCAAACAGTTGGTGTCAGGCGCGGGCTTGCCTTCGACTGTGGTTTGCGTGATCTCGTACTTCCCGCCATCAGAGTGTGGAGGCGGTGGCACGCCCAGAAATTCGGCAAACTTACGCTTGGTTGCCTCAATGTCGCGTACAATCAGCGCCACTTGCGTAACCTGATCGGTTCCAATAATACCTGTCATAAAAACTCCTATTTATGCGGGAATACAGTACACCATATCCCCGTGATTTGAATTGTATGTGAGCGAATGAGCATTCACTCCCGCTGTAAACTAGCCCGACAGGACTTGCGGATAACGATTTCCCCTGAATAGGTTGCGATAAACTGAGTTGCCAGCGGCTTCTCAACACATTCCAGCACTTTTAGCGTGAGTGTTTTCATCATGCCATCGAAGTCGTAACGCATGGTGGTAAGCGGCGGGGTGAAGTACTGGCTGACAAGTATATCATCAGACCCGATGATTGCCACATCACGGGGCGAGTCCAAGCCATAGCGCCGGAGCGCGTCAATCACGCCAAAGGCCATGATGTCATTGCCACAGATGATACAGGTGGGCAGGGACTGATCAGGCGTCCGTGTTTCCATGAAAGAGGAAAAAGTCTCAGAGGCGGAGGTTCGGGCGAGAGTCTGCGCACATAACATACTGTTGGGGTGTATGGGAAGGCCATGCTTTGCCATTGCTTCTGAAAAGATGGGGAATACATCCAGTCCCGTCAGGTTAAGCATATCAGTACCGATAAACATGATACGCTCATGTCCAAGACTCACCGCATAGTCCACACTCGTCGCTATGCCGCTATAGTCAAGACGCACTATAACGCGGTTTGGCTCGGTTTTGTCGGGGCGGTGCTGATTGAACACGCCGATCACGAAGCCGTGGGCTATAAGTTCTTCTATTAGTTCACAGGAATTCGGGAACCCCACAAAGATACCGGCGTCGATCCGCTTCTGGTTAAACATATCGCTTATCTTTTTCTTTTCACTCGCTTCATTAACATCGCAGACCTGATGCACCAGCGTATAACAGCCGCTCAGTGTGGCGGTGTTAATGATCCGCTCAGTTATGAAGTTGATATGCGTGTCTTCAAGGCGACTGTGTGGCTCAATCCGCTCGACTACAAGATGAAACAGGCCAATAGTCTTTGAACGCTTGCCCGCGAGTATCTGGGCAGAAAAGTTAGGTGAGTATGCGTAACGCTCAATCACCTCAAGCACCCGTTTTCGGGTTGCCGGTTTTACAAAGGCATAGTTATTGACTACCCTGCTTACAGTGGCGCGGGACACACCCGCGAGTTGCGCGATCTTTGCCGCGTCAATGTTTTTTTTCCCACTCACACAAGACCTACCTTAATGATCTTGTTCGCCACAACGATTAACAAACAAGCTCAATATTGAAATCCTGTTCGGTATATCAACAAAATTTTTGTCTGTCAACAAAGAATTTCTCCAGTGGTGTCAGCGCTAGGGTGTCAGAGACATGACTGGTTCCAACTAGGAACAGGGATCAGGTTCCAACTAGGCACCGGGATCGAGTTCCAACTAGGAACAGGGGTCATGTTCCAACTAGGCACCGGGATCGAGTTCCAACTAGGAACAGGGATCGAGTTCCAACTAGGAACAGGGGTCAGGTTCCAACTAGGCACCGGGATCGAGTTCCAACTAGGCACCGGGATCGAGTTCCAACTAGGAACAGGGGTCAGGTTCCAACTAGGCACCGGGATCGCTTCCAACTAGGAACAGGGATCGAGTTCCAACTAGGCACCGGGATCGAGTTCCAACTAGGAACAGGGATCGAGTTCCAACTAGGAACAGGGACGCGCGTGATGTCGGCGTGGGTGTTGAGGTGCGGGTGTCAGACGCGCGGGTGTTGACGCGTTGTTGGTCTTGCGGGTGCCAGAGGTGCGGGTGTCAGACGCGCGTGAGTCGGCGTGGGTGTTGGTGCGGGTGCCAGAGGTGCGGGTGTCAGACGCGCTGTTGGTCTTGCGGGTGCCAGAGGTACGGGTGTTGACGCGCTGTTGGTCTGTGCGGGTGCCAGAGGTGCGGGTGTTGACGCGCTGTTGGTCTGTGCGGGTGTCAGAGGTGCGGGTGTCAGACGCGCTGTTGGTCTGTGCGGGTGCCAGAGGTGCGGGTGTCAGACGCGTTGTTGGTCTGTGCGGGTGCCAGAGGTGCGGGTGTTGACGCGTTGTTGGTCTGTGCGGGTGCCAGAGGTGCGGGTGTTGACGCGTTGTTGGTCTTGCGGGTGCCAGAGGTGCGGGTGTTGACGCGCTGTTGGTCTGTGCGGGTGTCAGTTCGGCAAAACGCGCCGCTATCCGCGCCCCGATACCCTGTCCTGCGCCGGTAATGAGCGCGATTTGGGGACTGCCATCCACTTTAAGAAGCCGCATCTTCCTTCCTCACTTCAATTTGC
>JAITIX010000017.1 GCA_031279205.1 Treponema sp. | reverse complement strand
GAGGCCGGAACCGCGCTGGATAGCGAAAGCTCGCTCATGTCGGGCAATGGATCAGACTCGCCAGAGGCCGGAACCGCGCTGGATAACGAAAGCTCGCTCATGTCCGGCAATGGATCAGACTCGCCAGAGGCCGGAACCGCGCTGGATAGCGAAAGCTCGCTCATGTCCGGCAATGGATCAGACTCGTCGCCAGAGGCCGCAGGCTCCTCGGACACGGGGATAGCTAACGAAAGCTCGCTCATGTCCGACAATGGATCAGACTCGACGCCAGAGGCCGCAGGCTCCTCGGACACGGGGATAGCTAACGAAAGCTCGCTCATGTCCGACAATGACTCTGGCGTCGAGGCCGGAGCTTTTTGCTCAACCGAAGCGGGAGCCATGTCCGCGTTGTCCGTTGATACAGAGGGACTTTCAGGCTCGGAGAGCGCCGGATTGACCGTAGCCTTCTCAAAAGTGGAAATAAGATTCTCGTCAAAGTCAGGCAAGGCATCTGGCTCGGATGAATTTACAGTCGGCATTTTCGACGGCTCAATCTTATTGGGAGGAGCGTCCTCAAGCTGGGAGAGGGCAACATCTTCCGTGGCAGCCATCACCGGCTCTGGACTACTGGTTCCATCATCAAATTCCTCAAGAGCGATGTCTTCATCGGAAAGTTCTTCGATAAGGTCTTTACGCGATTCAGTTGCGCCCGTCGTAGGCGTGTTCACTGTGGATGGGGTAACAGAGGACTTTGGCACGGGAGTGCTTTGCACCGGGGTACGGGGCAAAGGCGGCGGAGTTCGGGGGGATTCAGCGAACGGCAGCGAAAGGTCTTCCATGGGCAAATACTTGCGAGATAAGACAAGTGCTTCGTTGCCAATCTGACGAAATGAATTCCTAAAGTGTTCAAGTGCTTTTATTGATGGCATATCAAGATATTGAAACAGTAACCGATAGTTGTAAATACAAACAGATGAAAACAAGCATCGCTGTATCGCTCCTTTTATTTGTTATCGGTAATATCGGAGCATTGGATACTGAATCTTATCAGTTTATTGATTACCTCCTTAACATTGAAGGACCTGGGGCGCCGAGGCTCTTTGAGGATGGCGTTATCTTTACCGCGCCTTCCTCATACCGCCATGTTGGTATCGCCTTTGCTCATGAGGGCTTTTCCACAGTATACTGGTTCAAGAGGCTCATGATACCGGACCCAGACGCCGAGCCACAAAAAAAGGGTGTGCCATACCGTGATTCCGGGTTACTGTTTTATGTATACTCTGTTCCGGTGGAGATGGTGGAGCTTGAATATCGACTCGTCATAGACGGTCTGTGGACTATTGATCCTGCGAATCCACGTTACCGCATTGATAGCGCTGGTCTCTCCCGTTCTCTGGTTTCGATTCCTGTTATACAAAGAACGTTGTCTAGCTCCGACGATCAGCCTGGGTCTCAACTTCAGGTTCGTCGCTGAAAGTGGAAGGGTCGTCAGTGTGGCGGGTAACTTTAACGGCTGGGATCCAATTATGGCAAGTCAACCTCTGTGGCGCTTGTTCATTAATCCTGTTCCCTGCTAATCTGGCATTATGAAGAATATCTTTACAAAGAATACCTCAGTGCTGTTTCAGGGCGACTCAATCACTGACTGCGGGCGCAAGCGTGAAGACTCGATCAGTCTCGGTTTAGGCTATCCATCAATCGTAGCACGGCTCTACGACGCGCTCTTTCCCGGTCATGGCGTTAACTTTCTCAATAGGGGAGTATCCGGTGATCGTTCTTCGGAACTTCTTCGGCGCTATGAAGCTGATATTGCCGCGCTCAAACCCGGCCTGGTCTCGTTCCTCATTGGCATCAATGATACTTGGCGGCGCTATGACTCAAATGACCCTACCTCGACCGAAGCGTTTGAACGTAACTATCGCACTATCTTGAAAAACGTGAAACGCGATCTGCCTTCGGCGCGTATCGTGATCATTGAACCGTTTTTGTTAAACACTATGGTGGATAAGCTCTCGTGGCGGGAAGACCTTGATCCTAAAATCGCGGTGGTACGCGCCCTTGCGCGGGACTTTGCCGATGTGTTTATCCCCATGGATGGCATCTTTGTATCGTATGTGGTATCTGGCAGGCGTGATGTGGATATCACAGCAGACGGCGTGCATCCAACGCTGACTGGCCACGCGATCATCGCCGAGTCTTGGCTCAAGGGCTTGGGCATACTATAGCCGATAATGACGAAACTTTCTTTAGCAGATATGGAACGGTAGTTGCTTGACTCGTACAAAACCTCGCTGGATGGGCTTGGCGCTTATCTCGGCGAGGTGTTCGAGTTTGTCCTGCATGATCTCTCTAATCTGGAATATTCGGTTATTAAAATCATCAATGGTTATCATTCAAGCAGAAAGGAGGGTGCCTCCATCACCGACCTCGCGCTCTCCATGCTTGAGCAGATCAACGCCAACAATATTGCCCCTATATCAACTACATCTCGAAGAGCAAGCATGGCCGGCCAGTTAAATAAAGTGCCATTGCCATCTTTGGGGAGAACAAGCGCGTAATTGGTATGTTCTGTGTCAGTCTGTATCTGGACAGTCCGATCTTGTCGCTGCTGGAAGGTTTTACCACGCTGGATAGGCTGGTGAAGTTTGTCTCTGAGAATTTTATCAATGACTCGGAGGAACTCATTACCCACTCCCTTGAAAAGGCGAAGCACGATGTAAACACCGAAACACCGATTCATCAATTCCAGTCTCGCATAAAAATAGGGAAATCATCAGAATCCTTTACTATCAGGGCATTTTTAAGCTGAAAAGTGCGGTATACATGGTGTCTCACGACCTCAATCTGTCCAAGAACACGGTGTATCTGCATATCCGTACATTGGAAGAGAGTAAATGTCAGGCATAGAAGTTTACTCAACGTCGTTCAGATCGTCTGCCTGAGCGCCCGCGCTTGTACCGGGTTCTGCCCGTAGAAGTGCGCACAGGTCTCGGCGGTGGCGCTAAGATGTGCATCGCTGTAGAGGAAGACTATGTCTACCACAAGCCGTGTGTTCCGGTTCCGCAGGAATTGATCAAGGCCGCTGTTACCGAATCGCTCTCTTGGCAGGGCGAGTATGAGTACACCTGGCTCTTCAACAGGCATGGGCAATACCAGTTCTGTGGACAAGCCTGTTGCCGCGGGGTATGCCAGAAGTGCCGCCAGTTCCTGAAGATTGCCGCCAGCTATGTCGCCGCCTGAATAGCCCACGCTGATCTCCATACCGCGCTCAGCGTATTCTGCGACAATGGCAAGGGCGCTTTCGCAGAGCAGGTCAACGCCGCGGCGAGCAGCTTCTTCGCTATGACACGCACGGTCAGCCTGGGTGTCCACGAGTATGAGCAATTGAGAATGGGGCGGCGGCTCTGGTTCTCCTTCCCTGATAAAGAGATCACCGATGTGTCCATAGAGTTTCCAGTTGATACGCCGGGGATCGTCGCCCGGAATGTATGGCCGGTGATCGATGAGCTTATCGGTACGCAGGAAACGGGGCGCGTTTCGTTGTTCCTCACCGCCGGAACGGGTTTGGATCAGAAGCAGTTCCGCCAGCTTCGGTATGGCAAGCAGACGGCAACCCGTATCCACCGGAACCCACAAACAAAGCTGAAAAAAACCAAGCGCATCAAACAGCATAAGCCGGTCGGCGTCGCCAGCATTACTGTAATACGCGCCTCGTTCTGGTATGGGGAACGTGTTTACCTTATTTCTCAAAAAGTCCGGATCAAACCTATAGCGAACACACCGCCTGTCCTTTGTCGTAACGCACAGCTCATAGCGGACAAGAATTCCGGGCAGATGGATAAATCGCTCACCTTCATAAGGCACATCCAGGGTAAAGGCAAGCTCGGCCTGTTCGCCAGCGCGTATCTGCCGAGTGAGTATCCGCGCTGACGCGGTAGCGGCCTTCTTCCGGTTCACAATGCCCAAAAGCAGCGTCATCAGAAAGCAATACCCAAGGGTTACCAGAAACACCGCACCCATCAGACTGAGCGCAATCTCCGCCCGCAGTCTGCCTTCGAAAAGCGCGATGACGGTGAGGATAAGCACAGACACGCCCAGCTTTTGCGGAATAGGAAACACATGGTTATGCGCTACGCTAACGCCTACCGCTCTAGCGGCGCGCTTCGAGCCGCGCAAGGCAGATCTCCCGAACCAGCTTTTCACCGCTGAGCTTCACCTCAGTTGCAAACGCCTCCTTGAGTTTCAGCCGGTGCAACAGAACCGGCGTGGCAATGGTGATGAGGTCCTCATCAATAACATACGTTCGCCCCCGTATGAGCGCCAACGCCCGCGCCGCAGCCAGAAAGTGCAAGCCAGCGCGGGGCGAAGCGCCCAGCAGAAAAGCGCGGTGTATCCGCGTGTCCCGAACTATGTCGGCTATGGCTTCCTGAAGTGCGGGATGACAAAACAGGCCTGCCGCCTCTTGCTGAGCGGCAAGAAAGTCCTGCACACTTATAAGCGGCTCAAGCTGGTTCAGGATATTTTCCGACGGATTTTGTGCAAGAATCGCAAGTTCCGCGTCCCGGTCAGGATAACCAAGGGATAGACGCATCATAAACCGATCAAGCTGGGCAGCGGGCAGGGGAAACGTTCCCTCACTCTCGATAGGGTTCTCAGTGGCTATAACAAAAAACGGCTCAGGCGGCCGATGAGTCGTGGCGCCTATAGTAACCTGCCGCTCCGCCATCACCTCAAGCAGAGCCGACTGTACCTTTGGCGTGGTACGGTTAATCTCATCAGCTAGTACGATGTTAGCCAGCACTGGCCCGGGCATAAAACGGAATGCGTGGAGTTCCTGATCAAACACATCAACACCGGTGATGTCGTAGGGCAAGAGGTCGGGCGTGAACTGTATCCGCTTGAACAGGAGCGGGCCATCGTCGCCGGAAATCAGCCGCGCCACAGTTTTAGCGACTGTCGTCTTCCCCAGTCCCGGGTTATCCTCGATAAGCACATGACCCCGGGCAAGCAGTCCCGCAAGTAAGAGTTCCAGAAAGTCCCGCTTTCCCTGAATAATACGCTCCGCACCATTGATTAAGGCGTTTACCACCTCTTCACCTTTCATAATAAGAGCATGACCAGAACAAGCTATTTTTGCAAGCTATGGACGCGCCCATGCCCAATGAGTAAAATGAGATGAAAAATCTGATTAGCAGTAGGGGGAGACATGGCGACTATCTATATAGATATGGAAAACGGTTTGAAACGGGTGATGAATAATAAAAAGCTCTACGCACGCTTACTCTCAAAGTTCAAATCCGGTACTGACCTACAGGCGCTTAGCGCCGCTGTAGCCGCAGGCGACTACGAGAAGGCTGAGATTGAGGCTCATACGATAAAAGGTATAGCTGGTAATCTTTCTCTTACCGAACTTTTTAAGCAGTCTCAGGAACTTGATATGAAGCTCAAGGCCAAGCTGACAAAGTCGTCCGAGATAGTTATCACGCCGGAAACGATTGAGCCGTTGCTGACCTGCTTTGAGAACACGCTGATAAGCATAGACAAGGTATTGGCGAATTATGCCTGATACAAACGCGCCGGAAACCGTTTTAGTGGTCGATGATATCGAACTGAATCTGATGATCCTGGAAGAGATTCTCCAAGACACGTACAAGGTTATAAGCGCCGATAACGGCATTGAGGCTCTTGAGGTCTTGCACAGGGTAAAGCCCTTGCCCAAGTTGATCCTCCTCGATCTGTATATGCCGCGAATGAACGGCCTTGCCATGTTTGAGCTTATGAAAGCTGATGAGGCACTCAAACGCATCCCCGTCATCTTTATAACCAGCTCAGATTCCGAAACCGAGGCACTCTCAGCGGGTGCCGTTGACTTTATCTCAAAGCCTTTCCTGCCTGAAATCGTGAAACTCAGGGTACAAAACCAGATTAAGCTCAAGAACTACAGCGATAGCCTTGAGGAAATGGTGGCTAAAAAGGCCGCAGAGATCACCGCGACTCTGGATAACATACTCCAGTCCATGGCGAATATCATTGAATACCGTAACCTTGAGTCCGGTAGCCATGTAAAGCGCACCCAGTTTTTCTCCAAAGCCCTCATCGATCACATCATCGCTAAGGGACTACCCTACTCAAAGGAACTTAAGGAAATGGGGCCGGACATCATCGTCAAATCCGTGGCCCTGCACGACGTGGGGAAGATCGGCATTCCAGACAAGATTTTACTCAAGCCGGGCAAGCTCGACCATGACGAGTTTGAGATTATGAAAACCCATACCACTATTGGCAAACAGATCATTGAGTCAGTCCTCTCCAATACCGAAGCTGTTTATCTCCAGCACTGCCGGGACATCTGCTACTGCCACCACGAGCGCTTTGACGGCAAAGGCTACCCCCAAGGAATCGCCGGAACTGATATCCCTCTGCCCGCCCGACTCCTAGCTCTGGTCGACGTGTATGACGCGCTGGTGAGCGCGCGGGTGTATAAGTCCGCGTTTTCTTACAGCAATGCCATGCAGATCATCTTCGAAGGACGAGGAATCCAGTTTGACCCCCAGCTCGTTGACGCAGTAGTGATGATTCAGGACGAGTTCGAGGTAATTTCCCAGCGGCTCCTGTAGGCAAGTATGCCGGAACAAGCCTTTGATAAGTACGCGATCCTCAAAAACTACTTTGGCTTTACCAAGTTCCGCCCAGGACAGGAGGAACTTATCAATGCACTGCTTGAACAGCAGGATATACTCGCGGTGATGCCTACCGGCGCGGGGAAATCGCTCTGCTATCAAACGCCCGCCCTCCTGCTTGAAGGGCTTACCGTGGTGATTTCGCCCCTCATCTCCCTTATGAAGGATCAGGTAAGCGGGCTTTCAAGCGCGGGGATTCCATCTGCCTATCTTAACAGCAGCCTTGCGCCTGACGAATACTATGAAACCATAGCAAACGTCCGCAACGGCGCGTATAAAATTCTTTATATAGCTCCAGAACGACTCAAACGGGATGATGTTCATTTACTGGCAGGAAGCTTAGGCATATCACTGCTGGTCGTTGACGAGGCACACTGCATCTCCCAGTGGGGACATGATTTCCGGCCAAGCTATCTGCTCATCAACGAGTTTATCAAGCGCCTCAATACCCGGCCTACCATTGCCGCGTTCACCGCCACTGCCACGGATAAGGTGAAAAACGACATCCTCACCACGCTCAAACTCGACAAGCCATTGGTACTCACCACAGGGTTCAACCGCGAGAACCTCTACTTTGAGGTACAGAAGCCCAAAGACAAGTTTTACGCCCTGATTAACTACCTCCACTCCCACGCCGACAAAAGCGGCATTGTGTACTGCGCCACACGTAAGACTGTCGATGAGCTGCACGAGGCTCTGAGCATAAAAGGCATCGCGGTTACGCGCTATCACGCAGGGCTTGAGGACACAGAACGCCACGAGAATCAAGACGACTTCATCTACGACCGCAAACCCCTCATGATCGCCACTAACGCCTTTGGCATGGGTATCGACAAGTCTAACGTGTCCTTTGTGATCCATTACAATATGCCTAAGAACATCGAAAGCTATTATCAGGAAGCAGGAAGGGCTGGTCGTGATGGCAGCCCGGCTGATTGCATCTTGTTTTACAGCCCCAGAGACATACGGATCAACGAATTCCTGATAAACAACTCCCAGAGCGACGAGGTTCCCAAAGACGAGACCCTCATTGCCCATAACTTAAGCCTTCTCAAGGCCATGACCTACTACGCCACAAGCAATGACTGCCTCCGCTCCCGCCTGCTCGCCTACTTCGGGGAGCAGGCGCCCAGCTACTGTGGAAACTGCTCCAACTGTAACAACCTCTTCGAAAGCATTGACATCACACTCCCCGCACAGAAGATCATCTCCTGTGTCTACCGTATTGAACAGCGGGGACGACATTTTGGCAAACTCATGCTTATCGATATTCTGCGCGGAAGCAAAAACCAAAAAGTGCTACGGGATCACCTCAACACGCTCAGTACCTACGGCATCATGCCTGATACAAGCGCCCATCGAATCAGAATGATTATTGATCACCTGGTGAATGAAGGTTACCTCTTGTTCTCTGGCGATGAGTATCCGGTACTCAGCCCTTCGCCGCGTTCCGGGGAGATCATCTTTGAAAAGAAAAGCCTGTCGATGATGCTGCCGAAAGAGGTGGAACCCCAGAACTTTGCCGTTGCCCAGCAGATAGTGAACCTGCAAGAACTCGACCAAGGGCAGATGGACGAGGCTCTGTTCGTCAAGCTGCGTGAGTTGCGGAGTCGTCTGGCGAAAGAGGCCCATGTGCCAAGCTACATCATCTTTCCCGACGCCTCGCTTCGGGATATGAGCCGCAAAAAGCCCCGTACCCTTGACCAGTTTAAGGACATTACCGGTGTGGGACTGGTCAAAATGGGTAAATACGGCGAACTCTTCACAAGGCTCATCAGGGAACATTCCACACCCGAATCGTGATCCCAGACGTCATAGAAACACACGCGCGATGGCGCCACGCGCAGAGGGACCTACCTCAGCAACAGAGGGACCTACCTCAGCCGTGGAGGGACCTACCTCAGCGGGTCGCAAACACCGGGGAATCGTTCCCCAAGAAACAAAGGAGGCTTTTGTGGCTCATATAGAAGACCGCGTTGCCACGCGCGGCGCTGATTTCAATAGCTGGCTTGAAAACATGAAGAATCGCGTTGCCGAAAAGACCACGGGACTGTCTCCCAAAGGGACGCATATTCCAAGGGAAAGAATACGCTTGTTTACTCATGCGGCGCACATGATCGCGGACAGGCGTGTGGGAAACTTCATGGAGTATGGGGCGTGGTTTTTAACTGGGACGCGCTTGGCTGTGAAGTTTTAATTCAGGCGCAGAAGGTTCTTTCCGCTGAAGCCGAGAAGCCGGTTAAATGGTATATCTGCCGCGCTGACAGTGTATACCGAAGCTTTTACGCGGGATGACAAAATAGCGCTTGAAAATCTGTCTAATATTATCCACTCAAGATTTCCGACGCGCCGTGAGGCAAACGGCCAGACGCTGCTCATACCTGTAGGCCGCAATTCAATAAAAGGCAGGATTCGGACAGAATAAGAAAACCTTCTGCGGTTACGTGGATACAAAAAGTCCTTTAGCCACGATGTAACCATTGATTCATATCAATCTTGTTGAGATACTTTGCGATAGTGTATTTTTTTTTAAGGGGTTTATTTATGAAAGCAAAACTTACGTTACATAAAGATTTTTCCATCGGTATACTTGATGAGCGTGTTTATGGGTCGTTTATCGAACATCTGGGGCGGGCGGTGTATACTGGTATCTACGAGCCCGGTCATCCAGAGGCTGACGAGGCTGGCTTCAGGGAAGACGTGATCCGGCTTGTGCGGGAACTCAATGTGCCTATTGTCCGCTATCCGGGTGGGAACTTCGTGTCTGGCTATAACTGGGAGGATGGTGTGGGGCCGCTTGAGCGGCGGCCAACGCGTATGGAACTGGCGTGGGCAACGCTGGAACCAAACAAGATCGGGGTGAACGAGTTTGTTGAGTGGGCGAAGAAGGCTGGAACAGAGGTGATGATGGCGGTGAATCTCGGCACACGTGGGCCTGATGCGGCACGTAATCTTGTTGAATACTGCAACTTCCCCAAAGGCACTGAGTGGAGCGATCTACGCCGGAGTCATGGGTATGAGAACCCGCATGGCATCAAGCTCTGGTGTCTGGGTAACGAGATGGACGGCCAGTGGCAGATATGCCATCGCACTGCTGACGAATATGGGCGAGTGGCGCTGGAGGCGGCGAAAGTGATGAAGTGGACTGACCCGTCAATAGAATTGGTAACCTGCGGCAGTTCTAGTTCTATTATGCCGACCTTCGGAACTTGGGAGACAACGGTGCTGGAGCATACCTACGAACATATCGACTATGTGTCGCTTCACACGTATTACGGGAATCGAGATAACGATACGCCTAGCTTTCTTGCGCGTAGCCTTGAGATGGATTCTTTTATAAAGACCATTGTGGGCGTCTGCGATCTGGTGAAGGCGCGGAAGCGGAGTAAGAAGACTGTAAACCTGTCCTTTGACGAGTGGAACGTCTGGTTTCACAGTAACAACGCCAAAGTTGAAAAGTGGACAGTTGCCCCGCCCTTGCTGGAAGACGTCTACACGATGGAGGATGCGCTGCTGGTTGGCTGTATGCTCATCACTCTGCTTAAGAACGCTGATCGCGTGAAGGTTGCCTGTCTTGCCCAACTCGTGAACGTGATTGCGCCGATCATGACGGAAGCTGGCGGCGGTGTGTGGCGGCAGACCATCTTTTACCCTTTTGCCCAGATGTCGAAGTACGGACGCGGCATGGTGTTACGCGGTGAGATAGTGTGTGATCGTTACGATACGAAAGATATTGATGGCGTTCCCTACCTTGAAAGTGTAGCAGTGCGCGACGAGCAGGGTCTCACGATTTTTGCGGTGAACCGTAATCTCTGTGAGGCGCTTGTGCTTGAGATCGAGCTTACTGGTTTTGATACGAAAAACGGCCGTTTCATTGAACACACGGTGATGCGCCACGACAACCTGAAGGCTGCTAACTCGGCGAAAGGTGAGCTGGTAAAACCAGTGGCGCAGGTCGCGGGCAAGCTGGAAGGCGCTGCACTGGAGCTGATGTTGCCGTCTGCGTCGTGGAATGTGATACGGCTGGGGCTTTGAACATGACCGACAAATACAAGACCCTTCGTGAGGAAGCGTTTGAGGCAAACCGCGAGATTCCACGCCGAAACCTGGCCATCTACACATGGGGCAATGTGTCGGCCTTTGATGGCGAGGTGTTTGCCATAAAGCCATCAGGCGTAGCTTATGACGCGCTGGGGCCTGAATCAATGGTCGTACTGGACCTGGACGGCGCGCTTATTGAAGGCAAGCTCAAGCCTTCCTCTGACACTGAAACCCACCGTATCCTCTACCGAGAGTTTCCCAACATTCGCGGCATTACCCATACCCACTCGGTCTATGCTGTTGCGTGGGCGCAGGCGCGGCGCGATGTTCCGCTTCTTGGTACAACCCACGCGGATCATGGCGGTACGGCCATTCCCTGTAGTCCGCTCATGGAGGAGGAAGCGGTAAAGCGCAACTATGAGCTTGAGACTGGCAAGCTCATAGTAAAGACCTTTAAGGACCGCGCCCTTAACAGCGCGGGTATGACAATGATACTGGTGGCGGGACACGGTCCCTTCACTTGGGGTAAAAGTGCTGCTCAGTCGGTGTATCACGCGGCGGTGTTGGAAGAGATATGCAAGATGGCGTATCTAACCATGAGCCTTGATCCCCAGATTCAAGCTTTGCCAGAACATATTGTGCGTAAACACTGGGAACGCAAACACGGTCTTGCCGCGTATTACGGCCAGTGATAGTAGTGCGGGGGTGAATGATTATTCGCCCCCGCGACATTTTGCCCCTTATCTTTTAATACGATTAAGGCTATAATTTTTCCATGATACAGATGTTGTTTTTCCTGCGATTCAGAACTCAGCTTCGGCGGGTCAGGCCGGACCTAATTGTCTTATTGGAAGGAGCTATTGTCAGGGCCATTGAGGGTGTGGGCGGGAAGACCGATCAGAAACACCGGATTATAATTGGATCGTTTGATGAACATGCGCTTGGCATCTGGCTGACTATCATCACGGTTATTGAGTCAATCCGCGCCCTGCTTAAGGGAGCTGCGACTGAGTTATATGGGTTTTCACTGGTGATTTGCCGCGATGTGGAGGATTACGAGATGGGACGGCTCTGTAGCGCCCTTGCCGCCCGACCGGGTGGAACCAATGTCTGGTTTGCGCCAATAGTTCAGGAACCGTTAAGCGCATACGTGCGTATGGACGAAAGAATTGTAGACCTAAAAACACCGCCACCCAATATGGACGGCTTTGATTACTTGGAAGATATGGTTTCGCTTATCGACGGCTATGCCCAACTGGTGAGTATTGAAACCATGCTGGAGAAAGAAGGCGCGTTTGATCCATTTCCTTTCCGGGAAAAGATCGGACGGGTCATTATGGGCGGATCCCGGCGAAACGTTTTGTTGGCAGGCCCGATGTTCATCGGTAAACGCGACGGCTTGTATCACTTTTGCGCTGATATTATGCGGGACCTACCGCCGCTGGTGCTTCGTTTTGGCGAACGGAGCGGCATTGGCTGTTTCGCCGACATGCTGTCTCCCCCAATTCGCGCCTTTGTAAATGAGTATATCCGTTCTGAAATGCTTGGTGAGTTGGATACTCTTGCGGCACTACTCTTCCGTGAGCGTTTGCTGGAGGAGTATTCAGACCATCTCACGCAAAAGGCGCGCATCTTTTTCCAAAAGGTACTAGCGGTGTATATCGCTGTAATGAAAAACCGCAAAGGCCCGGCCATCCTTATTATCGAAAACATCCATCAGGCCGACGATACCGCCAGCCAGATCGTGATGGATGTGTTCGTAAGCCTGCCGGATCGGGTTGAGCTTCAAGTTTATGGCACTTGCGCGACTGACACCGAGGGTGCTGATCAGCAGATCAAGCGCTGGGAAACCGTGTTCCCGCGAGTTATCAAATTCGCATCTGAAGATTTCAACACTCAGAACAAACCAGAACTGACCTATGATCTCTGGGAAGTGGCTTATGCGATCAGCATTATGCGGTCATACTTTCCCGGCATTCTGTTTCCCCAGCTTTTTGAGGAGGAGGAGCACAATTCCGGTATGATCCACCGCGCCTTCAAGATGCTTATGAATCTTGGGGTTATTGATTCACTTGAAGACCCATACCCGCGTATCCCTGACTTTGCCGTACACGCGGGGCAGATTCTGGGTGAACGGATACTGTGGATACGGCGGCTTGTTATAAACCGCCTGCTTGCATGGACCCATGCCGGCAAGTTCCGTGCCTGTTTCAGCCTGCTTGAGGCCTTGTCAAACCTGGGCGGCACGGCTGACGACCGGCTGATTCTGAACGCGATATACGACGATGTGATTAACGGTACATTCAAGCGCCTGGATGACGCCATTGCTGAAAAGCAGTTTTATTCCATTGTTGGTGCGGAACGGGGGCCGGCGATTCTCTTTATCTTTAATACCCTCAAAGCTCTGATTCATGGCGATGAGGATACCATCCACAAAGCCTTCACTGAGGTGGCGCCTACTGGCAATTTCTTCCCTGGGTATAAAATTCAGATTCTGATTAACCTTGCCAGCTATAACCTGGGAATAAAAAACGTTGAGGGCGCATCCAGCATGGTTAAAGAAGCCATGATGATCAGTCAGAGCCGGAAGATCGGTGGAGCGCCTGTGTATCGTCTATTTTCCATTGTGAATCTTGCGGAACGGCGCGTTGACGAATCGTTGGATTACATCGCGTTTGCTGTTGATAACGCAGAAAAAGCGGATCAACTCGACGAGCTGTGTATGTCCGCGTATTACGCCGCCACTGCCCAGTTTCTGTTTGGTAATCTTTCCCGGGCTGAACACTTTTCCCAACGCGCTGAGCAGACCGCTATCAGCGCTGGTCTGCCGGCATGGGTGGATCGTGTGCGTTTCCTGCGGGGCAAACTGCGTTTCGAAATCGGTGCGTATGATGAGGCTTTGGATATATTCAAGGCCATTCAGGAGAATCCGGCGGGGCCCACTTCTGAGGAAATGGAACATACCGTGTCTGCGTGGATCTACCGCGCAGCAGTCTTTGCGAAAGTGCCCTTGACACAAAGGCCGGCTTCCCATGGAGATGCCCTACTTTTTGAGCTGGAAGCTACTTATATATATGGTGATTATCAGAAAACCGTAGAACTCGCCCGTACACTAGAAATCAATCTGCCGAAAAACGCCTTTCTGTTTATCGAGCGCCCTGATTGGCACAGTGGGTTTGCCCAGTGCGAACTGCTCTTACTGCCTGAGTGGGAACTCTATGAGCGCCTGAGCTTTGTGTACCGCGCCCTTGCTCAGTGTCGGCTTTCGACTAGCGATGAGGAGCGTGCGGGACTGATACAGCGTATGCAACGCTTCACCCGTGACGAACTCCTGCCCGATACGGACATGAATGACATTTTTTACTTCTACGCCTATTACCGGATATTGCAGGAGTCTGGCGCTTCCGTGCTTGATCTTGGTACTGCCGCCAGTATCGCTAATCAGCGGTTACAGCGCCGTGCCAGTCGTATCGACCTATTTGAAACCAAACGTATGTATCTTGAAGCGCATTACTGGAACAGCGCCCTCAGCGCTG
>JAITIX010000010.1 GCA_031279205.1 Treponema sp. | reverse complement strand
CTGTTCTCTCTCATTCTCATGGTTTACACGGCCATTTCTGTATTGGGAACATTCTCATTCGCCGTGCTGGAGCCTTATCAGGCTGTACAATTTGAAATAGAAACCACTCAGGATACTCTTAACCATGCTCATAAGCGGAACGCCCTGTTCTCAATCGTCCTTTATCGCTAGTATGCGAATTACAGCAAACTAAACAATAAAATCCTCCTGAAACTCCGAATCTGATACCATTCTTTCCTCCACGCTCATTTTAACTTCCTCTCCGCATACGCGGGATAAAAATAACCTTGGAGGATTATTGTATGGATACTATTGTTAAAAGAGAAAACATCAAAACAATCAGCTAATTCACCGGAATCCCCAATCGTAATTGGGGATAATTAAGGATAGGTTTTGTCATGGACAAATTTTGGTCTCTCTTTTGGAAAGTCTTTGGAGTATCGTTACTGGTGGCTCTTGCCATTAGTGTTATTATTGGAATCGCGCAAGGTGGCCGGTCTTGCAGGATGTGTCCGCTTGCACACACAAAACGGTCTATCCCTTCAACGCGCCGGCGGTCAGACCCTTAATGATGTTCTTCTGGGCAACAATATACACAATCAGTATTGGCAACATGGAAACCAGATACGCGGTGAAAGACATAGTGTAATTAAAAGAATACTCAGTCTTGAAGTTGTACTGAAACAGCGGCAAAGTCCAGAAATCACGGGAACGATTCAGTATCATCAGGGGCAGCAGGAAGTCGTTCCAGTACCATAGCGCGTCCATCACAATAAGGGTCGCAAGCATGGGTCCGGTCATGGGCAGCACGATGTTGGTATAGGTCTTAAAGACATTGCAACCGTCAACGCGGGCTGCTTCCTCAAGCTCGTATGGCAGGGTTCTGATGTAATTCACAAACAGAAAAACCCCACGCGTCAGACTGAATGTGGCGTATAGCACAATAAGACCAAACTGGTTCAAGAGCCTGATACTGGTCATAAACTTCGTTACCGGCAGAATGACCACCTGAGATGGTATGAACAGACCCATGAGCAGAAAGAAATACACGAACTTATAGTAGGGCTTGGTAAAATTGCGGACTATGGCAAAGGAAACTGACGGAACCAGCATTATCTCAATTAAGATGGATAACACCGTGATAAGGGTGGAATTTTTCACATAACCCAGATAGTTTTGCGTGGCAAAGAGCTGCTTGAAGTTATCAAGGTTAATGCGGGACGGAAAAGAGAAGAAATCGCGCCCTGCTTCCTCAAGATTCTTGAATGAATTGACCAGCACCAGATAGAGGGGACCGCAAATTAACACCAGCCCCACCAACAGTACCATATCACGGGCAACAAGCCAGAGGAATCCTTCTCGTTTTATGAGCCTTTTCTTCATTTGTAGGCGTCTCCTTTGCTGGTAAGCCAGATTTGGACAAAGGAGATCGAAGCGATTATCATAAAAAGTATGACCGCTTCGGCGTTGGCTATGGAAAAACGATAGTCTCGGAATGCGTCGTTTACAATGCTTATGGCGATAACCTCTGTGGCTCGCGCTGGTCCGCCCTGGGTAAGGGCGTAGGGATAATCAAAGGTGGTAAAGCCGTTTTTTACCAGCAGCACCAGATTGACTACCATCGTGGGCATAAGATGCGGGAAGCTTATGTAACAGAATCGTTGCAAGATACTTGCGCCGTCGATCATGGCGCTTTCGTGAAGTTCGCGGGGTATGGACTGAAGTCCGGCTATAAAGATGAGGGAAGGTATGGCTACGGACTGCCACACGTTTACAAAGACCGTGGCGAACAGAGTCGGGTTGGGGTCAGCAAGCGGGCTTGCTTTTAACACGCCGATGTTGAACGCCTCGCCAATGACCGGAATCGCCCGGTAGTAAATTTGGCTCCAGATAAGGGCAACAGTTACTGCGGAAAGCATGGCGGGGATAAAGAAAATGGACTTAGCAAGGGTCTGAACCCGCTTCTTAAGCGAATCCAGCGTTAGAGCTAACATCAAGGACAGCGCGATGGTGAGAATCACCAGAAGCGCGGAATAGCGGAAGGTGGTTCCCAGTGAGCGCCAGAAATTGGGGTTTCGCGCCAGCCAAGCATAATTTTTAAGTCCGATGATGGCGTACGTTTTTGCCATGCCGTTCCAGTCGGTCAGGCTGTAAAACATTCCGCCCAGCACCTGAAACACATAAAAGACACTGTATAGGGCCACAGGAACAATCGTAAAACCAAAGTAAACCGCCCTATCAGACAGACTTACCTTTTTCATCCGCGCCTCCTTGTAATTTGTATAGACACAGGGAAACGGGAAGCGCGGCTATATGAGACTGTCTGCTGAACCGCATCTCCCGTAATGAGAAAACTATTGCGCTCCCATCCTGATGGTATTGTCGAGTCTGTCCAGAAAGGTGGCTGGGTTTTTGTCCATCAGCATTTGCTGAAGTTCATCGTAGATGCTGTTCTGAATGTTTCCCGGAAAGAAGGTGGCGAACCAGTCGCGTACAGGTCCGGTTTGCATCTTTGTAGTTACCGGCGCTATACGCGCGTCGGAGTAAACCACGTCGCTTATTGCGCTGGGCGCTCCATCAATGTCGCAGAATATCTGCGCGTTCTCTGGCCGGGAAAGGAATTCCATGAAAGCAAGGGCAACCTTTTTCTGGTCAGGAGTCGCGGAAGCTGAAACGCAGAGCGCCGCGTCGATTCCGGTAAGCACCGGGGTTGCGGCCACTGTGTCATTAGGGATGGGGAAAGCGCCCATGTTAATGTTAGGGTTTGCCATAAAGATGGTGCCGCGAGCGTATGAACCAGTGATACACATGGCGGCTTTACCATTAGCAAAGGTGTTCCACATCTCAGTATCAGGAATGGCAAAGGTATCGGCGTTGGCGTATGAGACCACTTCAAGGGTACGTTCCACCACTTTTAAGATGACCGAGTCGCCTTTCACCGAGCCTGTGCCATTCATAACCGCCACCATTCGCTGAACCCCGTCAGGCGCCCATGCCGCGTTCATTGCCTGATACAGGTGTCCGGCGCGTCCTCTGTCCATAAACGAACAGACCAGGGGCAAAATGTTCGCCGCCTTGAGCTTTTGGCAAGTCGAGATCAATTCGGCATACGTGGTAGGAACCGAAATGCCATTGGCATTGAAGATGTCGATGTTGTAGTACACCGCCATAAAGTTGTGGGACAGAGGCATGGCGTAGCTCTTATCATCTGGCGCAAGAGACATTTCAACGGCAGGTCTATTCACCCGCTGCATGAAAGGTTCGTTTGAAATATCCAGAGGAATCCCGTTTCTCACCTTTTCCTTGAACTGCAGCTGCGTAGGATAATCGGAAAACAGCGGAGGAATATCTCCAGAGACCACGCGGGAGGTAAGAACCGTTCCCGCGTCTGGGACCGTGTTCATCTGAATCCGGTAATTGGGATACTCCTGATGGAACCGGTCGATTACCGCCTGATAGCCCCGCTGAGGCCCTTCTTCCATTTTTTGCTGGAAGAACTCGATGGTGATTACACCGCTTGGTGCAGCCTGATTTGTACCGCCAGCAAAAACATTCGTGGCTCCGCTTGTCAAAAGGACTGCAGTAAGCAATCCAGCCAAAACTTGTCTTTTCATAACAACTCCTCTCAGTAATTTTTTTATATATCCCACGTAAGCGGGAGATATATCTAACTAAGCTATGGGAGCAAACGTGATCCGCCTCAGATCTCCCATTATATAAAGCTATGGGCTGTATCCACTGCTCGGCGGATGCGCTCATGGCTTATGCCCTGACCCTGTATGGTGCAATCAGCGCCCAGCATCAAGCCTGACGTTCCGAAGGCGCATATAATACTCCGCGCCTCTTCCTCAATGGCACTATCAGGTCCTTTCAGGATACTTCCCTTGTTGTTCATGCCGCCCAGAATAGGCTTGCCAGTGAAAATCTTCCGCCCCTTTTCCAGAGAAAGCCCGCTGTCCTTTACTGACCAGTTCACGATGCTGAAGGGATAGTCGACAAACCACTCAGGGCTGGTCTTGAATTGGTATTCCGGCTCGCCACAGATATGCAGGATATGAGCAGTGCCTTTATCCGCTGCCGCCTGCATGACCCGCAGGTCTGACGGGCGGACAAGTGTTTCCCATTCTTCTTTGGTAAAGCGTCCTGGTTCGCTGAACTGGGCAGCGTAGTAGATACCGCTCGCGCCAGCGTCGATAAATCCCGCCGTCCATTCCGCCAGAGCCTCGGCAATAACACCGACACCGGCAGCCACCGCGTCAGGCGCTTCCTTTGCGTGCGCCATGAGGAGTGCATCGCCAAAGGCAATCACCGCTGACTTAAATGGTCCATACATGGTCTGAAAAGCCATAACCTCGTCGCCCACCTCGTCAAGAATCCGCTTCAATACGCCACTCAGTTTTTTGAAGACCGCTGAATCTGTTCCGGGAAACTTCAGCCTTTTCCAGTCAGCCGGAACTTTCACCGGCGTTTCAATCTGACAAACATAGTCCTGCATAACCTTGACTATATCAGCATCCGTAGCGTGGTAGGTTGCCAGATGAGCCTGAGCCATCTGAACCTCGTCATATTCATTGCGGTAGTGAAACCAG
This sequence comes from Treponema sp., assembly GCA_031279205.1. Lineage (GTDB taxonomy): Bacteria > Spirochaetota > Spirochaetia > Treponematales > Breznakiellaceae > JAIRMT01. The sequence goes on along the minus strand of JAITIX010000010.1, from coordinate 13,655 downwards.
AACCCAGCGGGAACCACGTCAGTCTTTTCATTGCGGAACAGCGCCCGCATCCGTTCTATTTTATTCATAAGTCATACCCCTTGCGGTTTTTTTGCGCTACTGTTGCTCTTTTCCAGCATTATCTCCACGATTGTCTTGTCCAGCGGGATCATGCCCTCATGGGAAAGTTTCTCGACTATGCCCAAAGTGTCTTCTAAGGTGTTTCCCAGTATGCCTTCGGACTCAGGAACCGAGTTACCCGCCATAGCCAGCTTTGCCCCTAACTCGGCGGCTTCAACGCACGTGAAAATCTTTAAAGCGCAACTTCCCTTTGCGCCATCGCAGATGATACCCATCAGGTTGCCCACCATGTTTTGAATACACCGTATAACCGTCTGATTGTCCCCGCGCAAGAGGCGAACAAAGCCTGCACCCGTACCAATGGCAGCGGTAAAAGCGCCGCAAAGGGCTGATAGCCTGTCTTTGCGCGCTGTCATCATCAGGGCGCTGAGGTGGGCAAGGCAGAGCGCACGGGCTGTTTCATCCCGTGTCCGCTTCAAGCCACGGGCAAGAACCAAGACTGGAACCGACACAGTGATCCCCTGATTGCCGCTTCCTGAATTGATAACAACTGGCTTTGAGCAGCCAGCCATACGCGCGTCGGAAGCGGCGGCGGCAAGGCTGGCCCCACGATAGAACAGGCTTTCCCCGCCAACACCAGAACCCTCGAACATTGTCTTGCCAACGCCAATGCCATAGCCGGTTTTAACGGAATACTCAGCAAGCTCAAGGTTCACCTCAGCGCACTGAATCAGGAACTCGATCTTTTCCAGAGGAACCGAATCAGTAAAGGCAAAAATACGTGCCGGTGTGAGTATGTCGGGATTCTTCTCAGCCTCGCTCAAGGATGCGCTGATTTTTTTGTCCCCATCAAACACCTCCACCTTGTTATGCTCATCCTGAACACGGGCAGTGATTACCTTTTCACCAGCTTGCAGACGCACCTCGATAAACATCGATGGGACATTCTCCACCCGCTCAAACTGTATGCGGCAGGAATCAAGCAGCCGCGAAGCCGCTTGTTCCTGAGCTGGCGTGATGTGTGACAGAATGTTCAGACCAGCCGCAGGATCGGCGCTTTCCAGACCTAAAGCTGCGGCAACGCTTATACCCTTCAGCGTTGTGTTAGGGATGCCCACGTTCATAGCGTTCTTAATCATGTTACGGCTTGCTCGAACAAGGATTGTTTCCGGCGGAACTCCCAGAACGCACCGCGCCGAAGCTGCCGCCAAAGCAATCGCCGCAGGCTCAGTACACCCCATGGCAACAAGCAGCTCTCTGTGTAACAAGTCCACAAACAGGTCTTGATCCGCATCTCTTCCGTTATCATCAAACATATCTGTAATCATATTACAATTATATTAGAAGTATACCTAACTCTAGTCAAGAGCAATGGTTTGCTTTATAGTGCAATCATCATGAGTAAAGAAAGTCTGAAAAGAAAGGTTTACAACAACATTCTTGAGAGGATTATCAGGAAAGAGTATCCGGTGGATACGATCCTGAATGAGAAGGAACTTTCGGAACAGTTTGGCGTGAGCAAAGCGCCGGTACGAGAAGCCCTGATAGAGCTGAATCAAGAGGATATAGTCCGGTGCATACCTCGCGCCGGATACCGAATCGTGCAGTTTACGGAAACAGACATCTGGGAGGCCACAGAGTTACGGCGTATTCTGGAGCTGGCGGTGCTTGACAAGATCATTGCCCAGATAACGCCGGCACAGACAGCCAGTCTGTACGCGAACATTGAGGAAACGCATCACGATAGAATGGATACATCCATTAGCCTTGATGCGTGGTGGTCAAACAACATCTGCTTTCATCTGACGCTTAACTCTGTGGCGCGGAACGTCCTGCTTACCTCAACCCTTGAAAAGGTTATCCACCGACTCTGGCGGGCAATCGCTCAGCTTTTCTGGGATCAGAACCCAGGAAACTATATGGGGTTTCGTTACGATACCCACAGCATGCTCCTTAAAGCCATTGAAGCGAAGGACAAACCCTTAGCGGAAAAGATTCTTATCGATGATATTTCTTCTATAGAAGAGCAGTTGCGAAGGTGAGCAGCAATAGTTTATGTTTTAGGAACTCGTCGAACTCACGTTAAGTTAAGAATGTGTCCATAGATTACACGGAGCCTTTAATACAAAGATCAGTGTAATCTGCGTAATCTATGGACATCTTTTATTTTCCGTCTGCTTAACTTATTAGCGCGGAAAAGATTCTTTAGGGGAAACGTTTTACAGGGGTTTGCGGCTCATCCACTTGCCGTTGGTGAAGTCTGGGAACGAAACCGGAGCGCCGGCTTGGGCAATGGACGCCTCTGAGAGGGCGGACACGCTCATCCACGCAGCCATGTCGTATACGTCAATGGGTACCGGAGCCTTATCAATCACGGCTTGGAAAAAGGCGTCGAACTCCAGCCAATCCATGCCGTCATGCCCGCCTTTGATGCCCGCTTTAAGGTACTCTTGCCAGATGGGATGCTCGTAACGCTCAAGGTAGCTTGCCGCGTTACCCCAGAGTTCCCGACTCCGGAACTCAAACTTATTGTGTTCGCCATCCAGAAACAGGCTCCGGTTATCCTCGCAGAACATGGCGCGAGTGCCTTGAACGTGAAAGCCGCGCGAATAGTAGCGAGGAAGGGTTGTGTCGAGTGTGAGGGCGATGGTTTCACCATGCGCGCATTTGATAATGGTCGTTACCACATCGCCCTGCGCAAACCACAAACCCACGTCCTTGCCGTTGGGACCTTGTTCGGCGGCAAGATATGCTTTCAAGCCGACCGCCTTTGACGAGACCGAGTTCAAGGTCAGCAGACGGTTCCCTCGGTTAATGTCCAGCACTTGCGCGATTGGTCCCAGTTCATGCGTGGGATAATTCTCGCAGTTGCGGTGAAGGTAGTTGTCAAAGCGGTAGTGCCGGTTCTCGCGTCCATGAGCAACCTCGTCGCGCAGGTCGTGGCGATAACCGCCTTGACAATGCACCACTTCGCCGAAAAGCCCCTGACGTACCATGTTCAGTACCATAAGCTCGTAGCGCCCATAGCAGCAGTTCTCCAGCATCATACAATGAACGCCGGTCTCCTCATGAACGCGTACGAGCTGCCAGCAATCCTCAATCGAATAGGACGCGCCAACCTCACAGGCAACATACTTGCCCGCACGCATTGCCTCGCACGCAATGTCGATATGCGGCGTCCATCCAGTGGAGATCAACACCGCGTCGATCTCCTGATCCAGTACCTGACGGTAATCCTCACACACAAGCGGGCGCGGCTGCCCCGCCTTGACCACGCTTTCGGCAGCGGCAAGCCTGCGATCCTCATACACATCGCAAACCGCGAGTACCCTGATGTTTTTGCGGGGCAGGACGCATACCTCAAGCAGATTGAGACCGCGTCCTCCCAGCCCGATAATGCCAATGTTGAGCATTTCTTCCATAATATACTATTACTCCTTAGCCCTTGACTGAGCCGATCATGACGCCCTTTATAAAATATTTCTGCACAAAGGGATAGATCGCAATCACGGGTACCAGAGTAACCACAATGAGCGAATACTTGATCACTGCCGCGGCCTCAGCAAGACGCATCTGCATCTCAGGGTCAGACACCGTAGACGGGTCGATCTGGGTTGACATGAGTATATCGCGCAGGAAAATCGTCAATGGGTAGAGGCTCTTGTTGTTGAGGTAGATCATCGCGTTGAAGTAGGCGTTCCAATGCCCCACGCCGTAGAACAAGACCAGCACGGCAATGATCGCCTGGGACAGCGGCAGTACGATTCGCAGGTAGTAGCCAATGTCGCTACACCCATCGATCTTCGCGGCGTCCAGCATCTCGCCTGGGATGCTATTCTGGATAAAGGTTTTGGCGATAATCATGTTATAGACCCCGATTGAACCGGGTATCAGGAGCGCCCACGGCGTGTTGAGCATACCGAGATTACGAATCAGCATATAGCTGGGGATCATGCCGCCATTGAAGAACATCGTGAAGGTAAACATGAGCATGAAGATGTTCCGACCGGGAACGTCAGAACGGGAGAGGCAGTACGCGGTCGTCATGGTCATAGCGATGTTGATTATGGTGCCAGCCACTGTATAGAAGAGCGAGTTGCGGAAGCCCAGCCACACCGTTGTTGTGTTGAACACGGTACGGTAGCCTTCGAGACTCAGGTCAACAGGCAGCAGTACCACGCGCCCGGACTGCACCGCAGTCCCAGAGGAGAATGATGCTGATATGACGAAAACGCACGGGTACAGCACGATGAGGAAGAACAGAGTCAGAAAGATAAAGATAAGGGTGTAAAAGATACGATCGCCCGCGGTATTGTTTTTCAGGTTAAGTGCCATAAGTCTCCTCCGTTAGAAGATGCCAGTGCCGTTGAGCCGCTTGCTGCCCCAGTTCGCCACGACCAGGAGCATAAAGTTGATCACCGAGTTGAACATGCCGATAGCTGCGGACAGCGAAAAGTCATTAACACCGGCGGCAAGTCCCACTTTATACACATACGTTGATATAACCTCGCTGTAATTGAGGTTGAGGCTGTTCTGCATGAGCAGGGTTTTTTCAAAGGCAACGTTCATAATGCCACCGACCGCGAGGATCAGCATGATGCTTGCCGTGGGCATGATGCAGGGAATGTCAACGTACAACACCCGTTGGAAGCGCGTTGCGCCATCCACCAGCGCGGCTTCATGAAGCGTGGGATCAACGTTGGACAGAGCCGCGAAGTAGATGATCGACCCGTAACCCGTACCTTGCCACACGCCTGACCACACGTAGATATGCTTGAAGTTCGCGCCATCGGCAAAGAGGTCTGGCGGCATGGCACTGGTGAGGAACATGAAGAGACTTCCGTATAGACCGTTGCGGTTGTTCAACACCTGAAAGATGAGTCCCACCATCACTACTGTAGAGATGAAGTAGGGAATGTAGGTAACGGTCTGGATGAGCTTCTGGTAGGGTTTGAAGGGCAGGGCGTTCAGGAGAAGTGCAAAGATGATAGGGATCGGGAAGGTAACGAGCAGGCTGTAGAAGGAGAGTGTCAGAGTATTGGTTAAGACCTGACTGAAGCGGTACGACTGAAAGAAGCGCCTGAAGTTGTCGAAGCCGACCCAGGGGCTGCCGAACATGCCGAGCGCGAAGTTGTACTTCTTGAAAGCGATCACTAGTCCACCCATAGGTCCATAGGCGAAAACCAACAGATAGGTGATTGGCAGTACCAGCAAGAGGTATATCTGCCACCGCGCCTTTATGTTCAGCTTGAGCCGCTCGCGTAGCCGCGCCTTAAGTTCCGGCGTTAATGTTGTTGTCTGCATAACCTTTCCTTCTTTACTTTAATAGTTTGACAATCTTACACGAAGGTGCGGAGAGCCAGAAAGCTCTGACTCTCCGCACCAGTGAGACGTGTTTCTTCTTACTTCACGCGGTCGTAAGCAGCCTGAGCGGTACTCAGCCATGTTTGGAGACCCATGTTATTCAGATCGCGCAGATAGTTATTCCACGCGGTATCGTTGTTGATGTCCCGCGCGCCAGTGATGAACTCAGCGACAGCCTGTAGCACATACTCTTGAACGTTGACAATAGCCTCGACATTCCGCTCGGCTTCAGCAGCCGTGTACTTCAACGGTGCCGGCAAGATGTACTTGGGATGTGCCTCAAGGTAGTACTGATAGTTGTAGCCATTGACCATTGCCGCGTATGAATCCGGCTTATAGGGCGCCATGAAACTGCCACGGGTATTGCCCTGCTGCATGGACGCATAGCGCGGTCCCTGATTATGCCAATACTTGTTGGAAGGCGCATTCCAGATGTCGGTCATTTCAACAATGGACAGTGACGGATAGATACCCATCGCGACATAAGCATTGCTCTCTTTGGCAAGGTCTTCTGGTTTCCGCGTCCAATCAACGCCTTCCTCGCCAAAGCGCTGGATGATGGAGATTGTGTTATCAAGCATGGAATCCATCACTTTGAAGGCAAGGTCTTTATCCCGCGCTTTGGAAGTGATAAACGTGGAGTTGTTCGGAACAAAGCCGAGGTAGGGGCTATAGGCAAGGCCATCAGGACCTTTGAGCGGAGGCATCATCCGCATTTCAGCGAAGTTCGGGTTATTATCAGTAGACGCTTGAGGCCAGTTGCTGAGGCTTCCAGCAGTGGCAAAGCCCACAACCTGAGGATTGTTATTCAAATCAGCACGGTACTGCTGTTGATCATTCGTGAAGGTTGACGGCGACAGGGTTCCATCCTTAAACAGAGTGTTCATGTACTGCAAGCCCTTGCGGTAGTTTGCCTCGGTAAAGGGCGCGATAACCTTAGCGCCGGTGTCGTCAAGCGCCAAACCGTTCAGCCCGCCGCAGAAGATGAACGAATTCATAAGCGCCAGAACAGGATTCTCACCATAAGTGGCTCTAAACCAGCCGGTGATGCCGATTTCGTCCTTGCGTCCGTTTCCATTAGGGTCCCGGTCTCGGAAGGCGATGAGGGTCTGCCGGAATTCTTCGGTGGTGGTGGGAATGGGCAGACCCAGCTTATCGAGCCATGCCTTGTTGATGTACTGCCGGCTCGGCGTCAGGTTCCATGTCTCAGGCTCGTAACGAGCGAGGTTATAGACATGCCCATCAGTGGCGGTGATGAATCGCAGGTAGTTTTGCCGGTCCTCTTTCGGTATTTTGTAAAAGTTCGGGGCAGTAGCTGAGCTGGCGAGGTACTTATCGAGCTGAATAAACGCACCCTTGCTTCCATAGTCGAAAATTGACTCTGCCGTGAGATCATCGGTGATGATGATATCGGGCAGGTCATTAGACGCGACCATGAGCGACACCTTAGTTCTAATGTCCGCCGGCGCTTCAGGCAGCATATAGAACTGGATGTCGATGTTGTGCAGATTTTCAAGATACAGGGTTAGATAGTTGTTCTCGTAATCTGTGATGAAAGAGTTTGACTCCATCCCGATAACCAATACCGGCTTGCCGCCGCTCGTTGCTGGTGCGGTACTGGTTCCCGACTGGGCGCCACTAGCGAAGACCATTCCCGCTGCCAAGAGCAGACAGGAAACGACAAAAACGATTCTTTTAGACATAATGTCCTCCTAAAAAATAGTGTTGGAAGTGTTGAAAACGATTTCCGTAATTAGCTTAACACCCCTTTTCCTAGAGAGCAAGAAGAAAAATGAAACGTGTCTGGTGCCGCCACAGAGGAGACTTTATCACTGGTTTTTAACAGAGCCTCTCGACCACCCTCACCACTAGGTGAGAGACACTCTCACAATTCGGCGATAAGTGAAATTTGAAGATGTCAGACACCTTATTTCTGAACCACAGAGATGTCTGACACCGCGTTCACACACCGGTCGGTGTATAGCTCACACACCGGTCGGTGTATCTGCGTGCCGGAAGATGTCTGACACCGCGTCTGCGTGCCGAGAAGATGTCTGACACCGCGTTTACGCGCCGCTGAGATGTCTGACACCGCGTTCTGCGCGCCGCTGAGATGTCTCTGACACCGCGTTCGCGCGCCGCTGAGATGTCTCTGGACACCGCGTTCGCGCGCCGCTGAGATGTCTCTGACACCGCGTTCTGTCATGAAGAAAGGCTACTTTGTCATGAAATAAGACTGATACCTCATAAGGTAAAGCAACTTCACCATGAGAGAAGATTGATACAAGGTAGTCTGAACAAGGTCTAACCAAGCGAGGCTAACCTGACATAACTGTCAAGTTAGCTCTCTTAATCCAGCAGAGGATTATACGGGAGTTCCAGCACGCTTCTTTGACTGGGTGGCGTGGTCTCAACAGGCACGGACGCGGCATCCGGCTCATCATCAAGGAATGGGTTATAGGCAGGGAGCGTTGGTACACTTGTCGCGCTGGTACTTGTTGTCGCGCTGGTATCATGCGGAGGTGTGATGTTGAAAAGGTCGATGTTCAGGGACGGCATTGACAGGTTGGTGAGCAGGGCATTGTCATTCAGACCGCTGATAATGTTATCACGAATGGTTTCTGAAGGCGTGCGTGAAGCGATTGTCGCATTCACGCCATGGACATTGCAGTATTGCGACGGCTGTGTTCCTTCAAGGAAAGGCAGAGATACGATTCCCTCATTACAGGCGGATGTGGGGAGGAGGCCGGAAACCGCGCAAACGCTTACCTCCACAATACCTGTCGCGGGCTTCACAAAGTCCTTCATCGGCAAGCCCTGGTGAATTTCGCGCATATAGTCGCCCCACACTGGGCCGGCAAGCGCTGCGCCGCTTTGGTTTGTGCCGAGCGAGTTACCTGGGCGGTCAAAGCCATACCACACCGCTGTTGTATAGTAGGGAGTATAGCCCACGGTCCAGCCGTCAGACCAGTTCTCTGTAGTGCCGGTCTTGCCAGCGGCGGGGATGCGGTAACGTTTACCATCGGCGCCGGTGAAGGTGAACCTCGCCCCATAACCCGTGCCTGCTGCCAGAGTCCCGATTTCTACGGCCTTTTTCAGCAGACTCGTCATAATCCATGCATTCTGGGGGCTGACCACCTGCAACTCCTCGCCCAGGCTCTGCTGCCGTTCCCTCGCGTCTCGTTCTGTGGCTATCACGATCCTGCCATTCCGGTCTTCAATAGAGCGTATTGCAATAGGCGTAACTTCGCGGCCCTGATTGGCAAAGATCGAGAAGGCGCGCGCCATCTGAAGCGGCGATATCGAGACAATGCCCAGCCCCAAGGGATAGACGCGCGGAAGCACACGCCGTTGTTCCGCCGGATCATCGATGCCGAGCAGGGCAGCGGCGCGGTCAATGGCCGCGTCAAAACCAATACCATCTAGCACTTGCAGAGCCGGGATGTTTAGCGATTTTGCCAGCGCATTGTAAAGCAGGATAGGCCCGTTCCACGTGCCACCATAGTTGGAAGGTATATAGGCTTTCCCATCTTCAGTATGAAACACAATCGGCATGTCGTAGATAAGGGTTGCAGCGGTAAACTTCCGGCTGTCAATGGCTGCAGAAAAGTACAGCGGTTTGAAAGCGCTGCCGGGCATAACACGGCTCTGCGTAGCGCGTATGAGCTGATTCGATGCGTCGTACTGGGAACCACCGACGATTGCCGTGATATAGCCGGTCTCCTGTTCAATGGAGATGAGCGCCCCTTCAACCGATGAACCCACCAGACGCTCCTGTAAATCCTCAAACCCCTTCTGGGTGACCGGCTGGAGTTCGGAGATGCCAAAGGCCAGCGCCGCAAGGTCTACAATCGGGTTAATTACCTTAGCGTAGCGGTTAAGCGCCCGTTCTTCATTCTGCTTATTCACCGCCTCACTGATACCGCCCAAGTCAAAGGTGAGGGCAAGCAGGTTCACGATAGGCGTGTAGGTATTCTCGACCCGAGTCAGCCGGTTTGCCTGAGCTGCGGAGAATTCCTTGTTCGCCTTGGTAAGGCCCTCTCCCAGAAATTTGACCGCTGCTTCCTGATGTTTCATATTCAGCGTGGTGTGTACCGTGTATCCATCACGGTAGTAATCCATAGTGCCGTACATCATGCTTTCAAGCTCACGCCGTACATACTCACTGAACCACGGCGCGGCGTCTTGTCGGTCATAGTACGCGGCAGTGGGGGCACGGGTGTAGTCATAGTTTACCCAGTATTCGTCGAAAGACGCCTCAGCCTCAGCGCGCGTAGTGTAACCCAGCTCAACCATGTTCTCAAGTACGGAGCGTTGGCGGTCCATGGCGTCATTAGGATTGGTAAGCGGATTATAACGCCCCGGGCTTGAAAGCTGTACCACCAGCAATGCGGCTTCCGCCAGCGTGATCTCTTTCGCGCTATGCTGAAAGAAGTATTTGCTTGCCGCTTCAACACCGTAAACGCCCGGTCCCATGATGATGTAGTTGAGATAAATCTCCAGAATCTCGTTTTTGGTATAACGCCGTTCCATTTGAAAGGCCCACCAGAGTTCCACCAGCTTCCGCCAGATAGAGTATTCAGTACGGTCGGAGTAGAGCGTGCCGGCGATCTGCTGGGTAATGGTGGAACCACCGCCCAGATTCTGTCCAGTGATATAGCCATAGGCAGCGCGTCCAATGGCGCGTATGCTGAAGCCTTTGTGGGTATAAAAGCTGGGGTCTTCCCGTGACAGCAGTGCGTTGATAAGGTGCTTAGGCAGATCATTCAAGGCCACCAGTTCTCGCTTTTCATCAGCAGAGAACTCGGTAACGAGGTTCCCCTCGCTGTCAAGAATCCGCGTGGGTAGAGCCGGCGTGAATTCCGCGAAGTTTTCCTGATTCCTGATGTTCGCCGTTTCCGCTAGCCCCAAACCCAGCAGAACACCGATTGCCGCCACGACTATGATAGTCAAACCTGCCACAACGCAGGTAAAAAACTTTCGCATACGAAAAGTCTATAGACCGAGGGTGAAACCTGTCAAGCGCTGGCAAGGTACGATTTTACCGGAATCCTGCGTAGCGGGCGCTTTCCAACTAAACTATGCGGTACAAGCTCTCCATACCATACGAGCTCTTCATACCATGCGGTGTCAGAGACAAAGCGTGTCGTATGTGGGGGAACAAATCAGCCGGGACCTCAGACACTCCTGCTAAACATGGGTTGCGAGATGTCCGGGTAGGTTTCATGCGTTTACATCGCTAACCAGAGACGAGCATTTTGATGCCGTGGCGTTCAAAGTAGTCAAGCGCTGCGCCAAAACTATCGCTTTTGGATACTTCCATCAGGAACAAACACCACACTTTGGCAGCGCCCCACGTCTTCTGGTTACGGGCAATCGTTGCGCTACAGATGTTGTCTTTGTTGCGTATGCTCACCCGCCCTTTATAGAACTGGGCGAGGATATGCTCGCCTTCGTAGCGGGCATACTCGGCGTGGCGCATGAGCATCTTCACCGAGATGTAATCCTTGCCCGCTACAGCGCAAGCATTAGGCACAGCTTCCTCGGTTCCGTCCTCAAAACGAACCCGCGAAGAAGCCCCGCCTGTTTTTGTTATCTCGATAATCTTCATAGGTCAGACTTATTCTTCGGCCTCCTGCACCTTGAACGCCTGCGCCGCCTTAATGACCTCTTCGGCGATACGGCCGGAGATCGGCGCGTAGTGATCGAACTCCATGTTGAACGAGCCAGTTCCACTGGTGATGGAACGAAGGTCAATGGAGTAGCGCAGAAGCTCCGCCTGCGGAACCTGTGCGCGGATTTCCTCAATGCCGCCAACCGAGTCCTGCCCAAGGATTCTGCCACGTTTGCCGGAGAGGTCGCTCATCACGTCGCCCAGGTACTGGTTCTCAACAAAGACCGTCAGGTTCATCACCGGCTCAAGGAGCGTTGGGTTTGCCTGCTTCATGGCTTCACGGAAAGCGTTACGCGCAGCCAACTTAAACGAGAGTTCCGAGGAATCAACCGGGTGATACTTACCGTCAACGAGCTTCACCTCAACGTCAACGACTGGGTACTGGGCCATGGTGCCTCGTGCCATGCCTTCGACAATGCCCTTCTCAATGCCAGGGATGAAGTTCTTGGGAACAGCGCCGCCAAAGATCGCGTTGATGAAGTTGTAGTTCTCGCCACGTGGAAGCGGCGCTATCTCAAGCAACACCTTGCCATACTGCCCGTGACCGCCGGTCTGCTTCTTGTGGGTGTACTCAGCGCCCGCCTTTTTCGTGATAGTCTCACGATAAGGCACGCGGGGAACGTGGATTTCCACCTCAATCTTCTGGTTTACCTTGATCTTGTCCAGAATCATGTTGACATGAAGCTCGCCCATGCCGGAAATCACGGTCTCTTTTGTCTCGGCATTGAAGACATAGCGGAACGTCCGGTCTTCCTCAGAAGCGCGCAGAAGCTGCTCGCCCAGCTTATCGTCATCCTTCTTCGCAACTGCGCTGACCGCTACCGAGTGAACCGGCTCAGGGAGACGCAACGGTAAATAATGGAAGGAATTATCCCCAGCGGTGATCGTATCGTTGGTCTTGAAGGACGGAGACTTAGCAACAATGCCCACATCGCCGGCGTAGAGTTCCCGCGTTTCTTCCAGCTTTTTACCTTGACAGATATAGAGCTTGCCAATGCGTTCCTTTTTGTTTTCCGACAGGTTAAACGCCTCGGAATCAGCGCTCAGTTTCCCTTCAATGATCTTGAGCCATGAGAGCTTGCCTGAGAACTGGTCGTAATTCGTCTTGATAACCAGAGCGGAGAGCGGCTTATCAGCATCAATCGGAATTGCAAGCTCTTTCCCTTCCGCGTCAATGCCTACATCTTTGGCACTGCTGGGGTCTGGGGCAATGCGGGCAAAGAAGTCCAGCAGTGGGATAAGGCCGGAATTCTTCAGGGCTGAACCAGCAAAGGCCGGAATAATCTTGTGTTCAGCCAGCGCCTCAATCAGCCCGCACTCAATTTCCGCGTTATCGAGCGAGCCATTCTCCAGATACTTATCCATGAGCGTATCATTACCCTCAGCCGCAGCCTCGGCCAGTCGTTCTTTGGCCGAGGCTGCCTGTTCCTGATACTCAGAGGGGATCTCGCCTTCTCTCTCAAGTTGCTCCTGCCCCTGAAGCAGGTACGCCTTCCCATTCAGTGCGCTGATCACACCCTTATACCCACTGCCCGCACCCATAGGCAACGTAATCGGCACGGTATCAACCTTCAGCTTCTCTTTCAGGTCTGCGAGAACTTTGTTAAAGTCGGCCCGCTCCTCGTCGAGCTTGCTTATAAAGAACCCACGTGGTTTTCCGTACTTTTCAAGGTTACGCCAGAGTTTTATCGTCTCTATCTGCACCCCAACGCGGCAATCGACCACGAGCAGGACAAACTCCGACGCCCGGAACGAAAGGATCACGTCGCCGATGAAGTCTGAAGAGCCGGGGGTATCAAAAAGGTTGATCTTCTTGCCATTGCGCTCAATATGCGCCAGCGCTGCGTGAATCGATATCTTCCGCTCGATCTCCTCCGGTGTGGAATCACTGGTGGTCTTGCCCGACTCAACCGTTTCGGCGCGGGAAATGACGCCTCCGGCGAAGAGCAAATGTTCAAACAGACTGGTTTTACCGGTTCCGCCATGACCGGCTATGGAAACATTTTTGATGAGGTCTGTCGTATAAGCCATTAAGTAGTTCTCCTATAAAGAAAGGTATGTGTAAAATCTTTCTCTATACTGAAATACCCTTACCCGCTTGTCAAGGAAAATATACTGACTAGCAATTCAAAATATCACCCGGTGTTGTGTCTGACCCCTTTCACCTTCAAAGTATCACCTCTTTGCTGTGTCTGACCCTCGTGTAGGTGTCTGGCACCCGTTTGGCACCCAAACTAGCCCACAACGACTTTGCCGAGGAAGAATAGCTCCAGAATAGCCGTCCGCGTACCTTCTAGCCCATAACGACCTTGCCGAGGAAGAATAGCTCCAGAATAGCTCTCCGTGGGATATCCACTACATCCATCCTTCCGTGCCGGTGGTGGTATAAGCCGCCAAACTCCCAGGCCTCTGCTTCTTTAACTATGCCGGCACGTTCAGGATTCTTATCAATATAGTTAAATACCCGCAAAAAATACCTGACATCATTGATAATCTTCGAGAAAAACCGCTTCCCCCAGAGATGGCCTCCCTGCTTATTATGCACTTTGTTCCAGTA
>JAITIX010000009.1 GCA_031279205.1 Treponema sp. | reverse complement strand
CTTCAGAGCGTATGCTAATACCTTCAGAGCGTATGCTAATACCTTCAGAGCGTATGCTAATACCTTCAGAGCGTATGCTAATACCTTCAGAGCGTATGCTAATACCTTCAGAGCGTATTTAGGTATGCCCACTGCTTGCGCTTCCCTCGTAAGTTATGCCGCCGTGTTACGTTTCTGTTGACGCCGTTCCCAGTTCCCTGTACCCTGATATATGGAGGCAATATGATACAGGTTCCTTTGTTATCTATTATGTGTATGGCGCTATCGGTGGTACTGTCGATTGGCTTACCCGTAGGCGTGTTTATCGTGTTTCGCTGGAAGTACCGCGCGCCGTTTATACCTTTGCTGGCCGGTGTAGCTGGTTTCACGCTGTTCGCGCTGACACTGGAACGCGGTGTCCATACCATCGTACTCCAAAGCGTGCTGGCGCAGAACAGGGTGTTCTACGTTGTCTATGCCGTACTCATGGCCGGGATATTCGAGGAAAGCGCCCGCTTTATCGCCTACCATCTCTTGAAGAAAAAGTTCAGCGGCATTACGGTCAGCGCGGCGCTGGCCTATGGCGTCGGACACGGCGGTATCGAGGCCATACTGCTCATCGGACTCGCCATGATTAACAATATCGTCGCCAGTGTCATGATTAACACCGGCAGTATCGAGACAGTACTCGCCGGGCTGGAGGGCGCAACACTGGAACAGGCAACAGCCCAGCTCACCAGCCTCGCTGCTATTGCGCCAGCCCAGTTCCTCATTGGTGGGATCGAGCGCGTCTTCGCTCTCGGCATCCAGATCGCCCTATCCGTGGTGGTGTTTCACGCGGTGTTCGGGACAAAACGCCGGCAATGGCTCTACCCACTGGCAATCGCCGTTCATGCGCTGGTTGACATTCCCGTGGTACTGTATCAGGTGCAGGTACTCAAGCTCCTTACCACTGAGGTACTGATCGGGGTTTCCTGCGTAGCGCTGATAGCAATGGCGCTGGCGATACACCGGAAGCTAGGCGCACCGCTAATGCTTACCCGGAAAGCATAGAAACGGCGGCAGGCCGCGTGATGTTACAAGGAACTCTGATTGAGATTGACCCCATATTAAAAGAAATCGCTGCTGTTTTCGCATCCCATAACAAAAAAGTTTTCCTCGTGGGAGGCGCGGTGCGCGATAGACTGCGCGGCGTTGAGTCGCACGATTTCGATCTGGCCACTGATGCCGCGCCAGAAGAAGTCATCGCCATGTTTCGCGTGGTTATTCCCACTGGCATTAAACACGGCACAGTTACGGTGCGGCATCGGGGATTGTCCATCGAGGTTACAACCTTCAGAACTGAGGCGGATTACACTGACGGCAGGCATCCAGCCCGCGTTGCCTACGCCGCTACTATTGAGGCAGACCTGGGACGTCGTGATTTTACTATGAATGCTATCGCGGCGCCGCTGCCTGGCGGTAAGCCATTGATCGATCCTTTTAACGGTATTGGCGATATTAGGCGCGGCGTGATTCGCTCGGTCGGCAAGGCGCGGGAGCGATTTAGCGAGGATGGCCTGCGGCCTTTACGGGCGCTGCGTTTTGTCGCGCAACTAGGCTTTTCTATTGAGGAAAAAACGCTCGCGGCCATAAAACCCTGTCTTGAAATAACCGCGAAGGTATCGCCGGAACGGATACGCGATGAGCTTGATAAAATCATAGCCGCGCAAAAACCTTCGGGCGCGTTTTTGTTAATGGAAAAAACTGGTCTGCTGGAATTAACTCTGCCAGAATTGGCAGCCTGTCGCGGCGTTGAACAAAAAGGACTGCATCGCTTTGATGTGCTTGACCATTCTCTGCTTGCCTGCGATTTTGCCGCGAAGCGTAACGAATCGCTCGTTGTACGCCTCGCGGCGCTGTTTCACGACATTGGCAAACCAGCTACCCGCGCGCTTAACGACAGCGGCGTCTGGACATTTTATCAGCATGAAAAAACATCAGCCGCCCTCTGCCGCGTCCTTATGACGCGCCTCCGTTATTCTAGTGCGATGATTGGCGATGTTACGCATTTAATCGCAGAACACATGTTCCATTATGAGGATATATGGACAGACGCGGCAGTGCGGCGCTTTATACGGCGCGTGGGTGTGGAACACCTCTACGCGCTCTACCGGCTCCGGCTTGCCGACGCTTCAGCCATTACCGGGTATGAGGTTCCGACGGATTATCTGGCGGCCTTAGTGTCGCGGGTTGATGCGGCGCTTGCCGAAAATGCCGCGCTTTCGCTCAAAGACATGGCGCTTACAGGGCGCGATCTCATAGCCATTGGCGTTAAACCCGGTCCCCACATCGGCATTATTCTAAACGAACTGCTGGAGAGCGTGGTTGACGACCCTAAGCTTAATACACGCAAGAATTTGCTTGAAATCGCGGGAAAACTAAATCAGCGATATTTACCCTAAGAAGCCGTTATAAAGGAGTTGTTATGATAAAAAATATCTTTTTAGATGTCGGAGGCGTTATTCTCAATGAACGGAATTTTGAGGAAAATTCCGCAAGAATCATCACCCAGATTATAAATATTTATAACAAAAGATATTTGATAGAAAACTATTGGGATGACGTGAAAGAAGCTGTTTACAGATTTATCCCCAAAGTATATGATTATATTCTGTATAAAAATATCGGCGAGCCTGATTTCCAAAAATCTAAAGACCAATACAAAACAGAAATAAGAAAATTCAATAAAAACTTTGAATTATTAGATGGGATAAAAGATTTCTTGCTTGAATTCTCAAAGTATTATAAAATAGGGATATTGGGACAGTATGGAATCGACTTTAGAAATTATTTACAAGAAGAAAATTTATTACAGTATTTTACCTATACTGAAATACAAGATGATTATAACATAACAAAACCTGATCCAAGATATTTTGAAATGATATTAGCCGCGTGTAATTGCAAACCCGAAGAAAGCATCATGATTGGAGACAGAATAGACAAGGATATAATACCTGCAAAAATGCTTGGAATGAAAACAGTACGAATAAAAGTTGGAATACACAAGAACCAGAATCCAAGAATACCAGCGGAAAAACCGGATATTACCGTAAAAACATTAAAAGAACTAAAGCTGGAAATGTTGATAAGTCCTCATGATCTTGTATAGAATTAGGAGTGAATAGTAAGAAGTGAATAGTCCACTAATAGTGGGCTATTGATGCTTTGTAGTTTCATTATCTTGTGTTTGGTAACTTGCTGTGCTGACCAGTGAGTTCAAGGCAGGCCAGCTCCGCCGTGCCGAAGTTCACGTTCTTGCTGATACACGAAAACAGTCGGTGTTTTACCTTGTTCCATTTACTCGCGCCGGGCAGAAGGAGTGAACCCTTTAAGGTCATCCTCAGCGGTGTTTCCACGTAGCCAATGGTTACGAACCCAGCGTTCTTAAACACGTCATAAAGCCATAGGGCGCAACTTTTCTTTCACAAATTATTATGAATACACTTGACAGGATTCGCGGCACTGTGTTTAACTGAGCTTGCTTTTTTAGCGCGGTCTCGGTTTCGGGGCCGCTTGATACGGAGCGTAAGGCTCTGTGTATCTTTCCATTTCTTGAGGAGGAATACCATGAAAAGAGGTATTTCATTGGCGCTTTGCACCGCGTTTATGGTGCTTGTTTCTACCGCCGCATTTGCTGGTGCTTCCCAGCAGTCAAGCGCTGGCGGGACTGCGAGCGATGGTCGAACCGAACTCCGTGTATTGAACTACACGGACCTTTCAGCCGCGAATGCCGCCGCTGGTGTTGCGCGTATTTGGGACGGGTTCTCTCAGGCGAACCCTGACATCAGGGTTGTCCGGGAAGACCTGTACAACGAGCCGTTCCATGAGAAGACGTCTGCCTATGCCGCCTCTGGCCAGCTCCCTGATGTGGTGTATGTGTGGCCTGCAGGTCGCTCATCCACTTTGCATAACAACCATCTGTTGAAAGACCTATCGTCTCTGGTAAAACAGGATGGCTTAGACAAGCAGCTTTCAGCCGCTGCGCTTGATGTTTCAGGTCAGGCCGCCGACTACCTTGCCATGCTCCCCATGACCGTTACCTCCAGCCACGCCTTTTATGTGAACCTCGAAGTGTTGAACGCCGCGGGGCTTAAGCCTGCCACCACCTACGCTGAACTCAAGGCGCAGGTGCCGGTACTCAGGGCTTTGAACAAAGAAACGGTTATCATGGATAACCAGAGCGATTGGGTTATGCAGTCTTGTCTCTTTTCCGCGATAGCCGGACGCTTTGGCGGCGCAGGCTGGGAGAAGAAGATACTTAATGGTCAGGCGAAGTTCACGGACGCGGACTTTGTCGCCGCGCTCAACTTCATCAAGACCCTCTATGATGACGGCGTTATTCAGCAGTCTTCACTCAGCGCCGCTTATGGCGATGGATTAGGTCGCTTTGCCAACGGTGAAGGCGCGTACTTCATTGACGGAGACTGGCGTGTCGGCGCGTTTATTACTGACCAGACCACCAAACAGGCGATCATTCCCCCGGCCAGGCAGGACAACTTCATTATGACCGTGTTCCCGGACATTGCGGAAGCCAAGCTCAACAAGTCAACGTCCACCACGCTCGGCACTGGTTACGGCATCAGCGCGGCAGTTCCCGCTGGTTCCACTAAGGAACAGGCCGCGTGGAAACTCATCAAGTGGATACTCGGTACCGAAATCCAAACCTTCCAGGTCGAGACCGGCGCTATCTCTACACCCTCGAACACCACGGTTGATGCATCCAAACTGAACCTTGAGCCGTTGCAGAGACAGTCCGCCAACTTCACCAGCCAGTACACCACTGGTACTGTGGTATTCGACGCTGTGTTTGACGCCGGCATTGCCACAGTGTGCAACATTGGCTTGCAGGAGATCGGTCTTGGTTCCAAGACGCCCCAGCAGGTAGCTCAGGAAATCCAGCGCGCCTATGACGACTGGAAAGCCAAGAACTAACGAGAAACCATGCAACAAAAGAAAAGGCTGTCCATTCTGGTCAGCCTTTTCTTTTCACAATGATATAAGGAGCAAAGAGCATTGAAAAACTTAACGTCAAAAAGCGAAGAGCGGGCTTCGTACCTGTTACTGGCATTACCCGCTGTCATCATTTACTTTTCGGTTGTAGCTTTTCCAACGGTGTTCTCGGTAGTGCTTAGTTTAAGTAACTACAATGGAGGGAAAATCTTCGGCAATCCCAATATCAAGTTGGTAGGACTGCAAAGCTATGTGGAAATCTTCACTAACCCCAATGGTTACTTCTGGCTTGCGCTGCAAAACAATATGCTCATCGTGCTGCTGTCGGTGTTTGGACAGATTCCTCTGGGCTTTGTCCTTGCCTACATTCTTTCACGCAAGCTGGTTCGGGGGGTGGACTTCTTCCAAACCGTCATATACCTGCCGAATGTCATCTCAGCAGTCATCATCGGTATCCTGATGAAGAACTTTTTCCTCAATTCAAACAGCGTCTATATGCAGATACTCAAAATCTTCAACCCACAGGCGCAGTTTTCCATCAATCAATACCCCATGGTTCCGGTGCTGATCGTCATGCTCTGGATGTATACTGGCACGTACGTCATCATCTTTCTCGCCAATATACAGCGCATCGACGTTTCCATCATTGAGGCGGCAAAGATCGATGGGGCAAGTGAGCTGCAAGTGTTGCGTTACATCACGCTGCCGGCTTTGTCTGGGGTAATCGTTACCGCCGCTATTCTTGCCATATCCGGCTCGCTCAAGTCCTATGACCTGCTCTACGTTATGACCAACGGCGGTCCCGCGAACCGTACCAGCGTCCTGTCGTTGTATATGTACATGATGGCGTTCCGTGGCGCGCCCAATTATCCGCTGGCGAATGCGATCTCAACCGTGATGGTGCTTATCAGCTTTGTGCTGATTGCCCTTACTAAGGCAGTCGAAAAACGCTACGGCGGAAAGGAGTAACTTATGGCTGATGTACGAAAAGGCCCGCTCTGGGTAAAGATTATCATTTATATTGTGATGGCGATTTTTGCCATCATGGCGATCTACCCGATCTTCTGGCTCATTATCCAATCGTTCAAGACTACACAGGAGTATATCACGACGAGCAAGCTGGCCTTGCCCAAGATGTGGTACTTTGACAACTACCCTTACGCATGGAGCATGGCAAACCTCGGCAGAATGATGTTAAACAGCATATTCTACACGTTTATCACCGTGGCTGCGGTGATTTTGCTGGGAACCATGGCCGGTTTTGCCTTTGCGCGTATCCCGTCTAAGGCAACGCCGCTCCTGCATGGCATGTTCATCGTGGGCATACTGCTGACCCTGCAATCGATCATGGTGCCGCTCTTTCTTATGACTAACGCCGTTGGTTTATACGACACGCGGCTAGGCGTACTCATTCCCTACATTGGGCTGGGCTTGCCGATGTCAGTGTACCTTGCCACTGAGTTTTGCCAGAGTATTCCTGGAGCGCTGGTTGAGTCGGCGCGTATTGACGGGGCAAAGTACCTGCAAATCTTTGGCTCCATTGTGTTTCCGATGCTCGCGCCTGTTGCAATGACCATTGGTATCATGAGCTTTTCCGGCACATGGAACGAGTTCATGCTGATAAACATTCTCACCTCCAGCGACTCGATCAAGTCATTGCCGGTGGGCATCAACAAGTTTGCCGGTGCTCTTGCCACAGACTATGGCAAGCAGTTCAGCGCTCTGGTTATTGGTATGATTCCAATGGTGGTCTTCTACCTCATTTTCCGTAAGCAGATTACCAAAGGCGTCGCAGCCGGCGCGGTGAAAGGTTAAGCGCCTCGTTCTGTTGAGGTATCTAGCGGCGGAGTTCAAGTGGGCTGATAGCTCCCAAACCCGCCGCCCTCTGTTAGAGCCTAAACCTCTGTTCCTTAATAGCCTGTTCAAGAAGCCAATGTGATCTTGAAGCATGGTTTTGCCCTACTGTCGTTCAGTCTCGACCTACCGTAACTCCTCTTCCCACACTCGACGCTCTTC
The DNA here is from genome assembly GCA_031279205.1 of Treponema sp. Lineage (GTDB taxonomy): Bacteria > Spirochaetota > Spirochaetia > Treponematales > Breznakiellaceae > JAIRMT01. The sequence continues at coordinate 7,455 of JAITIX010000009.1, read as the reverse complement.
TTCTCGAAGCCGTCCTTTCTCCTTCCTCATCGTAGAACACAATGAGCAGTATCAGCGGATACTGGAACCCCTTCTTCCCACTGACGTATCCTTCCGTGTTTACCTCTTTCTTGGAAGCGCCCCGTATCAGCACTATGACTGGAGCATCCGAGGCTTTAATGAGCCGCTCATTGGCTTTAGGGAATGACTCATTGGCTTTAATGAGCCGCTCATTGGCTTTAATATTTTATCAAGTCATTGTTATTTAAGAAATCTCACAACTATTTTAGTCAGTGTTTCGCCTAACAGGACTGTATATGCTTCACAGGCGATGTTGTCGCACCATAAGGCGGATGATCGCTTGATCACCCGCCACGGTACAAAACTAGTTAGGATACTTTGCTCTACGCTCGTCAATAACAGCCTGCGCGCCGGAGGCAAGCCAGTCATTGATCAGCGATGTCCACAGCGTGTCAAACTGCGCCGGCTGGCACATGATCAACTGGGTGTACATGACCCTTGCTTTGTCCACGAGGGTCTGGCTCAGGGGGCCTGCTACGGTCAGCGGTGAAGTAGGCTTAATCACCAGAGAGGGGCGGCCATTGTTCAGGGCGATGTTGTAGGCGCGTTGGATAATGTCAGCCGGGTAGCTATAGCCTGCGGATAAGGCCCTGATACTGGCTTCCTGGGTTTCGAGGAACAGGCCGTTCATCGGCATGGTGTAGTCGATATTCTGGGAGCTATTCATGATCCATGTGGGATCCGCCGGTGCGGAGGCGTCAAGTTTTATCACGCCATCGGAACCGATGGTATGGGTGATTCCCTCTGGTCCGCTCTGGATGAAGTGGTAGTTCTCATACTTGGACAGCCAATTCAGGTAGCGCATAGCTGCGTCAGGGTTCTTGCAAGACGCGGGAACAAAATAGAAGATACCGGCTTCATCGTAGATGGTTTTTGTGGTTACGCCATTCGCGTCAGTGATACAGTCCACCGGGATTATGTCAGCCGTGGGGATATTAGCCTTGAGCCCGGAAAGCGTTCCGTTGGGTTCGCGGTAAATGGTATCCCAGTCGCCAGCCCATGAGCCGACCACACCGCTCTTGATAACCGGACCCGTATCATCGCCGCTTTTGTACAGCGGGAAGTTCGGGTCGATGAGGCCATCGTTGTACATCTTGTTCAGGAAGCGGACGCCTTCCTTATATCCGGGGATGAGGAAGTTGCGTTCAGCCACGCTGTTGATCCAGCGCTCTTTATCACTGATATTGACATCAATGAAAGACTCTATGATAACCCCGGGACCCCAGTCAAGGCGGTCACCGTCAGTGATAAAGGGAATCACGCGGGAGACGCCCAGTTTGGCGGCATTGTCTCTGAAGGCCACAAGCGCGTTGTAGTATTCCTGAGTGGTTTTGGGAACCGGAATGCCGAGTATATCCAGCCAATCCTTGCGTATCCACATAACGGTCCGGGCGACGTTCATACGTTTTGCGGGAATTGAGTAGATGGCTCCGCTCTGTAGATCGAGATTGCGCTCGATCATCCGCTTGCCGGGGATGGCTTTGTCCGGTCCGAGGAAGGCGTTGAGGTCTTTCAGCGTGGTGTTGATGTAGGGCTGCACATTGTAGATGCCGCCCATATCAGCCCACATCTGAATGTTGTCATTTGAGTAGGTATAACAGACATCAGGCGGGGTGCCGGCGGCAAAGAGGTTGACCAGAGCGTCGGTCTCGGTCCAGCGAGGCACGGCGACAAAGGTAACATCAATGTTCTCATCTTGCAGCAGTTTATCGTGGATCCACTGCGTCCACTTGTTGTTGGTGGGGTCAGTCTTGCCCCCATCAGTGCCGCGGTCAAAGATTTCGACCGTGAGCTTCACCGGAGCGCTACTAGCGGTAGGCGCGGCAGAGCCGCTACCCTGCTGGCCACTGGCGAATACGAGGGTGCTTGTCAGCGTGGCTGCAAGCAACAACGTTACGATTTTCTTCATACAAATCCTCCAAAAAAATATTCTTACCCTAATAAAGGGGTAATTCCATAATAGTGGCGACTCACCACACTACGCGGTGGAACTGCCTCTCCTATACGGCAGCGATAAAGCTGGCCGCCAAAGATAGCAACAGGGGCGAATGCTCATTTGCCCCTGTTGCTATGAACTTTAATCAGGATACTTTGCTCTGCGCTCATCAACAACAGTCTGTGCGCCAGAGGCAAGCCAGTCATTGATCAGCGATGTCCACTGTGTGTCGAACTGAGCTGGCTGGCATATAATCAACTGTGTGTACATTACGCTTGCTTTGTCTGTGAGGGTCTGGATCAAGGGGCCTGCTGCGGTCAGCGGTGAAGTAGGCTTAACCACCAGAGAGGGGCGGCCATTGTTTAGGGCGATGTTGTAGGCGTGCTGGATAATGTCGGCTGAATAGCTATAGCCTGCGGACAAGGCCCTGATGCTCTCTTCCTGCGTTCCGAGGAACAGGCCGTTCATCGGCATGGTGTAGTCGATATTCTGGGAGCTGTTCATGATCCACGTGGGATCCGCTGCTGCAGAGGCGTCAAGTTTTATCACACCATCGGCATCGATGGTGTGGGTGATTCCCTCTAGTCCGGTCTGGATGAAGTGGTAATTCTCGTACTTGGACAACCAATTCAGGTAGCGCATAGCCGCGTCAGGGTCCTTTGCAGACACGGGAATGAAATAGAAGAGACCGGCTTCATCATAGATGGTTTTTGTGGTTACGCCATTCGCATCGGTGATGCAGTCCACCGGGATTACGTCAGCGGTGGGGATATTAGCCCTGAGTCCGGAAAGCGTTCCGTTGGGTTCGCGGTAAATGGTATCCCAGTCGCCAGCCCATGAGCCGACCACGCCGCTCTTGATAACTGGAGAGACATCCTCGCCGCTTTTGTACAGCGGGAAGTTCGGGTCGATGAGGCCGTCGTTGTACATCTTGTTCAGGAAGCGGACGCCTTCCTTATATCCGGGGATGAGGAAGTTGCGGTCAGCCACGCTGTTGATCCAGCGCTCTTTATCACTGATGTTGACATCAATGAAGGAATCCATAATAACCCCAGGCCCCCAGTCAAGGCGGCTGCCGTCAGTGATAAAGGGAATCACGCGGGAGACGCCCAGTGTTGCGGCATTGTCTCTGAAGGCCACAAGCGCATCATAGTATTCCTGAGTGGTCTTGGGGACTGGAATGCCGAGTATATCCAGCCAATCCTTACGTATCCACATAATGGTCCGGGCGACGTTCATACGTTTTGAGGGAATTGAGTAGATCGCTCCGGTCTTCATATCGGAATTGCGCTCGATCATCTGCTTACCGGGGATGGCTTTGTCCGGTCCGAGGAAGGCGTTGAGGTCTTTCAGCGTGGTGTTGATGTAGGGCTGCACATTGTAGATGCCGCCCATATCAGCCCACATCTGAATGTTGTCAGTCGAGTAGGTATAACAGACATCAGGCGGAGTGCCGGCGGCAAAGAGGTTTACCAGAGCGTCGGTCTCGGTCCAGCGAGGCACGCCGACAAAGGTAACATCAATGTTCTCATCTTGCAGCAGTTTATCGTGGATCCACTGCGTCCACTTGTTGTTGGTGGGGTCAGTCTTGCCTCCATCGGTACCGCGGTCAAAGATTTCGACCGTGAGCTTCACCGGAGCGCTACTAGCGGTAGGCGCGGCGGAGCCTCCACTGCTACTAGCGGTAGTGGCGCCTCCGCTGCGCTGACAACCGACAAATACAAGGGCGCTTGTCAGTGTAACTGCAAACAACAACGTTACGATTTTCTTCATACAAATCCTCCAAAAAAATATTCTTACTCTTAATTTAAGGAAATAATTCCTTGTGAAAACTGACAGCCAGCGGCTTGACGCCGCCGCTCCTTTTGTTAGCCCTTGACCGCGCCAATCGAAACACCAGAGATGAAGTAGCGCTGGAGCCACGGGTATACGACCAGAATCGGCACAGTGGCAAACATCACCGCCGCCGCCTTCATGCCGTCGCTCGCGGCGGGCGTACTCGCCGCACTTCCTTCCTGAATCGCCACTTCCACTGACGACAGGTTATTGATGATGTTATACAGCTTGAGCTGAATTGGGTGGAATTGGGCTGCTGAAGTCATGTACAAAAGCGCGTCAGAGAAGCCGTTCCAGCGTCCAACCGCGTAGAACAAGGCCAGTGTCGCCAGTACGGGCGCGGACAGCGGCAGGTAGATGTTAATCAGCACAGTGAACGGATGCGCCCCGTCGAGTTCCGCTGATTCCCGCAAACTTTCCGGCACGCCATAGAAGAAGCTCCGCAGAATAATCATGTTAAACACTGACAGACAGTTGGGGATGATTAGCACGAGCGGGTTATTCAACAGGCCCAAGTCCTTCATCAGGATATAGTTTGGTATTGTCCCCGCGCTAAAGTACATCGTGAAGATGATGAGCGTGTTGATAATATTCTTGCCCCGCAGGTGTTCGTAAGTGAGGGGATAGGCGCAGAGTATCGTAATCCCCAGAGACACCAGCGTACAAATCACTGTCAGCACCGCTGTCCAGTACATAGAGCGGGAAAACGAGGGATCGCGGAACACATACTGGTACGATTCCATGGTTGGACGTACCGGCGTGAACGACACTTCGCGGTTGATGATTGCTTGCGGGTCGCTGAGGGAACGGGCAAGCAGGTTGAGCATGGGGAACAGGCACAACATGATGACCCCCGCCATAATGAGGATGATGACTATATCGCCACCGATCCGGTTAGACTTTACTTTCATTTTTAAGCCTCCTTTTTTACCAGATGCCGCGCTCGCCGAACTTTTTCGACAAAGAGTTCGCCGCGACAAGCAGAATAACATTGACAACCGACTGCGCTAGACCAACCGCTGTGGTCAGGGAGAACTGGCCGGAACGGATACCTACGCGGTACACATACGTTCCCAGCACGTCGGCAACCTGCATAACCGTAGGGTTAGCCATGGTATAGGGACGGTCGAACTCACTGCCAAGCATACGTCCAAGACTCATAATCAGCAGCACGATGATGGTGCCGCGGATGCTGGGCAGCGTTACGTTCCAAATCTTCCGCCAGCGCCCCGCGCCATCCACCTCGGCGGCTTCGTAGAGTTCCGGGTTGATGCCGGTGATAGCCGCAAGATAGATGATGGTACCCCAGCCCATCTCTTTCCACACGCCCAAACCAATGTAGGTACCAATCCAGAGATTGTTCTCCATCAACAGATTAACTGGCCCAATCCCTAACTTACCCAGCATCATGTTTACAACACCTCCCTGGGGCGCGAAGAGTTGCACCGCGATACCGCTGATGATGATCCACGAAAGAAAGTGCGGCAGATAGACAACAGTTTGGGTAAACTTCTTGTATTTCTGGTAGGGCAGTTCGTTCAGCAAGATTGCCAGAATGACCGGCGCGGGGAATCCGACGAGCAGGTCAAGAACATTCAGCACCAGTGTGTTACGCAGGGCGTTTCCAAAGTCCCGCGAGGTAAAGGCCGAGATAAACCATTTGAAGATGTTAGTTTCACCGTTTGATTGAGCCCAAGGAGAAGACCAAACCCCCCGAAAAATATTGTAATCCTTAAACGCGATAACGATATTCGTCATAGGTATATAACGAAATACCAGAAAGAACACCATTGGGATTAGCAACATCACGTAGAGCATCCACATACGTTTGAGATACTCCCCCATGGACTTGCCTTTCATCTCCATTGCCATATAAGCCTCCTAAGAATAGCCGGAGTGGACATAAACATCCTCCTATCCGGATTTGTTCTTTAGTATATAGACGGCTTACAGAGCTGTACATCGGTAATTTTCCCTATCTTATAAGAGATTTTGTAAATAAGTGATCCAGCGGTCATTGTAATCGTATACACTGAGCCACAGGAGTTTATTTATGAACAAACAATACGCCCATCGACAGGCAAAACAGCGATTACGCCTGATACATGCCAGTGGAACGCCGCTGGCACGGGTAACAGCGCAGGCGAGGCAGACCCAGCACGAGTTCTTGTTCGGCGTGGGAGGCTTTGACGCCGTGGAACTTGCCGGCGGCAAACCTGACGGCGCGCCACTCGATACAGAGCAGGCGGCAATTCTGCAAGAGCGGCTCGACCGCATCTTCGCACTCTGCAATTACGCCACCCTGCCGTTTTACTGGGGACGCTATGAGCCTGAGGAGGGCAAGCCCGACGAGCGCCGCGTTAAGGCAGCGGCAACATGGTACGCCCAGCGCGGCATCGCCACAAAGGGACACCCGCTCTGCTGGCACACAGTCTGCGCACCCTGGCTGATGAAGTACAGCAACGCGGAAATCCTTGAAAAACAACTGGCAAGAATCCTGCGGGACATAAGAGCCTTCAAAGGCAGCATTGAGCGCTGGGACGTTATCAACGAAGTAGTCATCATGCCCATCTTCGATAAGTACGATAACGCCATAACCCGCGTATGCAAGGAACTAGGGCGCGTGCGTATGGTTAAGGAAGTATTCTCCGCCGCGCGGCAGGCAAATCCCGCGGCAACACTCGTGCTGAATGATTTTAACACCAGCGATGAGTACGCAATCCTCGTTGATGGGTGTTTACAGGCTGGCATACCGATTGATGTGATTGGCATACAGTCCCATCAGCATCAGGGCTACTGGGGCATTGAGAAGCTCCACACCGTACTGGAACGCTTCTCCCACTTTGGTCTGCCGATTCATTTCACCGAGAACACCATCATCTCAGGGAACCTCATGCCAGCGCGCATCATCGACCTCAATGACTGGCAAGTAGCGGAATGGCCTAGCACGCCCGAAGGCGAAGAACGTCAGGCGCGCGAGGTCGTTGAAATGTACGAGACCCTGTTCGCACACCCTCTAGTGGAAGCCATCACCACCTGGGATGCCACGGATGGCAAGTGGCTGGGCGCACCGTCAGGCCTGCTTCGCAAAGACAACAGCGCCAAGCCCGTATACGACGCGCTCATGGAGAAGATTAAGGGCGAGTGGTGGACTGGAGAACAAAGCCTCACCACTGACAACAACGGCGAACTTGAGATTGAAGGTTTCCGTGGTGAATACACCATAAGCCTGAACGACAAGACCGCTGTCTTCTGCCTTGACGGGAAACAGCCAGTCGTAACACTGACTTTGTAGCAAGATATGTATGCCTTCGTTGTCCTGCTGCGTTTCTTCCACGCGGACAGGACAGAGGCTATCGGGTTACGCGATGAAATCCTTGCCAGAACCGGTAACACGCTTGAAAGCAAAGAACTTGGCCGCGTCCAAGGCGAACTTTAAGCGTCTGGACGGGAACATCGCCAAACTCCGTAAGACTAAACCCAGCCCACTATTGTGAGCATTCCCTGAGATTTGATCAAGAACTCAGTGAGATTTGATCAAGAACTCAGTGAGATTTGATCAAGAACTCAGTGAGATTTGATCAAGAACTCAGTGAGATTTGATCAAGAACTCAGTGAGATTT
>JAITIX010000079.1 GCA_031279205.1 Treponema sp. | reverse complement strand
ACTCAGTGAGATTCTCCCTAAAACTCAGTGAGATTCTCCCTAAAACTCAGTGAGATTCTCCCTAAAACTCAGTGAGATTCTCCCTAAAACTCAGTGAGATTCTCCCTAAAACTCAGTGTGTCTTAATAGAATGTCCTTAAAAGAATTCGGTTTTAAGCCAGATGATAAATTTCCCCAATAGTCCCGGCTTTTTTTCAGGCCGATTCCGACTCTCGCCAACAACGCGCTGTTGTTCCGGCAGCATCCGGCGTTCCCGATCATCTCCTTCCAGTACCAGCCCGACCGCTGTGGCATACGTGGGATCACGATACTGGTCAACAATCCCGCCCGCCGCCACAGGCACTCCGGCTCGCACTGGCAGTCTGAATATCTCGGCGGCAAGTTCCACCGCGCCCTGAAGCTGAGACCCGCCACCAGTCAGGACTATACCGCCGCCTAGGGGACGTGAGAGCGCCAGCTTATCCAGCCGGTCCCGCACCATCAGAAAAATTTCTTCCACACGAGATTGGATGATTGCCAGCAACTGGGACTTGGGTATGGCCAAAGGGGGTCTGCCCCCGACTCCGGGTACCACGATCTCGTCGTCAGCATCAAGCAGGTCTTCCCAGCAACAGCCTTCCTCGATCTTGATACGCTCGGCTGTCTCAAACGAAATGTTCGTTACTTTGGAAATATCGCTGGTGATCATGCCCCCGCCAACTGGAACCGTGATGTTCGAGTACGGCGTGCCGTCAACAAAGACCAGTACATCAGTCGTCCCGCCGCCCATGTCAATGAGCGCGACGCCCATCTCCTTTTCCTCATTGGTTAACACGGCGCGGCTTGCCGCGAGGGACTGGAGAATGAAGTCATTAACATGAAAGTCAGCGCGATTCACGCACTTCATCAGATTCTGAGCGCTGGTAACAGAGCAGGTGATGATGTGTACCTCAGCCTCAAGCCGCACGCCTATCATGCCCAGTGGATCGCGGATTCCTCGTTGTTCATCGACAATATAGCTCTGGGGAATCACCTGCAAGATGTTCCTGTCCATAGGGATTACCACGGCGCGCGCCGCTTCCAGTACGCGGTCAATATCCTCCTGCTCAATATCGCGGTCGCGTTCCCCTCGTTCCCGCTTCTTCTCGGTTACCGCCACAACGCCGCGGGAATTGATACCGTCGATATGATTGCCGCCTATGCCTATCCAGCAATCGTGGACTTCCTGGCCGCTCATCATCTCCGCCGCCTCAACCGCAGTGAGTATCGACCGAATGGTGGCTTCAATGTTGACAACAACGCCCTTCCGCAAGCCGGTTGAGGCAGCAAGCCCCACACCGGTGATTTCGAGAAGACCATCGTCATTGCGCTCACCGATTACGACACAGACTTTCGTTGTGCCGATGTCGAGACCAACGATCAATCCGTCATTAGCCACTGGAAAATCCTCCTCAACAAAACACTTAAGCGTTATTTACCTATAGTATATGCCGCTGTACCGGTCCTGAAATCAAGCTCTTTAATGTCATACCGTTTTATGCGGCATACATCAAGGAGCAGAAGCGCGTAACGGAGCGTATCCGCATTCAGCCCCTCTCCCAGACGGACTCGTATCTGGCTGTGTACAGGATAAAGGATTAGGTCATAAGCGTCAAAGGCTTTCCAATTCACCTGGATCTCTGAGAAAGCGGCCAGAAGCTCCGGTGTGCCTGTCCGAATCGTCTCAAGATCGGCGAAAAGCTCGTTGAGCGTCGCGGAGAGTTGCATACCCAGATACGGCGTCTCATTCAGCACCCCCGACAGGATTGGCATGGACAACGCCGCTTCCTCAAGCCCTTCACTCCCAATCATAAACACCGTACCCTGCCGGTCAAAGAAAACCGGCGTCATTGCATTACCAACTAAGGCAAGGCTCAACGCCGCTACCTTCCGTCCCACAAGGATGATACTCAGGGAATCAGGGAAGTGCTTTACCACCCGCACTGATTCTACAATGGCCAGGCTTTTCAGGCGTCGCTCCACCGTATGGGCGTTCACCGACAGGTACGACGAGTTCTTGGTAATACCGGCGCGGGCAAGCACAAAGCGTGAGTCAAGCTCTGGTATGCCTGTTACCTCGACCTTTGATAACGGGAGACTGGGATTCACGAGTAGCACAAGAGCAAGCTCGCCGACAAGAACCGCTCCAGCCACGATCAGTACCCACTTGAGTATCTTTTCCGCGCTAAGAGGGGCAGTCGAGACGCGGGAAACAACCTCATCAAAGACGCGCATTCTGTACCTCTTCCCACGCACTCCGCGACTCTCGCTTTCGCTCGAATTTGACTTCCTCAGAACTGACAAACTCGTTCTTTTCTGATGTTCGGGAAATGTTTACCAGGAGTCCTGCTGATATAAATGTGGTGGTCAGCGACGAGCCACCGGCGGAAAAGAGCGGTAGCGGAACGCCAGTTGCGGGAATCGAGCCGGAAACAACCGCGATGTTACAGAGCGCCTGCGACACGATCATGGTAACAAGGCTGAAACCCAGCAACTGACGGTACATATCCGGTGCCTTGAGCGCCACGCGATAGCCGCGCCACGCGAAGAACGCAAACATGGCATAGAACAGCAAAACACCCATAAAGCCGGTTTCCTCAGAAAACGACGCGAAGATAAAGTCTGACTGCACCTCTGGTACCGAGGCCAGCTTTCGCAGCCCCTGCCCTATGCCCTTTCCCCAAAGCCTGCCTGAAGCTATCGTCATAATCGAGGCGCGTACCTGATAGCCTGCGCCATGCGGGTCCCAGCCATCGTTAAGGTAACTGAAGATACGAATAAAACGATGCTCTTTAGTCAGCACCAGTAGTATGGCTATGGGGAGCATCACGACAAAGGCGCTTATAAAGTAACGAATCTTCACGCCGGCAAGGAAAAATACGACCAGCACATTTGCCATGATGAAGGTGGCGGTGAAGAAGTTGTTCTGAAGAATGATCAGCATCACAAAAAGCAGGCTCACGAGAAACGGCGGCAGTATGGTCTTGGACAAAGAATCGATCTGAGCCTGTTTCTTGTCAAAGATGTAGGCAAGATAGATTGGCAAAACCAGCTTCACCAGTTCCGACGGCTGAAAGGTCTCTCCCCCAATGCTGAACCAACGCGCTGCACCGTTTTTCACCACACCAACGCCCGGCACAAAGGGTAGGACGCATAGCGCCAGCGAAAACAGCACAAAAAGTGCGGGTATGTTTCCACTCCGTACCCAGTCAAGGTTAATGTGAGAAACCACCATGAACAAAACAAAACCCAGCCCAAGGAACATGAGCTGGCGGAGTATTAGGTAGAGGCCGTCTTCCAGAAAGTTCTGCGCGTACATATATGAAGACGAGTAGAGCGTTACCAGTCCCACGCCGGTCAGGAGAAAAAGGCTCACAATGAGAAGGTGGTCCGGGTGGAGTCGGCGTCCTTTTTTCTTAACCGTAAACATAGAACTCCCTTACTGAATCTTCAGCGTTGAAAGGGCAATGATAGCGAATAAGCCGCCAAGTATCCAGAAGCGTATAACCACCTTTGTTTCTGCCCAACCGGTCAGCTCAAAATGATGATGAATCGGAGTCATCTTAAACACCCGCTTCTTCCGTAGTTTGAACGAGACAACCTGTATGATCACTGACGCAATTTCCAGCACAAAGACCCCGCCGAGGATCAGCAGAAGGATTTCCTTCTTTATAATAAGCGAGATTATGGCAATGGCACCGCCCATTGGCAGGGAACCAACATCGCCCATGAACACCTCAGCCGGATGCGCATTGAACCACAAGAAGCCGATACACGCACCTGCAACCGCCAGACAGAACACCATAAGTTCTCCACCACCCACGATGTAAGGAACGCCGAGGTACTCGGAATAGTCGGCGCGACCGGTGATGTAGGTCAGAAACGCCAAACCCGCAAACACGATGAGTAACAAACCAACGGCAAGACCGTCAAGGCCGTCGCTGAAGTTTACCGCGTTAGACTCGCCCATGATGAGCAGTATGCCGAAGGGTATCCATAGAACGCCCATGTCAAGCACGGGCTTCTTAAAGAAGGGTATATAGAGCGCCGTGGTTTCTTCGTCGCCGGTGAAGTAGAGGTAGAGAACTACAATCAGGGCTATGACGAATTGGCCGGCGAGCTTGCCCCAAGCCGGCAAGCCGTCCGTGTTATGCATAGTTACTTTCAGGAAGTCGTCGAGGAAGCCAATCGCACCAAGCGCGACAAACGCGCCCAGTATCAGCCACACGCGGTCGTTGGCAAAGTCCTGCCAGAGGAGCATTGACAGCACTACGGCCACGATGATCATCGCTCCGCCCATAGTTGGGGTGCCGGTCTTTTTGAGATGGGTCTGAGGGCCGTCTGTCCGCACAACCTGGCCTACTTTCAAGCGGTGGAGCCATTCGATGATATGGGGACCAAAAATGAAGCAGATAAGCAAAGTTGTTAAGGCCGCATAAGCGCCCCGAAACGAGAGGTATTGGAATACATTTAAAGCAGTCCATAGACTTTTTAATGGATAAATAAACTCAAGAAACATAGTGGTTAAAGCACTCCTCTTTTGTTGTGCTGTGTTTGCATACAGCCGTTATCCCTGCTGTAATACCGGAGTCAGCCGCTCCAGGGCGCAACCCCGCGAGCCTTTGAGCAAGACCAAGTCGCCTGCCCGCACTGTTCGCGCCAGCATGTCGGCTAGAGTATTTATATCATCGGTATGAACAAAAGAAACCTTGCGGTTTGCGCAGGAAAGCGCCTCTGCCGTAAGTTCGGTCTCTTTACCGAACAGAAAGACTTCATCGGCGCGTGATTCCGCGAGTATGCTTCCCAGCCGTTGGTGAGCGTCAACTGAATCGTCGCCCAGTTCCAGCATGGAACCAAGTACATAAATGCGCCGCCCCTGCCACTCAAGGCTGTCGCAGAACCGTATGGCGGCAGCCATTGACTCCGGGTTGGCGTTGTAGCAGTCCCGAATCACGGTTATTGGTCCGCGTAGAATCTCGCTTCGGCCAAAAAGCGGCGTGAGCGACTCAATGCCTCGCCGTATCGACACGGCTGAAACCGGAATCTGCCGCGCTATAGCTGCCGCAGCCAGCACATTCTTCACGTTATGCACTCCGGGCAGGCTAAAACGCACTGCTTGCCCTTCCCACTCAATCTCGCTTCCCTCAAGCCCCCTGTCGCGTATCTGCCCCAGCTCCAGAAAACACTGTTCGCCAAAGAAGCGCACCTTGCCTCTGACGTTTTCCGCCAGAAACGCCGCGTACTCATCGTCACTGGGAAGTAGCGCGGTCTCATTGCCGGTGAACTCCGCAAATATAGCCTTTTTTTCACGGGCGATCTGTGCCTTTCCGCCCAGCATACCAATATGGGCTGTCCCGATGTTCGTAATAAGGGCGATTTGCGGCCGTAAGACATGTGCAAGTTCGGCGATTTCGCCCCGACGGTTCATGCCCAGCTCAAAAATCCCGGCTTTATGCCAAGCCCGTACCTTGAAGACCGAAAGCGGCAGTCCAGTCTCTGAATTAAGATTACCCTCATTCATCACCACTGGCTTTTCCACGCCGATCATGGCGGCCGCAAGCTCCTTGGTCGTTGTTTTCCCAGACGATCCGGTGATTCCTATCCTGATGAGCTGTGGAAACAGCGCAAGATACGCGCGGGCAGCTTCCTGCAAACCGCGTAAGCTGTCTTCAACCACGATCAGCGTCCGCTGAAAACACCGGGTCGTATCCACAAGCTCCGGCAACGCACCGCGATTCACCAGTGCCGCGACCGCACCCTTTGCAAACGCGGACTCCACATAGCGATGACCGTCAGAACGTTTGCCCTGAAGCGCCACAAACAACGCGCCAGTTTCCACATTCCTTGAATCAATGCTTACAGACGAAAAACCCGTAGCTGCGTTTTCGCAAAACGAGATAAGCTCCACGCCCGGCATAAGCAAGCTCAACGCGCTTGCCAACTGATTGATACCCATGAGTATTGTCGGGGAATCAGCCATCGCTCTACCTCCCTTCGATTCGTACCTGCATAACCTGTTCCGGCTGTATCTTTTTCAAGCCCAACACCCTAACCGCGTAGTCCTCAATGCGTTCAGGCCCGGAGAGCGACGTAATAAGCGCAATCAGCGACTTGTTACCTTCAACCCAGATTTCCTGAGTAGTTTCAAGTTGCGCTATCTCCCGCTCAAGGATCGCGTAACGGAATGACTGCCACGCGACAACACCGAGTAGAAGGGGAATGGAAAGGGCAATGGCATATAGAAATATTACTCGCCGCTTCACGGTTCGCATCCTCACGTTTGCTTAAAAATTTTCTCGATCACCCGCAACCTAGCGCTTCTTGACGGCGGATTCTGTTTTATTTCGTCCGCTTCAGCCACAAGTCCTTTTCGGGTGAGGAGTTCCATAATCCTATGCCCCTTGTCTCTATCTATCGGCGTGGAAGGGGAAGAAATACAATCTTTGCTTTTTTCTCTGAAGAAATTCTTCACAATCCGGTCTTCCAGCGAATGAAAACTGATGACCCCCATACGTCCGCCCACGGCAAGGGCGCGCACCGCCGCTTCCAGCAACACAGGAAGCCGTTCGAGCTCTCCATTTACTGCGATTCGCAGCGCCTGAAAGGTTTTGGTTGCCGGGTGCCGCCCGCGTTCCGATGGAACCGCCCGCGCCACAATATCCGCCAGCGCCGCTGAACTGCGGATAGCCGCCCGCGACCGCGCCTCCACGACAGCGCGGGCAATGCGCCGCGAATGACGTTCCTCGGCGTTGTAGTACAGCAAATCCGCCAGTTCCCGCTCGGACAGCGCGGCAATGAGCTTCGCCGCTGAACGCCCGTTACAATCAAGCCGCATATCAAGCGCCTCCTCATTCAGAAAACTAAACCCCCGCCCGCTCTTTTCATAATGATAAAGACTTATCCCCAAATCGATGAGTATGGTGTCAGGCTGCACGCCCTGTTCAGGGAGTTCCGCGAAGAAATCCTGCGCCCAGCCAGTGTAAAACGAAACCCGCCCGCCAAATTCCCTGAGCCGTTCCTTTGCCACGGCTTGAATCTCCGCGTCCGCGTCAACACCGATCACGCGCAGCTTAGGAAACCGCGACAGGAACGCGAAACTGTGTCCACCCTCCCCGACCGTAGCGTCCACCATGAGTTCCCCGTCGCCCCCCGGTACACGTGGTGCAAGCAGACGCAGGGTTTCCCGCAACAAAACCGGTGTATGAGTAATTTCCATTGCTTATCTTTACGCAGGAAAAAAATGCACGTCAAGAGTAAGATTCAGCATGCGGACCGCGCAAAGTGTCAGACACAAACCGCGCGCAAAGTGTCAGACACAAACCGCAAACTGGTGAAACTGGTGCAAAAGTGTCTAAAGCATTAGACATCCCCAGATCCCTATCATAAATATGAGACCTTTAAGAAGACTCCTAGACGGAGCAATTTATCACGTTACCTCCGAAATTAACCGCAAGGCTATGGACCTGCGGTCACCTCAGATCAAGACTATGTTCTTGGCTTTCGTCAAAAAGGCTAAACAGAACTACCCTTTCCAGCTCTTTAACTTCTGTATCATGGATAACCATATCCATCTCCTCATCAAACCGGCTCCGGGACAGTCTCTCTCCAAGATAATGCAATGGCTTAAGGGGAATTTCGCGAAATACTGGAACAAAGTGCATCATACGAAAGGGCATTTGTGGGGAGAACGATTTTTCTCAAAGATTATCGGGAATATATCCCAGTTTTTCAAGGCTTTTAACTATATAGATGAGAATCCGGTAGAGGCCGGGATGGTGGCAAAGGCGGAGGATTGGGAGTTTGGTGGCTTATACCACCGTCTGCACGGACAGTTGGAGTGAGTGAAAGTGCGAAAAAACCCAGTTTGTGGACGTGTTGTTCATTCAGGCACTGGGAAGAACATCATCCACCAAGGTGTTTGAGAAACTTGATCCCAAACCTAGGCTTGGTGTGTCTCTCCACCTAGGCTGAGTGTGTCCTCACACCTAGGCTCGGTGTGTCTCTCCACCTAGGCTGAGTGCGTCTCTCCACCTAGGCTAGGTGTGTTCTCACTCATAGGCTGAAAGACTGATCTTGGTGTATATCAGAATGATGTCGCGGTTGCCGATGGAGGCAACGAACTCTATGTCTTTGTTGTTGCTTGTCTGCACATGGGGCAGTATCGAGACAGCGCCCTCCTCTGGATTCCGTTCCACTGG
>JAITIX010000062.1 GCA_031279205.1 Treponema sp. | reverse complement strand
TATGCGTACCCGGTAGGCGCCGGCGGACAGTGGCGGAATCACCGCTATCACCTCCCCAGGATTGTTTACAACAAGGTCAGAGGAATCGGTTTTTATCTCAGCGCCCCCGCCTACCTCTGCGCCTGCGCTAGCCTACCTCTGAGCCTGCGCTCGCATACCTCTGAGCCTAGCGCTAACTACCCTCTGAGCCTGCGCTCGCATACCTCTGAGCCTAGCGCTAACTACCCTCTGAGCCTGCGCTAGCATACCTCTGAGCCTAGCGCTAACTACCCTCTGAGCCTGCGCTCGCCTACCTCTGAGCCTGCGCTAGCCTACCTCTGAGCCTGCGCTAGATACCTCTGAGCCTAGCGCTAACTACCCTCTGCGCCTGCGCTAGCATACTCCTGCGCCTGCGCTAGCCTACCTCTGAGCCTGCGCTAGCATACCTCTGAGCCTAGCGCTAACTACCCTCTGCGCCTGCGCTAGCATACCTCTGCGCCTGCGCTAGCATACCTCTGAGCCTAGCGCTAACTACCCTGTGCCGGGGCGTGGTTTTTGAATGTGTTCCAGTACATTCACCTGCCGTTATTAGGGCTGGCCGCCATGCAGCCAGCTTGGGAAGACTTGTGGTGTTTGCGCGCCAGTTGTACTGCGCAAACGCCGGGATGCGCCTGCGCGCCCTACCTCCTTTTACTGTTCTAGGCTCCGCACCTGTTCAAGATTAAGATTACTCCGCGCGTCGGCATGGCTGGAGCAAGCTGCAACGTCTTCTCCCCATCTGCGCAGGCGTGGCGGTCCCCCTTGTTTATAGTAAGCGTTGCCCCGTTTAAGGTAGGCCGTAACGTCCTTGAGGTCAAGGCGTATGGCCTGGGTGTAGGCCGCGCGGGCGTGTCATATGAACAGAGTCGCCGGCGTGCTCGGAATGCGCCATCTGGTCAAGTATGCGCCCGTCTGGACTGCTGAGGCTTTCAAGGGTAAAGGTAGAACCGTTGTATCCGGCTCGGCGAGCGTTGGCGTAGCGTTGGCATCCGCGTAACAAAAGGGAACCTATCCGGATTTGCATAAGGCTTGGGTCTGCTCTGGTCTGATGACGAGGCGCGCTTCGCCGTGGCTCACCGGCGCCACGTGAAGCGTGCTGGTCTCTTCAAACGCAAGCCTCAGCGAAGTGTCAGACATGAGCGTCGTGCGAACTATGCGGGAAACGTGCCTGCCAATGGTGTTGAAGGTGATGGATGGCGCGTTGTGGTCTGGCTGCCGGTACTCGCCATAGGGTACAAGCCTCAGTTTGATGAGGGCTTGGCATCCGTTGCAAAGGCCGAGTATGAGGCCGTCGCGTTGCTCATGCAGCGCCATGAGCGCACCAACAATGCTGGGCGCGCGGAATACATTGGCGATAGACTTGCCGGAGCCGTCCGGTTCATCACCCGCCTTAACCGTAAATAACTTTGAAACGTTCCTTGAGGTGAGGGCAATACCCTGCAACATGCAGTTATCCAACTGCTTGACGGGCGAACTAGAGCGATTCAGCAAGGTTAGGGCTACGCATTTACTTGATATAAAAACCTATTGCATTACAAATAATTACCCATGGCAGGGCAATTCTCTCGGTCCCGCCAGAGGGTTAGACTAAAACCAGCTGTATAAAGAAACGAACTGTAAAGGCGGATAATGCAAAACAGCTTGACCCAGTGCCGTAGATTGTATATTGTCTATAACATAGTTAGAATATTGTAACTAAAAACCATAGGAGGATTTCTCTATGAGAAAAATTGTTTTTGTATTGTTTCTGACGGCGGGACTTGCCGTTGGATTGTCCGCCCGGGGCGGAACGGAGCAGAGCAGTCCGGCGTCATCGGCGCTGGAGACAGTAAAAATCGTCGATACCACCCTGGAGGAGGTCGAGGCGGTGGTTAACCCAGCGGTGGTGGCCATTTACGATTATTCAATCCTCGACATCCTGGCCTCGGTAGGCTTTGAAAGGGCGGGGATCAAAACCCTAGTGGTGCCTTCACGAAGCGCCTTGCCCGACGCCCTGGCCTACTATAAGTCAGATGTGCCGGGAACCAGGATCGTGAGCGGCGGTAGCCTCTTCTTCATCGACTGGGACGTGCTGGATTTGGCTGAACCCCAACTGGTAATCCTAGGAGGCAGATCCTTTGGGATGAACGCATCGGGGCAACGGCTTGGTGCGGAGGACGCGGCCAAATACCGTTCCGACACCTACAGTCGCTACAGTGGCGCCCGGTTCGTTAAACTTTCGGTGGACGCCAGTAAATCAACCTTGGATGAAGACATTTTGCGGAACGTTACCGCCCTGGGCAGCATATTTCCCGCCCTCAAGGAGGACTTGGACGCCCGATACCGAGAAATTAAGACTGATATGGACACCATTAAGGCCAAAGCCCAAAGTTCCGGGGCAAAGGCCCTGTTTGTCATGACCCCCGATCCATCTTCCATCTCGGTGTTCCTCCCAGGTAGCCGTTTTGGGATGCTCTATCATGAATTCGGCTTTATCCCTGCCGACCCCGGTGAAAGCGCGGACTTCAGCGCCCACGGAGCCACAACCGCCGCAGAATACATCCTGGCCGTCAACCCCGACGTGATATTCCTGCTTGACCGGGCTGCTACTGTAGGCACCGAAGCGGGGGAGGCCAATTTCAGGAACGATCTCTCCATCCGGCAAACCTCGGCCTTCAAAAACAACTGGATATACACCCTAGACGGCGACTCCTGGTATACCATGACTGGCGGGATTCAGGCTGCCAAACAGATGATACAGGATCTGATGCAGTTTATTGATACAATCTAAGGGATGTACCTGTCTTTGCCCTGACTTGAGCGGTATTTTCGGCGCTGACCTCTATACCGCCCAAGCTGGGGCTTAAAAATATCAATGCCAACGCCACCACGTTTTTCAGAACCGGGGTGGCGTTGTTTTTGCTTGGCTTATCGTTTTCTTTACCGGAGTCTATGACTAGATCACGAACTTTTCGACAAAGACGCTGTAGTTTGATGAATTCCATCTATGATGGCTCGTCACGGAAATATAGGCAGACTTTCCTACCCGCTACTTCCGCGATGTTGAAGTCAAAGCCGAAAATATCGTCCAGAATTTCTTTGGTGATGATCTGGTCCACCGGCCCTTCGGCGGCGACAGCCCCGTCCTTCATGGCAATGATATGGTCCGCATAGGCTGCGGCGAAATTGATGTCGTGGACCACGATAACCACGGTCTTGCCCAGGTCCCGTACCAACCGGGAAAGGATGCGCATGATTTCCACCGAAAAATGTATGTCCATGTTATTCAGGGGTTCGTCGAGGAACATATATTTGGTGTCCTGGGCCAGTACCATGGCGATATATGCCCGTTGCCGCTGTCCCCCAGAAAGCTCGTCGATGTATTTTCCTCGGATGTCCTCAAGCCGCAGGTAGGCTATGGCCTCGTCGATCTTGGCCTTATCCACTCCGGTCAGTCGTCCACGGCTGTGGGGGTAACGCCCAAAGGCCACCAGATCCTCAATGCTTATCCGTATAGAAATATGGTGGGACTGTTTTAATACCCCGATAGTCCTGGCAATCTCCAGACTTTTCATGCTTGCCATATCCCGGCCGTCCAGAAGCACCGCGCCCTCCCGG
Organism: Treponema sp.; assembly: GCA_031279205.1. Classification (GTDB taxonomy): domain Bacteria; phylum Spirochaetota; class Spirochaetia; order Treponematales; family Breznakiellaceae; genus JAIRMT01. The sequence continues at coordinate 7,108 of JAITIX010000062.1, read as the reverse complement.
AGGCTTACAAGCCGGGTGATCGTGTTGAGCAGGGTGGACTTCCCCGCGCCGTTGGCACCGATGAGGGCGGTTACCTGGTTTTCAGGAATGATGAGATTCACTCCTCGCAGCACTGTGTTGCCACCGTAGGATTGATGCACGTTTTTCACTTCTATCATATTCGATTCTCCCGTAGGATCAAAAAAAACATATAGGAACAGCCCGCCAGATCAATAATCACCGTAACCGGAACGGCGTATTCCAGCAGTTCCACCATGGCCTGCCCGGCAATGAGGATGAGACATGCAGTCAGAGCCGATCCCAAAAACAGGATTTTATGCCGGTAGGTTTTGAACAATTCCCGGCTTATGTTGACCGCGATGAGCCCCAAAAAGGCGAGGGACCCGATCATGGCGGTAACCACGGACATTCCCGCGGCGATGAGTAGCAGGTTCAGGCGCAGTTCCTCCGTATAGGCTATTCCCAAATTCCTCGCGTTGGCCTCTCCCAGGCTCATCACGTCGTAGACCCGATGCCGCCTCATCATAAGCGCCGTAAGCAGGATCATCAGCGGGGCTGTGATAAAAATGATGGCAGTATTCATGTTGTTCACCGTTACCGATGTAACGGAACGTACCTGCTGGAATTCGTCCGGGTCCATCAGCACTTCGATATAATTGACCCCGCTTCTTACAATCCCCGAAAGGATGAGTCCGAAGAGCAGTAAAAAAACGATGTTGTTTTTGTTCTTCCGGAGGATGATCCCGTACATGGTTACCGAAACTGCTACCATAAGGACGGCGGAAAAGAGGTAGTTCAGCACGGCATTGGCGAATAGGGGCGTTGACGCGCCGAACAAAAAAACAAGGATCGTTTGGGTAGCGATAAACACCGAATCAAAGCCTATCATGGCAGGGGTTAAAACCCGGCTTTCAGTGATAGTCTGAAAAGCCAGGCTCAAGACCGCTATAAGGGCTGCGGAGATGCCCATACCAATAAGGGCGGGGAGCGTCCGTGCCATGATGCTCGTATAGGCGCTCTGGGTCATAGGCATCCCCAGTCGGAGTGCTTTGAGGGATGTCCGAGCGTAAATATAGAGGAAAGCTGCCATGACGATAAGCGCCGTGAGGGCGAAAAACAGGAACAGTATCCGTTTAGCCCCGGCGGGGTATCTTTCCATGCCGCAGCATCCTTATAAGCAGAATCATAAAAAAAAAGCCTCCTACGATACCTATGGTAAAGCCCACGGACATTTCGTAGGGAAATATCACCAGGCGACTCGTGATGTCGCAGAGGAGTACGAAGACCGCTCCCAAGAGCATCACGTCGATAATAGTTTTCTTGAGATTGTCGCCGTAAAAATGGGCGGCCATATTCGGAATAATCAGTCCCACAAAGGGAAGAGGTCCCACTGTTACAAAGGAGGCTGCGGTTACCACTGCGACGATCATGAGGCCCAGGAATATGACCCGGTTATAGGCCAGCCCGAGGTTCCGGGAAAAATCCTCTCCCATTCCCACGATACTGAAAGCGGTGGAATAGATCGCCGCCAGAATCAGGGGCAGGCTGATGACGTAGACCATCGAAAGATCCCCGATTCGGGCAAAGCTACCCAAAGTTATGGATGACATAAGCTGCATCACGTCAAAGCGATAGGCTATGGCGGTACCCAGGGCAGACAAGACGCCGCCATACATCATGCCGATCAGGGGGACGTATACCAGATCACGCAGCTTCAGGCGATTGATCACCTGGGTAAACACCACTGTTGAGACCAGGGCGGCGGAAAAAGCAAAGAGGGTTTGCAGCGCGGGAGAGACCCGACCCAAAACGATATAGGAGAGAAGTACCCCAAGGGCAGCGGCATCAGTGGCGCCGCTGGTAGAAGGGGACATAAATTTATTACGGCTGATAGCTTGCATGATGAGTCCCGCCGCGCTGAGTCCCGATGCGGACAAAATCACCGCCATAGTCCGGGGCAGTCGGCTGCTAAGAAAAGTCCGCAGAGCCGCCTCTTCTAGTCGGAGGAGCCTCGCCAGAGTAACCGAGGCATCCGCACCGATCATGAGGGAGACGCCGGTCATCGCCAGGAAGACCAGAAGAACCATCCCCCTCTTAAAGCGCCCCGGAATAGCTTCGGTTCTAGAGGGTTTGTCGGTATAGGTATAATGTCTACTATTAATATGTAACCTTCTTCATAAACCAGTTCCAAAACTACGAGGCCGGTTCATTTGTTAAAGTATATTAACTTAATATACCTCATGCGGAAATCCTTGACAACCAGTGTTAAAGTCTTAAAAAAGCAATATCAATAACTGAGCGACATCACCTCTACGTTCCGGTTTCTCGTGAATACCTCGCTGAATCGCTCCAGCTCAAGCCCGTCAAGGAGCCGGGTGATCTGTATTAGGGATAAATATGAGGTCAAGCCCTTCCAGTCTGACAAACGCCTCGACCCGGCTGGTCAACCGCTCATGCTCATTACCCCGCCTTTGTCTCGTGCCACGAATACCCTATCAATCATTGCTTGCCTGTTAACTTTCACTGTGGTTTTATGGTTATATACACATACGATTATAAGGAGCTTATGGAAAATGATTGAAGTGCAAGGACTTAGTAAACGGTACGGACTAGTCGAGGCGGTGAAGGATGTGTCTTTCTCCGTGGGACAGGATCAGGTACTAGGCTTCCTTGGGCCAAACGGAGCGGGGAAGACTACCATCATGAAAATCCTCACGGGTTTTCACTTTCCCAGTGCCGGAACCGCGTTTGTGGACGGGATTTCCGTGCAGGAAGAGCCGGTTGAGGTGAAAAGACGCATCGGCTATCTGCCGGAAAGTGTGCCTCTGTATGGGGATTTGACAGTGAACGAGTATCTTGCGTTCATGGCCGACGTGAGGCAGGTTCCCAAGCCTGAACGAAAAAGAGTGCTACAGCAAAGCGTTGAATCCTGCGGGCTTGGGGATATGGTGGGGCGGCGTATCGAGACGCTTTCCAAGGGGTATAAACAGCGGGTGGGACTGGCGCAGGCCATTCTCCATGACCCGCCGATTCTCATCCTTGATGAGCCGACCACTGGCCTTGACCCAAACCAGATCATCGAGATTCGCTCGCTCATAAACGAGCTGGGTAAACGAAAGACCGTGATTCTTTCCACGCATATCTTACAGGAGGTTGAGGCGATCTGTTCGCAGGTACTCATCATCAACGATGGCCATATCGCTGCGCAGGGCAAGCCGGACGAAATTGCCGCGTCGCTCAAGGGAACCGATACGTGGCAAGTGCTGCTCAAAGGCGCGTCTGCCGCGGGTATAGAGGAACGGCTCTCGCGGCTTGACGGAAACCTCAGCGTGGACGCGCTTGAAGCGACTGATGGCGCGGTACTGGCGCACTTCTCAGTACGGGGCGGGGAAACGCTTGATGGCGAGCGTATCTTTGACTGGGCGGTTGCCGAAGGAGTCAAGATTGTGGGCATGAACCGGAAAAAGCTTAGTCTGGAAGACATCTTCGTAAAGCTGACCTCGGAACAAAGTTCCGTCGACGCGGCAGCTGGCACCAACGCGACCTCTGGCAACGCGGCCTCTGGCGTCGGCGCGGCGGCTGGCACCACAGGAGGTTCTTTATGAGCAAAATAATAGCGCTGGCGAAGAAGGAACTGTATTCCTATAGTGTATCGCCGGTTCTGTACGGGATCACCGTATTCTTCCTGCTCTTTGTCTCGATATGGCTGTTTTATTACCAGCACTTCTTCGCTATGGACAGCGCAAATCTCCGCGTTTTTTTTGCAGCGTTCCCTCTGGCCTTCATCCTGGTGATTCCGGCAATAACCATGAAAAGCTGGGCTGAGGAACGCAAGCTGGGAAGCATTGAGCTTCTGCTCACCATGCCATTCTCAGACTGGGACCTCGTGCTGGGCAAGTTCATCGCCTCATTCACCGTTGTCGCCGGAATACTGGCGCTTACGCTCCCCGTGCCACTCAGCCTTCTGCCGCTGGGAAACTTTGACGCCGGAGTCATCGCCGGTGAGTACGTGGGTGCGTTGTTACTCGCCGCGTCAAGCGTGGCGCTGGGGCTGCTCCTGTCCTGCCTGTCCAAGAATCAGGCCGGAGCCTTTCTCGGCATAGCGGTCGTGTTGCTGGTGATAACTCTGATCACTCAGGTTACCCAGAGCTTCAACCTGCCGCTCCCATTGAGCGAGGTGCTTAACTTTGTTTCCCTGACCTTTCACTTTGAGACTTTTTCCAAAGGCATCATTGATACGCGGGACATGGCGTTCTTCATACTCACAACGCTATTGTTTCTCTTTCTTAATACCCGCGTCCTGCTGTTTAGGAAATGGAGGTAGCTTTGAAAAAACAACACATCATCATCACGGTGCTGAGCATTGCCGCCATTGCACTTGGCTTGCTCATAAGCCGAAACATCTGGTTCAGACTCGATCTTACCACAGACCAAATGTATACCATTTCCGCTGTTTCACGGAACCTCTACACCGAAATCCCGGATCAAGTGGGCATCACCTATTACCTCTCTGAAAAGCTCTCAGCCATACACCCAATCCCCGGCGAAATCGAAGACCTTCTGCGCGAATACGCCGCCTACTCTCATGGCAAGATTCGGGTTTCCGTGCGCGATCCGGTTAAGGCAAACCTCACCATGGAAATGGAAATACTCGGCATCCAGCCCCAGCAGATACAGACCGAGGAACAGGATCAAACAAGTTTTGCCACAGTTTACTCCGGCATTGCTATCGAATACCTCGATCAAGTGGAAGTCCTGCCAGTGGTATTCTCCCTTGATACCCTCGAATACGACCTGACAAGCCGCATACGCTCGCTGGTGCGGGGAGGATCACGGGAGATTGGCGTGCTTGTCGGCGATTCCACCCGCAGCCTCTCCAACGATTACGAGTACATCGGGCAGATTTTCGATATGTCAGGCTTCCGTCTACGGGAATTCAGCGTCGGCGAAGAGATTCCGGCCAGCCTGCCCGCGCTCTTCGTGCTGGGTGGCACTGAGTATCTGGACGATTGGGCGCTCTACCGCATCGACCATTACATTCAGAGCGGCGGCAAGGTACTCTTCGCGGTTGAGGGGGTGTTTATCGATACCCAGAGTATGCCCACAGCGCGGCTTATGACGGATCAGGGGCTTCTATCTATGGTTTCGTTTTACGGAGCAACCGTTAAGCCGGAACTGACGCTTGACCGCTCCGCGCTCTTCCTGACCTATACCACGCAAAACGCTTACGGCGCTCTGCAACAGCGCTATGTTCAATACCCACTCTGGATTGGGGTATTGTCCCAGAACGGGAATCCCAGTCATCCACTTACGGCGCGTTTTAACGGCCTTGACCTGTTCTGGCCGAATCACCTTGAGCTGAATCCACCGGAAGGCATACAGGCCGAGACGCTTTTCACCAGCACGGATCAGGCGTGGCTTGAAACCACTGATTTCTCCGTCAGCCCAGACGCCCCCGCGTATCTTCTGGAAGCTGAGACCGCCAGTACCACAGGGAAGAAGACGTTCGCGTCCGCGCTTTCCGGCGTTTTCCCCAGCTATTTCGCGGGCGCGCCAAAGCCCTCGCGGGAAGGGGCGGCAGAGGAACTGCCTGAGTTGCCCGCCACTGCCAAAGAGTCGCGTATCATTGTGATCGCGGACAGCGATGTTGGTTCAAACTATATACAGCGCCGGCAGAACCTTGATTTTCTGGTACAGGCCGCACTCTGGCTCTGTGCCGATGACGACATCATCAGCATCAGAAGCCGGCAAAGCGAGGGCGCGCGCCTGGACAAGATTGCAAACCCACAGAAAGAAGCAGTGGCTATGACCTGGGCGCGCACACTTAACGTAATCCTGCTTCCGCTTGCAGTGATCATCGTGGGCGTGTGTCTGGCATGGCGCCGGCAGCGCAAAGCAAAGGGAGGAAATGAACATGTCTAGCACGGAAAATGTTTACATAAAAAAGATGAACCGGAAGATATACATGCTTGCTGGCTTGGTCGCGGCGCTGGCGCTTATCTACACAGCGACGCTCATCTTCGAGCCAGAGCGGATAAACACACGCGACGCAAACTACGCATGGCTTGATGAAAAACGGGTTGAGCAGGCTGACCGCATCGAACTCGTTCACGACGGGACAAGCATCAATCTTGCGAGAAAGAGCGGCGAATGGTTTGTTACCCGCGACGGCGTTGACTATCCGGCAAAGCAGCTTCGCGTCGAAGACCTGCTCCATGTGCTTTCAACCAAAGCCCCCTATCTGCTGCGGGGTTCCTCTTCCCACGAGCGCTTCGGCCTTACTGAGGATAGCGCCGACCGCATCGTGATTCAGGGCGGCCTGTCCGAAACCCCGCTCCTCGACCTGCTTGTGGGAGACGCCGACTCTCTGGGCGCGGTGTACATGCGTAAATACAATCAGGACGAGGTTCGCTCAAGTGCAAGCAGCACAATAGCCTCCTATGCCCTGAGTTCCGTTACCTCATGGTATAACCTGCGCCTCTTCCCTGATACCGAAAACGCCTCGATCGGTGTTGACGCGGTTCAGCGCATAGTTATCCATGCGCCGCCCACTGCCTCTGACACCAACGGCGAGGAGGAAACGCCGCCCGCGCCGGCGTCTGAGCAAACCCTGACGCGGAATGGAAGCGGCTGGCTCGTCTCGGACTCGTCCGGCGAGAGAGACGCCGACGTGCAACAGGTCGAGTCATATATACGTGGGCTTCTTGATATTGAAGGTGATGATTTTGTTACATCAATACAGGCCAGCGATCCAGTTTTTGACGTAGGCTGGGTAAGGCTGGAACTGGGGAACGGCAGCAACCGCGTCATTAGGCTCGGCCCACCTGTGGAAAACAACCGCCACAGCGCGATTGCCGAAGGCGGTAACGCAAGGATCGGCTTTGTGTTCGCCCTGTCTGAATGGCGCAAGAACACGCTGTTCACGTTCTAGCTTCAATGCTCCTTGTTTACCCATGACGTTTAGTCGTCTTGGATAAACAAGGAAAAATGTGGAGTAAATCTTTAGAAGGATGGAACAAATCTTTAGAAGGATGGAGTAAATCTTTAGAAGGATGGAACAAATCTTTAGAAGGATGGAGTAAATCTTTAGAAGGATGGAACAAATCTT
>JAITIX010000029.1 GCA_031279205.1 Treponema sp. | reverse complement strand
GTCAGTTTTCAGGGCGATATTCTCCTGATACAAGGCGCCGATGGTCAGCCGATCATGCTTAACGCAAATGACCTGACCGAAAGGCTTTAGACGCAAGAGCCGCCGGAAGGCGGCTTTTTTGTCAGCAACCCACGCCTAAAGGCTAAACTTGCCCCAGAATCCCGGAACTATTCGCCGCTAACCCGCGGGATAGTTCCATCAACCCTCTAAGCAGCCAGTGTTTCTGGCGCTTCTCTGGTACTTTAAAGTAATACCCTCAAGATTCCCCTAAACCACACCGCGTTCCGGCCAAACTACACCACGTTCCGGCCAAACTACACCACGTTCCGGCCAAACTACACCACGTTCCGGCCAAACCACACCACGTTCCGGCTAAACCACACCACGTTCCGGCTAAACCACACCGCGTTCCGGCTAAACCACACCGCGTTCCGGCCAAACCACACCGCGTTCCGGCCAAACCACACCACGTTCCGGCTAAACCACACCACGTTCCGGCCAAACCACACCACGTTTAATGAAGAACTCAGTGAGATTTAATGAAGAACTCAGTGAGATTTAATGAAGAACTCAGTGAGATTTAATGAAGAACTCAGTGAGATTTAGTGAAGAACTCAGTGAGATTTAGTGAAGAACTCAGTGAGATTTAGTGAAGAACTCAGTGAGATTTAGTGAAGAACTCAGTGAGATTTAATGAAGAACTCAGTGAGATTTAATGAAGAACTCAGTGAGATTTAATGAAGAACTCAGTGAGATTTAATGAAGAACTCAGTGAGATTCTCATAAACCACACAGAGGGCTTGCGGCTTGGACTGTTTGCTGAACTTACTCTACAAGGTTTTTGCTTCTTTCTATTCTTAGCGCCGTCAATAGCCAGAGCCGCCCTGGGCATAGGTCTTGATTTCCCGTGCCGGCGGGTATGAGAGTTCTTCTCTCTCTTTCTTTACCTCTCTGTCAACACTGCTCTTTGCTGGTGCGCCGCCCCTATGCCCAGGGGGTTTCGGCACGTTTGATAAGCGGTTCGTTACATACCGTAGATGTGAGTGAACTCGTGCAGGAGTTCCAGCGCTTTGTCCTTGCAGTTTCCACAGACTGTACCGATTTTGGTGGCTTGCTGGAGTTGCTCCCATGTGCGTGCGCCATTCTGAAAGGCGTTTTCAATGTCCTTATCCGTGATGCCTAAACATTGGCAGATTGTGGTTGTGGCTACCTTGAGCAAGCCGGTGCGTCCGGTTTTTTCAAGGTAGTCGTCAATAGCCGCTCGCAGAGCCTTGTCTCCCAATACCGAGCAATGTATCTTGTAATCCGGCAGGCCGCCGAGCTTTTTCACTAGGTCTTCTGGCCTGATCGTGTACGCCTCCCTGATGTTCATGCCTTTGATGATTTCGGAGAGCATACTTGTCGAAGCAATGGCGCTGGCGCAGCCATAGGTTTTCCAGCGTACGTCTGTAATGATATCGTCCTTGATTCTGAGGAGCATGAGCATCTGATCTCCGCACTTGATATTTCCGGTCTGTCCACGCGCATTGCAGGAGAAATCCGCTTCTTCCCCGAACAGTGCGTTTCGGGGATTGGTGAAATGCTCTTTCACCGTATCTGAATACAACCAGTCAGTCATGTTCTTTCTCCTTATTGTAGCGTAACGTAGATATGGCTCGGAGTCGCGTGATAATGGGCGGCAATTTTTGGAGGATATAGTCAATATCGTCCACGTTCAGCCCCCAACCCAAACTGAAGCGAATGGAACCGTGGGCAAGTTCTGGCCCAACGCCGATGGCCATGAGTACATGCGACGGCTCAAGACTGCCTGAAGCGCAGGCTGAACCGGTTGATGCCTCAATGCCCTCAATGTCCATTGAAAGCAGAATCGACTCGCCTTCGGCTCCGGGGAAGGAAACATTCAGCGTGTTGGGAAGCACTGCTGTTGGATGGCCGTTAATCTTGATGTTTGGCACTCTTTTCAGCAGGCCGTCGCGCAGCCGGTCGCGCAAAGCGGCTGTGTGTCTGCTATACGAGCCAAGTTCTCCGGCTGCCAGTGAAGCCGCCAGCCCGAATCCCAGTATGCCGATGTTATTGTAGGTTCCGGCGCGGAATCCATCTTCCTGATGACCGCCGTGGATAAGCGGAAGCAAAGGCGCTCCCTTCCGTACATACAAGGCTCCAGCGCCTTTTGGCCCGTAAATCTTATGCGCCGACATGGTGAGATAATCAAGGCCCAGTTCATCCACGTTCACCGGAATCTTCCCCACGGCTTGCACTGCATCACTGTGCATGAAGGCGCCGGCCTCTTTCACCAGCCGGCTGATTTCCTTGATATCCTGCACTGTCCCAATTTCGTTATTGGCCATCATGATTGATACAAAGAGGGTGTTTTCGTTAAGCGCCGCCTTGAGCGCGTCCAGCTTCACCAGTCCCTGCTCGTCAACCGGCAAGATCGTTACCTTAAACCCCAGGCTTTTCAGGAACATGGCTGAGTTAAGCACACAGGGATGCTCAATGGCGCTGGTGATAATCTCGCTTCTCCGGCCCAGCACACGCCCGTCCTCAGCCGTTCTCTGCTGGCGCATGGTCTGGAACACGGTGTTATTTGATTCTGAGCCTCCTGATGTAAAGATGATGCGATCAGGCGGCGCTCCCACCAGCACTCCCACCGAAGCCCGTGCTTCTTCAATCTGCGCGCGAGCTAAGCGCCCATGCGCGTGCATACTCGATGCATTTCCATAGATATCGAGGTCCGTTATCATAGCAGCCTTAACCTCCGCACGGAGAGGCGTGGTTGCGTTATAATCAATATAGACTTGACGTTCCGTCATACAAACTTCCTTAACTGTCAAACTGGTATATATATCATAGTAAATTAGTAAGAGAAAGGGAAGGGTATCATAACGATCTTTACGGGTATCAAGAATAAGCGTATCTTCACACTATGCGAATAGTTAATCGTTCTTATCAATCTGGCAACGTGGCCTTGATCCTCATTGGCATCAATGTCGTGGTGTTTGCTCTACAGCAGCTTATCCCGATGAGCAACACCTATCTTGCGATGAACCCTCTGGCGGTAATCGGCAACAAATGGGTATGGCAGGTGTTTACCTATATGTTTACTCACGGCAATATCAGTCATCTCTTGTTTAATATGCTTGCCCTGTTCATGTTCGGGACTCAGGTTGAGCGGTATATGGGGAGTGTTGAGTTTCTCTGCTACTACCTGATTACCGGCTTTCTTGCCGGCGCTTTTTCCCTGGCGGTGTATTGTCTCACTGGCTCGTACTGGGTCTGGCTTCTGGGCGCGTCTGGCGCTATCTTCGCGGTGCAGCTTGCCTACGCCACGTTTTTCCCCAACGCCGTGATTGCCATCTGGGGGATTCTGCCCATGCGCGCACCGGTTATGGTGCTGGTCTTCACGATTATTGAGCTGGTGTCTTCGTTCTTCGGGTTTCAGAGTGGCGTGGCTCATTTAACGCACCTCGCGGGCTTTGGCTTTGGCTGGGTGTATCTGCTCATCCGCTTCAGGCAAAATCCCTGGCGAGCGCTCACGGGCAGGTGAAATCTACGACAGAATCTGCTCATCAATGGGTTTGCCGCCGGGAACCATCGGCAATACGCGCTCGTCCTTGTCGATGTGGGCGTCAATGACAGCGGCGCGGCCTGCTACAAGTTCCTGCATGGCGGCCTCAAGCGCGGTAGTGAAAGTGGCTTCGCTGTCAGCGCGAAAGCCGGCAACGCCGTATGCGGAAGCCAGCTTCACGAAATCTGGCGGGCGGTTAAGGTTGGTTTCCGAGTAGCGGCTTTCGTAAAAAATGGTCTGCCACTGCCGCACCATGCCGAGAACGCCGTTGCTGAACACCACCACCAGTACGGGCAAGTGATAGGCGCTCAAGGTTCCCAGTTCAGCGCAGTTCATGCGGAAACAGCCATCGCCGGTGAAAAGTACGACTGGACGCGACGGGTTGGCGACTTTTGCGCCCAGCGCCGCGCCTAGTCCGAAGCCCATGGTTCCCAGTCCGCCTGAAGTAAGGAAGGAACGTGGTTTTGAGAAGGGGTAGAACTGTGCTGTCCACATCTGATGCTGTCCAACATCGGTAACAATAATAGCGTCATTGTCGAGTGTTCCGAGCGCCTTTGCTGTTTCTTTGATGATAAAGCGAGGATGGAGCGTGGTTTTTCGGTGATGAGTGTGAGGAAGCTTGGTTTTCCATGTACTGATATCGTCGTTCCATTCGGTCTTGATGTCTGCTGGGAGCTTTTCAAGCACATGGCGCAGGGTATCGCGGATATTCCCGATGACTGAAACTTCGGCTTGGATGTTTTTGTTAATCTCAGCTGGATCAATATCGAAGTGCAAGACTTTGGCTTTACTGGCAAACTTGTCTGGACTACTGGTAACGCGGTCGGAGAAGCGCGCGCCGATTGCTATCAGGAGGTCTGCTTTCTGTACGGCCTTGTTGGACGCCACGCTTCCGTGCATACCGACCATGCCGGTATAGAGCGGGTGTTCGTACGGCAAGGCTCCCAGTCCCATGAGGCTGAGGCTCACCGGCGCACCCAGGCGCTCGGCAAGCGCGATCAGTGTGGCGGATGCGCCGGAAATGATTACACCACCGCCCGCGTAAATCGTCGGCCGTTTTGCCTTGACCAGTAAGTTGACAGCGCGGTCAATGTCAGCCTCAGTAAAGGTCTGCCGCAGGCTTCGCTGGGACAGGCGCCACGCCCGCGCGCCCTGAATTGGGAGCGACGCCAGCGTTCCCACTGGAGGCATTTCCGCCTCAAGCGCGCTGATGTCTGCGGGAATATCGATAAGCACGGGTCCAGGGCGACCGCTAACGGCCACGATAAAGGCCTCGCGGACGATTTCAGCCAGGTCTTCCGCGTTTTTGACGATCCAGTTGTGCTTGACAATGGGCATGGTAATGCCGGCGGTGTCTACTTCCTGAAAGCTGTCTTTGCCCAGGATTGATCTCCCGACATTGCCCGTGATTGCCACCAGCGGAACTGAATCCATGTAGGCCGTAGCAATGCCGGTTACGAGGTTAGTCGCACCCGGCCCGGATGTGGCAAGGCAGACTCCCACTTTGCCGCTTGAGCGGGCATAGCCGTCGGCGGCGTGCGCCGCATGTTGCTCATGGCTCACCAGAATATGCCGGATCCGGTCGCGGCACTGGTACAACTCGTCATAAATATTCAGCACCTTGCCGCCCGGATACCCGAACACCGTGTCTACGCCCTGTTCAATCAGGGCCTCAATCAAGATTCTTGCTCCTGTATATCGCATAATGGCGTTACTATACAAGGCGGGAGGGCTTATTGCTAGACCTGATTCAGACATGAGAGAGCTTCAAAGTTAGTGATCAGGTAAGCTAATCACATTTTGAGCTTCCCAAGCAGGAATTCCTTGAACTTCAGCGCGGGTTCACAATTAGTTTCTAGTTTCAGCGCGGATTCGCAGTCCGCGATAGCTTGGAGTAGGTCACCAATATGATAGTGGGCTTGGCCACGGCGATACAGGCAGAAAGGCTGATAGGCATTTATAGTGAGCGAGAGACTAAAATCGTCAATGGCTTCGGGGAACCGCTGTAATATAGCCTTCACAATTCCTCGGTAATAGGGGGACTTGTAGGAACTGGGATCTAGTTCCAGAGCCTGAGTAAAGTCGGTGATAGCGTCCTCGTAGTGGGAGCGGGCAAAGTTCGCCATGCCCCGATGTTTATAGATGAGGGAACAGACTGTGTTATTGGGGTGCAGCTCAAGGATGCGGGTATAAAACGCAATAGCCTGATCAAACTGATTCCGGTTATGGGCATAGAGGGCATTGAGCAGAAGCTCGTCGATGGATGCACGCGAAGAGTGTATGGTCGGGAGTTGCATGGCGCTTTGTTCACCACCTGCTCGAATGTTTACGAAGGTTTCTTCGGCAAATAAAAAACTGTCAGTAGATTCCTCGACTTTTCTTAAAAAAGAACCTCGTCGCTTGCCCAGTTCGCCATTGAGCTTACGCTGATGTTCTCTGATTTCCTGAAAGATTGTATCAGCAAGAAAAAGATTGGCGTTGAGCGCTGCGATTTTACGCTTCAGAGGTTCGTCAAAAGGTGTAAACTCAGCCTTGTACACCAGCTCATGCTCAACCTCAGCCCAGGCATCCTGCAATATGGTACGAATCTGCACTTCAACCACCTCAATACCACAGTCTCCCCGCTGTTCTCTGACTCCACCGGGCAGTTTTATCAGCAGATGGGTCGATTCATAGCCGAATTCTTTGAAAGAATAGTTTGATCCCTTGCGCTCAACCTCAACAACTTCAAAGGTTTGTTTGAGGACATCTTCAACAACAAAAATATCCTCAAAGAAGGGGCAGATGATCCTGATACCAATCAGGTCGGTTATAAGCGGATCAGAATCGCCTTTTTTAAGCAGTCCGAGGTACTTTTTATAAAAGCTATCGAACTCTTTGACCCTGCCCTTAACAGTAGGGTGGGATTGCATGGAACTGACCGCTTTTTCTATACCCTGTTCAAGGTCTTTGGTAACTAAAACCCGTACGGTTAAATATTTGTCATAGGTTCCTTTAAGCTGTTTCTGATTAGGAAGGTTTGTCTTACGCATTATATGCCTATAAAAAAACTGCCTGAAAAATCATGAGAGATTCTTCAGGCAGTCTGTTTTACTCACTCAAGCGGTGAGTTCAACTCTTGCTTACTGCTCATCAGCGGAGGCTTCTCCACCAGCAGCTCCAGATGCGCGTCCGGTAGGATACGCATAAGGATAGTTCTCCGGCGCCTGGCGTGCACTATCCAGATACTGCTGTACCGAGTTGTTACCAAACTGGAGCATATCGGTCCTGTTCTGGGAGGACTCACGATCCGTGATGATTTCCCAGATGGACTCATCGTCGATGTCACGCGGTGTATCGGTCTCAAGCACAGCCTGATCGTAGATTACACGGACTTCTTTGAAGTAGCCAATGAAGTCCCCTCCGGGGGCCGAAGCGTCTTTCTGAACAATGAAGCCGCCAAAGCGGACAAAGGTCTGAGACTGGGGATAGATGGGATACAGGCGAAGTTCCCGATTACGAACATCACCCACATACTGGGGATTGTTCCAGGTGAGCTTGCCCCAGCCTTCGTAGTTAAGGTTCCCCATCGGAATGATCTTCTCATTGCCGAGGTGATCAATGAGGATGATGGAGAGCTTATGGGGGAAGTTCAGGCCATAGACTTCAGCCACCACTGACTTAATCGTTCCCACGTTGTAGATGATACCTTTGCCTCCGTCAGCAGTTCTGTCTCCATTCTCAACGGGCTTGAAGCGGCTCGCAGGGGCATACGGTGTCTTAGTGGATTCATCACCCGCTTGGTCAAAACCGGGGATAGGAAACGGGGGAACGATCTGGGCTGAGGAATTATACGCCTCAGCCGGGAAATGGATGCGGACGCCCATTACGGTGTCATAAGCAGCGCTCGGAGCTTCCCGAGTGTAGCTCAGACGCTTATTCTCCAGCGTACGAGCTGAGGACGTGAATACAACATCCCAGTTCTCGATAGCAAGAGAGGTTCTCATTGACGCCTTCTGTTCGTCAGTGGCAAACGCGCCAGCCTGATTAGCAAAGTCCATCAGGGTGGCTTCATTCTGGGTAAAGTTCGTTGTATGCACAGGATTACCATCAGCATCCAGCACCCCGTTACCCGGAACCTCTTTCTCATCAATATCCGCTTTGAGTAAGCTGAAGTCAATAAGCGACTTCTCATCTGCGAACACTGAACCAACTGCTACTAATGTAGCAACCGCAAAAACGAAAATACGTTTCATGTACAACTCCTTTCTTTTGAGTGTTTCTAAACTATTGTTCAAGATTATACAAACTCTTTCTAAATTGTCAACACTATTTTGAGAAGAATCAGCGAGAAGTAGCAAATATTGTAAAAACTTGATTCCCCTCAATAAACAGTTTGACATTACGGACAAACGGGAAATTCCGACGTATGCCCGTGTCCAGCGTGCCAAGGCTCTGAAACACATTGCCGCCGTTCAGAGATACCAGAACCGCGCTTTCAGAGAGGTCCGCATAGACCACACCGTCTCGGTACAGCAAGGAACGAAGCTGCGTTTCCCTGGGAAAGAGCGGGACAAGATCGGGCGACACCGGTCCTAGCAGAATCTCCTCCACAAAGCGGCGTATGTTGGATTCTTCCGAAGGCTCACGGAGGAACATACGGTCTTCAACCTCAGCAGTGCCTTCATACAGGGTATAGAAAACAAAGGTTCGCCGCTCCCGCCTGGAAAGCCTGAAATCAACAAAGGCATAAACTCCGAGAAAAAACAAAAGCGCAACACACACAATAGCACGAACAGCTTTCAAATTCATTCGACGGAAACCAAGCCGCCGCTGCGCTCAAAGGTGTTAACAAAATCCATGATTCCCTTATACAACGCCTCTGAAAACTTTTTCAAGTATGCCTCGTCGAGCATCAGGGCTGCGTCTGCCTCATTGGTAATAAAGCCCAGTTCCACCAGTACCGCTGGCATACGGGCATTCCGTACCACATACCAGGCTTCCGACTTGATCCCACGCGATGGCAGGGCGTTACCCAGAGTCTCCTCAAAGCCGCTCAATATAGAGCGGCCCAGACTGATGCTTTCAGCGGTAAATTCCTCCTGCAACATGGCGTTGAAGATGGGGGCCAGATCGTCAGCGTACTTTTCGCTGTCAATAACGGTTCGCTGATAATCGGGGGTAAGATACCAGACCTCATACCCACGGGCATGTTTGTTAAACGAAGAGTTCGCGTGAATGGAAATGTATATGATCGCCTCATTATCCTTCAGTAGCACAGAGTTGGCAAGGTCAACGCGCTCTTCCAGAGAGGGATAGGTATCTCCGTTTCGCGTCAGTAGGATTCGCTTATCAGGGTAGGCGCGGGAAAGGCGACTATAAAGGTCAAGCGAAACCTTGAGAGTGATGTTCTTCTCAAGGATTTGTGTACTTTTCCCGTTGATGACATGGGTTGCTATTGCGCCAGCATCCTTACCCCCGTGCCCCGGGTCAATGATAATCGCGGCAATGCGAAACAGGACTCGCTCGTCATGGAAAGCCTGTTCCAGCCCGTTCCTGAGTGCTGTTACAAAGCCTTCTGGAAAGCGGAGCTGACCTTTCTCCACATAAGGATTCGGACAGGACAGCAACTCTGTCCCATTAATCAGAGTGATACCTGTTACCCCGGGATCACCAGCCTCAAAGGTTGCTGAATGCTCCGCTATCGCAAAGGTCCCGCTCTGAAAAAACGGGTCCCACCGGAACTCCACGTTACCCAGCCCGCCAAGACGATCCAGCGTCTCATCAAGCGTGAGCGTCTGAACTGACATCTGAACAGCGGTCTGTGCAGACAACGGAATGGTAACAATAAGAAAGATAAAAAAAAGAAATATAGCTCGATTCATGGCCTTCCCTCCCTAGGCAATGTTGGCAAGGAGCTTCCGTTTCCGTACTGTCTTCTTCCCACAAAAAACTTCGTGGTATGTCTTGATAATGTTTCTTCCATTGTATTTATATTGCGCTTCTTGCGACTGTTCAGAGAGGACACGGTACAGGATCATAGCCCGCTCGTAATCTTCTCGTGTGTCCACAGTTACACGCAGACTCGGTCCCTGCCACTCGCGGGGTGCGAGAGGGCGGTGAAGCTGGAACCATTCAGGGTGGCTATAAAGGTAGGGACAGACGTGTTCCCGCTCCGGCGGCAACGACGCCTCCCGCTCAGCACGCAAGAGCGCCTCGGCGTTCACCGATTCCACACCCGCGCCATAGGGCAGGCCGCTATAGCCAGCGTAGTCAGCGTTCAGACTAATCGCTTCCCGATTGAGAAAGTCAGCGGCATCGGCAAATACAAAGGGGTTATCCGCTGTTGCCCGAATCACGCGGTCAATACCAAAGCGCCTGATCGCCACGCAATAGCGGCTTAACACATCATCCTTGGAACCAACTGAAAGTTCAAAGCCAGCCCGCTCTGCAAATGGAGCGAAGACCGTAACGCAGTCTTCGGGACAAGCAAGCACACGCAGATCGCAGGGAATAAAGTTCAGAACTTCCATAACTCGAAAGACCAGTGGTTCCCTGTCCAGCGGCAGCAATGATTTTTTCTCAAGGCGGCAAGAATCAAGCCGCGCCTGTACAACTACAGCGGTCATACCTCATGCCCCTCCTGCCCCGTTACGCTTAACGGCAGCGTTTTTGTCGCCAGCGTTATGGCCGTAGGAGTCGCTGTTGCCGGCACCTCTGTCGCCAGTATACTTACCTCAGGCGTTACCGGTTTCTCTGTATTTTTCAGCCCCAAACCCTTCCCCCGTAGACGCTCGATATCCGTGGGTTCCCCCACAGTCTCCCACAGTTCAGTGATTGCCCGCGCATCACTGCGGAACCGGTACTGGTAATCCTTGATCCAGTGCCGCGCTTTAAGAAATTCCTCCCATACAGTGAAAAGATCGCCGCCAACCCGCCATGAGTAAGAGAAAAAACATCTCAGCGGCAGAGAGGCGTGATCCCCCTGAAAGATCGGAGCAAGGTTCTTAAGATAAAAGCGCCGGTAACTTTCATCAGTCGTGCTGTCCTCAGGCGGCGGTTCCCCGTCATAAGAGAGCCGTATAAGCTGGGTCGCGCTGATCTGCTCGCCCCACAGGTAAGCGCGAAACCCGAAATCCATAAGCTGCCAATAGGTACTGCTAAGACTGGCATCAAAACCGCCAATGTCAATAAAACGAAGCCGGTCATAGATGCCCACCCCATCAAAGGGATAGAGCGATGACTGGCCTTCCCGTTCTGGCGCAAACATGAGCGTCTTAACCGTGCCTTTAAATAGCGCCGGCGCGGAAATGGTCGGCAGGTTCTCAAAGTGTGAATTCTGTATCAGCGGTACGGTACACAAGCGCCGGTATGCGCTTTTCTGTACCACGTTCCTGTAAAGCTCTTCCTGCCCCAGTTGAAGGCGTTCCGCCATACGGGATGCACCACCAGAATGGAGGATACGCAGATCGTTCCACAGGACGAAAAACAGGGAACTACTCAGTTCTGAGGCCGCAAGGTTGATCTGTTCACCAAAACTCACACTCTCCTTCAATAGTATAAAGCGAACCTGCGGGAAACGGCCTGAAAGCTCCTCAACATCATAGCGTTCCTGCGGGCCTTCCATTGAAATGATGTAATCAAAGCCCACTTTTTCCAGCTCCTGAAACAGCGTCCGACGAGGATAGCGTCCCCCGCGATTGAGAATCACCGCCGACAACCCTGACGACGCGCCTCGCTCAGTCCCGCCAACCGCAGTATAAGAAGGCATAATATTGTTAAAAATTGTAGATATAGTATTCATCACATTTCTCACATAGACCCGAATATATTGCCCCACAGTGTTGTTTATAAACCGGGAAGCCACACTCCCAAATTGCCGCTAACTCATCGCTGAATACGTTACCGAGGGTTCCTTGTTCCGCCTTTCCTGAAAGCGCTCCTAAATCTTCCCGGCAGAGTGGAACCGTCCCATCAAGGAGAATCACCATATCCCGCATGAGATGCCAGCAGGGACGGCGTATAAGTGGTGAGAGGTCTGACACTCCAAGATCAGGCAGTTTACCGCAGAACGAATCATACTTCTGGATAATGACATGCGCCTCGGTCTCTTTCCAAGAACGATAAAAAACTTCTATATCATCTTCCGAGTCTTTCACTCGTATAGCCTGAACATAGGTGTCTTTTGGGAAGAGCCGCGTCAAGGTTTTCACGGTTTCAAGCGCCTCGTGATAGCCTGCGCCACGAATGCCGCGATAACGCGCCTCATCATGCGCGTCAAGCGACACGATCCACGAAAGCGCTGCGGCCAGAATGCCCACGCGGGACGCAGCTCTCGTGGACATGTCGGCAAGCGCCTCAAGTTCCGCTGTTTTCCAGCCCAGCCCGGAAGTCTCTATAATGGTAGAAAGCTGGGGACGCTCAAGCGCTGCACCAATAAGTTCCTGCTTTTGAGGATGCAGACTGAGTTCACCCCAGAGAGAAAGGTCAAGCACCGCATCGCCAGAAAAGTCGCTTATCTTGTCCAAGAGCGTGTTAAACCGTTCCAGCGTGATAAAGTCTCTCGCGCCAGCCTGACCAGGTCCATAACGCGGATAGGGACAGATGGCGCAGGCCTGAAGACACGAACCTGCAACCTGAATCGTGTAAAAGCTCGGCAAGGTTCGCAGGAGTTCCGGCCTTTCCTTGATAAGTCGGGTTATGTCTTTGGCGCTGGAACAGCCCGCTTCAGTAAAATGGGTAAGCAGGAGCAGATTACGTTTGGAATCCGCGCTCAGGCTCAGGCGGTGGATGCGAAGGTCGTCCGCCCCAATTTCAGTCTCGATATCAAAAGCGTTTATATCTTTCTGGAGTGTGGCAAAGATGCTGTCCCGCTCAACTGGTTCGTCATCATCGCCCAATAGCTTTGAAAGAATTGCCGCAACCCCAGGCGCCAGAATCTCCGGCGCAAGCCCGTAGGGAAAACCATCAGCGTAGGAATACTCGGCGGCATAACGGATATGCCGCTTGCTCACCGCGCTCGCAAGTCCCGCGTCCAGAAACGGGCAGTCAGCCCAGGCGTAATAGGTATAGTCAAAACCTTCTGACAAGGAGGCCAGGGTATTGAGGACTTGCTTCCGCGTCCACTGTTTCCCATTAGGGGGAAGAATCACCTCATCCGCCGCGCACAGGGGCAATGTCGGTGTTGCCGGCGCTAACAACGCAACCTTGTTCACGGCTGGGAATAAACGCACCCTGTCAAGCGTCAGATCAAAGGCGCTTTTTCCATGAAAAACCGTTTTATATGCTGGCTCGCGCAAAGCGCCTCCGTACAGCACCGCTATAACATTCATTTTCTAACTATCGGAATAATCAACGCCTTCCCTGAGATCGTCGCACGCCAGACTTACGCGCGCGCTATATATGAGTTGAGCGCTGTTACAAAGCACAAATTATAAGCCGCTCAAGTCTCATCAAGGCTCCCGCCACGCCTTGTGCGGAGTGTCCATGTCATCCTGTCAGAAGGCGTTTCCCTCGTACGGGGAAGAGCGGCTTCCCTGTGCGGGGAAGAGCGGCTTCCCTGTACGGGGAAGAGCGGCTTCCCTGTACGGGGAACACAGCGTACCCCGTGTTGTCGGGGATAAGCAAACTGTCCGGTGCGGAGTATTTGAGCGGGCGGGTGAAGGTGCGCCATAAGAGCCGGTTTGTGCGGGGCGTTACGGGACGGCAGTCCCGCAGAGGCGGGGGCTGGAGCGAGGGGGAGATTTCCCGCAAGCGTTACGGGTTTACGGGGGGCAAACGTGGGCAGACTGTGTCAAAAGTCTAGAAGCAACCGCGTCAAACCAGTAAAATACCGACATGGGGGGCTGACATGGAATTCATCACCGGAGAAAGCCGCGATCAAATCATA
>JAITIX010000008.1 GCA_031279205.1 Treponema sp. | reverse complement strand
TTCCCAGAAAGACCTTCTCGATGTTTGTTCGGAGTCGCTCGGCGAACTGGGCAACAGATAGTGTGTTCATAGTTTAGCATACCACATTGCACAGGGAAGTGATAGCGCGATAACCAGCCTCTGTATCGTGGAGTCGCTGGTGTCAGCGAGATTTTATTCTTTAGAACATATCCGTGGTGGTTCCCTCAGCCAACGGCTGCTTTCACGGAACGCCTTCCGTTGTACGCCCTTCTGCGCGCACTGCATGTTAGCTACAGCGAATGAGGTATTAGCTACAGCGAATGAGACGTTAGCTACAGCGAATGAGACGTTAGCTACAGCGAATGAGGTGTTAGCTATAGCGAATGAGTTGTTAGCTACAGCCAACGGAGTATTAGCTATAGCGAATGAGGTATTAGCTATAGCGAATGAGGTGTTAGCTATAGCGAATGAGGAAATCTGACTAACTTGATGGAGTTGCGGCGTCAGGTACTTGACGCGCTGTCTTCTTAGGGTCATGGGCCGGTGAAGCGTAGTCCGTCTTGTTGGCCGCCCTTGTTACAAGCATGGAAGTATTGCAGCCCTTGCGGAAATTTTTCACAAGCCCCGATTATTCTCCTCCAAACGTTCCCTTGACCAATCTTTTTTATTAACGTAGACTAACTTAGTTTAGACTAACTTTTAAGGAGGCAAAACGCCTTATGTTCAATGAACAAAAGACAAAACCCCAAAACGGGGCTGGCGCGGCTTTGGGAATTCGTCATGATGAAAAAGCCGCTCGTATTCGGGTCGCTCATAACGGGAGGAAATTATGAACAACAAACTTAAAGCAAAAGACCTCATCACCATCGGTATCTTTACCGCGCTGTTCTTTCTGGTGATTCTGGTTTTCGCAATGGCGTTCTCAGCCATCCCGCTGATGACGGCGTTTATCGTCTGCTTCAATGCTCTGGTAGGCGGCGTGATATACCTTTACCTGCGGCTGAAGGTTCAGAAGTTTGGCGCTATCACGATGATGAGCGCTATCATCGGCCTTATCATGTGCCTCGCCGGACACTTTTGGCCGTGCATTATCTTTGGCGCGCTCTTCGGATTGCTGTCGGATTTTTTGTCAAGTCGCGGAGGCTACAAAAAGTTCGGCTGGAACACAGCCGGATTTGTCGCGCTCATTTTGGGGATAGCCTTGGACGGCTACACGCCTATGCTGTTCTTTGAGAAGGCTTTCCGCGAAACAAGGCTGCAAATGGGCATGACTCCCGAACTCATTGAGCGGATTCTTGCTGTTTTTCACGGCCCGCTCTTAATCGCGGCGTTTGGCGGCGCGGTGGTTTTCGCCGTAATTGGAGCGCTAATCGGAAACGCGCTTTTACATAAACATTTTGTGAAAGCGGGACTACTATGAGGCTTTCCCTGGATCCTCGCTCCAAACTGCTGATTTTGGTTTTGGTCAACATATTCATCGTTACCTCGCCCGACCTGCTCACTGAAACGGCGGGTGTCGGACTGGTGGCGCTCGCGGTTCTGGCAATGGGGTCCCCGGGGTCTTGCGTGAAGGCAGTTTTGATATACGCGGGAATGCTCGGCATTCTGCATCTCTGCGGGTTTTTCCCGAACAATCCCCTGTCGGCGGTGGTGTCCATGATCATTATTTGTTTCCGCAAGATCGCGCCCCCGCTGTTCTTTGCGGGCGGAATGATCGCTACGACCAAGGCCGGCGAACTGGTCAGCGCCATGCAAAAACTGCGGATACCAAAGCCGATTGTCATTACCTTCGCCGTTACTCTTCGCTTTTTCCCTACGGCGAAAGAGGAATTTGCCGCTATCCGCGACGCCATGCGCTTGCGTGGTATTGGGATTTCAGCGGGGAATGTACTGACAAGGCCGCTTACCGTGATGGAGTGCGTTCTCATCCCCATGATGATGCGCTGCGCCACCATTGCCGAGGAGTTGTCGGCGGCGGCGGTAACGAGGGGCATTGAATCGGGGGGCAGGCGCAGTTCTATCAACGAGCTGCGTATGCGGCTGCCTGATTATATTGCGTCCGCGCTGTTTGTGGCGCTGGTGATATTTTCCGCGATGGGAGGCGTGCCGCTATTATTACGGTAGAAAACGTCAGCTTCCGTTATGGAGAAACCCGCGAGCAATGCCTGCGCAACATTTCTCTGCACATTCAGGAGGGCGAGTGCATTCTGCTCTGCGGCGAGAGCGGTTGCGGTAAAACGAGTCTGACGCGGCTTATAAACGGACTGATTCCTCATTTCTATGAGGGTAATTTCAGCGGAAGCGTCCATGTTGCCGGAAGAAATATCGCCGATACGATGCCGGAGGCACTGGCGCGTATCGTAGGCTCGGTGTTTCAAAATCCGCGCAGTCAGTTCTTCAATCTTGACACCACCGGTGAAATTGCCTTTGGTTGTGAAAATCTAGGACTGCCCGCATCTGAGATTCGTGAGCGCGTGTGGGCGGCGGCGCGGGAGCTTGGCATAGAAGCTCTACTCGACCGGGACATCTTCGCGCTTTCCGGCGGAGAAAAGCAGAAAATCGCCGTTGCATCGGCCTACGCGCCGGGACCTGATATATTCGTGTTTGATGAGCCCTCAAGTAACCTTGACCACGCCGCGTGTTTAGAGCTTGCCGCGCTCATGAAGCGGCTGAAAGCGCAAGGAAAAACCTTGCTCATTGCCGAACATCGGCTGTATTACCTGACGGGTTTATTTGATCGCGCAATTTATCTCAAAAGCGGCGAAATCCGGCGCGACTGGCCACAGAAAGAATTTCTCGCCTTGTCAAACAAGGAACGGGCGGATTTGGGTCTGCGGGCGGTGAGCTTGGACAGCCTTGCGTCCAAAACCGAAAATACTGCGCGGACAAATTCAGCGCCGACCTTTACCATAAGCGGCCTTGCCGCTGGATACAAGCGCGGCAAGTCTGTGCTGGAGGACATCAGCTTCAGCGCCGCGCCGGGTGAAATCATCGGTATAGTGGGCAAGAACGGTCAGGGCAAATCAACCCTCGCCCGTGTTCTCTGCGGCTTGCACAAAGAATGGAGCGGTAGTGTTGTTTTGAAGGGTAAGCCTCTGAAATCCAAAGAACGGGCTGGACTATGTTATTTGGTGATGCAGGAGTCGGGCTATCAGCTTTTCACCGACAGCGTGGAAAACGAGCTGCTGCTCTCCAAATCCCGGAAAGAGCGCCCGTCGGACGAGAAAGTAAACGCGATTTTGCAGTCCCTGTGGTTGAGCGCGTTGCGGGAACGCCACCCGATGAGTTTGTCCGGCGGCGAGAAACAACGCACTGCCATCGGCACTGCTATGGCGCACAACGCGGCAGTTCTTATTTTCGACGAGCCGACTAGCGGCTTGGACTTTGGCAATATGCGCCGCGTGGTGGACGTGCTGAAACAATCAGCGGATGACGGCAAAATCGTATTCGTCATCACCCACGATTTCGAGTTGCTTATCCGCGCCTGCACCCGCGTCCTCATGTTGGACCGCGGTAAAATCACAAGCGATTCTTCGCTTCACGCGGAGAATCTATCAAATGTAAAGGAGTTTTTTTCATGAACCAAAACAAACTAAAAGCAAAAGATTTGATAACCATAGCAATATTCACGGTTGTTTTCGTGATAGCAACCTTTGCGTGCGTAATGGCGCTCAGCATGACGGTGGTCGGCTATCCTTTTCTCGCGTCGGCAAGCGGGCTTGTATGCGGAGTTATCTGGCTCTACATGCGCTTAAAGGTACCGAAACGTTTCACTGTTCTCCTGCAATCAATCGTCTGCGCGTTGCTGTTCTTCTGCATCGGGGCAGGTTGGTTTATCGCCTCCGGAATTGTCGTCGGCGGGGCGCTTGCCGAGCTTATCACAAGCGCGGGACATTACAAGAGTTTTAAGTTTACGATGATAGGCTACGCCGTATACGGCTTTTGCTTTCATTGGGGCGCGTTCCTGATGGTCATTCTCGCAAGGGACTATTACTATGACTACGCGCTCACAAACGGCACCCCTCAACAACATTTAGACGCATTGATGCCATTGATGAGTTGGCAGCTTCTGCTCGGCGCGGGCGTGTTTGCGGTCGTCGGCGCGGTACTCGGTATGCTGCTCGGCAGGAGACTGCTCAAAAAGCACTTCGTGAAAGCGGGGATGCTGTAAATGGAACAAAACAAACTAAAAGCAAAAGACCTCATCACCACCGCTATTTTCACGGTGTTATTCGCGCTAGTAGTGTTTGCCTGCTCGATGACACTCGGTATGATCCCTTTCGGCTTTCCTTTTCTTGTGTCCGCAATCGGGCTTACCGGCGGCGTTGTCTGGACGTATATGCGCGTGAAAGTGCCAAAACGCTTCACGATTACGATCCAATGCGTGGTGAGCGGCCTACTGTTTTTCATTGTGGGAACGCACTGGGGAACTGTGGTGGGTTGCGTCGTGGGCGGAATCCTCGCGGATAGTATCACGAGTATGGGCAGCTACAAAAACTTTAAGCTGACAAGCGCCGGATTCGCGGTGTTTTGCCTGTGCGTACACTGCGGCGCGTTCATGGTCCCCCTTGTCGCCCGCGATTACTACTACGATTACTGCGTGACCAATGGTATGACCGCCGAGTGGACAAACGCCTTCTTAGGCTTCATGAGTTGGCCGGTTATGCTTGGAACAGGCGCACTCGCGGTACTTTGCGCGGCGCTCGGTATACTGATTGGTAAGACTATTCTGAAAAAACACTTTGTCAAAGGAGGGATTGTATAATGGACAAAAAAACAAACCAAAACAAAACAGGTATGGCGCGCTTGCTTGAACTGGGCGCATGCAAAAAGGCGCTGATCATTTGCTCCTGCACACTGTCAGTTGTCAGCGTGGCAGTGTCGTTCATACCCTTCATTGCCATCTACTTTATCATCAGGGAGCTTGTCGCCGGCTTTCCTGATTTAGCGACGCTGAATACAGCGTATATGATCAAGCTCGGCCGGTACGCGGCAGGCCGAATTGACCAGTACATGGTGGAACTGAAAAACGTGTCCTTTGCCTATAACAACGAGGACGTGATTCATAACCTCAGCTTGAGCATCCCGCAAAACAGCATTACCACCTTTGTCGGTCCGTCCAGCGGCAGAAAAACCACAGTTTCCCGCCTGACCGCCCGTTTCTGGGATGTTAAATCCGGTTCGATAACGATGGGCAACAGAAATATCCGCGAAATTGACCCAGAGTGGATTATGCAATATATAAGCTTCGTATTCCAAGACGTAACCCTGTTTAATGATACGGTGATAAACAACATCCGCATCGGCAAGCAGGACGCGACAGATAAGGAAGTATACGCTACAGCAAAAGCAGCGCGCTGCAACGAGTTTATCAGTGAAATACCTCAAGGCTATGAAACCATCATCGGTGAGAATGGCTCCACCCTATCCGGTGGTGAGCGTCAGCGCATCTCCAAAAACGGCCTATTTGCACGAATGTATAGGATTCAACAGGAGAGTCTGGGATGGAGCGCGGGAAAAGCAGGGCAAAATGGCTAATCAAGACAGATTGACAGAGCAATCCATCCAATCCACCATGCTGATTCCGCTCTATGGACGAATGATCGCAGGAAAGCGATTCCCCGACATTTTGCGCGACCACGCAGCAGAGCGCATTTGCGAAACCGTGAACTATGATTTCTCAGGCATATCAAAAACATACGGAAGCGAATACGCCGCGCTGACCTGCCTTATCCGCGCCGCCCGTATGGATGACCACGCCCGCACGTATATCGCCGCCCATCCAGATGGCGTGGTAATCAATCTCGGAGCGGGTTTGGACGATACCTTTTCCCGTGTGGATAACGGCGCCGTTCACTGGTACAACCTAGACCTGCCGGACGCCATCGCCTATCGGGAACACTTCATTCAGTCGAGCGAACGCTGCCATAGCATCGCCAAGTCCATGTTTGACTACACATGGCTTGAAGAAGTGAATATGCCGCCCGACAGTTCGGTGTGTGTCTTGGCCGCGGGGCTGTTCTTCTTTTTTGAGGAAAAAGAGCTGAGAGAACTTACATCAAAGCTGTGCGGGCGTTTCTCTCATGGTGAATTGTTCTTTGAAGCGTGTTCGCGCAGCGGTATGAAAATCGCCAACAAGATGGTGAAAAAGACGGGCAACACGGGCGTGGAAATGAAGTTCTGGGTGGACAACCCAGCAAGTCTGAAAGCGTGGTCTCCAAAGATAACGCAGACGGCCAGTTACTCATTTTTCGGTAGCAGATATAAGGATATGCGTCTGGCTAAATTCACAAGGTTCATTATGTGGGGCGCGGACTTCCTCAAAAGAACAAAATTTGTCAGCGTGAAATGGTGAGACGCGCGATACGTTTTTTAACACATAATATGTTCGCACTTGGCAAGCGCTTTAATCGTCTCCAACAGCCACCGGTTGCAGCCAGTCTCGCCGTCCATAAACGGAGTTTCGACGGGAGCCTCGACGAAATCCTCCCTCACCTATCCAAATGATTCATTTGCTTATCCGAATGGGTCATTCTCCTATCCGAACGACTCATTTGCTTATCCGAATGGGTCATTCTCCTATCCGAACGACTCATTTGCTTATCCGAATGGGTCATTCTCCTATCCGAACAACTCATTTGCCTATCCGAATGGATCATTCTCCTATCCGAACAACTCATTTGCCTATCCGAATGACACATTTGTCTATCCAAACGATTCATTCGCTTATCCGAATGAGTTATTCTCCTCGACGGGCGACTCATTCGCTTATCCGAATGACTCATTCTCCTTGACGAATGAGTCATTTTCCTCGATGGGAAATGTTTGTAATAGGATTTCTTGACTAGGATGTTTTTAATTATGGACTCCATTCCAACAAAAGATACTGCATTTTTAGTCTTGGTCAAGAACGCCATATATACTTGAGTGTATCGGGGATAAACATGGTAAGTGGGTGTAGTCTCGCGCGCGCTGGGAGAACAGTAAGGGGGAGAAGGGACGCTGGGTGAGATTATAAGCACGGTCATTCCCTGACGCAGGCATGGATAAACATCTCTTGGCGCATTGTTGAGTTACCATGAAAGCTCATTAAGGAGAAACAGAATGAGGAAGAAGGCGGTATTCGCGGGCGCACTCATTTCGCTGTTATTGTTTACCACGTGCGGTATAAGCGGACTTGAGTCTGAATCAGAGTGGAGCCTTAAGCGGCACAGCGCGAAACCCAGCGGGGAAGGAGGCTCATACTATATAATATTGAAATAAATGGGGTACGGAAAATTGGTTTTCCCATATACAATATGATTTCAATATTTTCCTTCTCCTGGGATAGCTAAACAAGGGCTTACCGATTGACGTATTTGAAAAGTTTTATAAAATTAAGATAAAGTTTTTGACCCATACAAGGGTCATAGGAGGATAGCTTATGAAAAAGCTACTTTTGGCGCTCACGCTGGTGAGTATAACGGGGTTCGCCTTTGCAAGGGGAACATCACAGCCGGCTGATGGGACGGTAAAACTTACCGCCTACATGCAGATCGACATGGCCGACCCCCAGTATGAATACTGGGGCGTTACTTTGGATGCCTTCGCGAAGAAGTACCCGAACATTCAGGTTGAGTTCGAGTATGTGTCTGGCGAACAGTTCCACGACAAGTTTCAGGCTATGGCTGCCGGGGGAGAGATTCCTGACCTGTTCACCTGTTACTCAGGGGCGCGTTCCGGTTACATCATCAATCGGGGTATGGTGAAAGACCTGCGTCCGTACCTCACTGAGGACTTCAAGTCTCAGTTTGCGTCCAGTATCTGGGACCCGCAGGGGACTAACGGGGAAATCTACATCATCGCGCCGAACATGGCTGTTACCACGGTGATCTATGTTAACACGCGGCTTCAGAAGGAATTGGGTCTCACCACGCCCGCGACGCTGGACGAGATGATCGCTCAGGTTCCCACGATTCGCGCTGCTGGTAAGACGCCGCTGCTCTTTGCTAACAAAGGTGTGTGGCAGGCGCAGTCTCTGCTCCTTTCCACGCTGGTAGACCGGCTGGGCGGGAAGAGCTGGTTTGAGAAGGCAATGTCCGGCGAGGCGAAGTTTACGGACAAACCGTTTGTGGATTCACTTGCCATAGTCAAGCGCATGGTTGATACCCAGCTTTTTGTGAACGGCGTGAATCAGATGGAAGGCACTGTGGCAACGAGCGATTTCATTCAGGGTAACGCGGTGTACTACCTCAACTCTGGCTGGTCAATCACCTCAGTAAAGACTGCCTGCCCGCCTGATCTCTGGAACGATGTTGACATCATCTTCTTCCCTGAGCTGAATGGTGAGATAAGCAAAGGCTCCAGTGCGGCAACCATGGGCGAAGCGCTTGCCATGAATGCCAGTCTCACTGGCGCGAAAGAAGACGCGGCGTGGAAGTTCCTCAGCTTCATCTATGGGCCGGAGGGTGCGGACATCTTCCAGCGCTATGGCTCGATTTCTACATACAAACTTGACTTGTCCAAGTACGACATCGACAAGACAACAAAGCAGTACATTGATCTCATCAACAGTCGTCCTATGGGCTACATCATTGATGCGAAGATGGACGGCGAGGGGGTGAATAATCTCCTCAATCCTGGGATACAGGCTGTGATGATGGGTGATAAGACGCCGGAACAGCTTGCCGCTGAGTATGAAGACTGGGTCGCCAAAAACGATTCCAACCGCAAACGCTAGTTGAAAAAAACCGCGGGTTAGCGATAATCCGCGGACACATTGAGAGGGGGCAATATGCGCTATAGCACTTACAAACGGATCAGTTATTACAGTTTTGTGTTACCTGCGTTTTTAATCTTTATTGGGGTAATCATATTTCCCCTGGTGTTCAGTTTTGCGCTTGGCTTTGTTTCATGGAAAGGCTATGGCGACATGAAATTTGTGGGACTTGATAATTACATCCGCATTTTTTCAGACCCGGTGTTTCACATTGGTCTGCGTAACAACATTGCCATTGTGCTGGTTTCGGTATTTGGGCAGATTCCTCTGGGCCTTTTGCTTGCCTATATGCTGTACCGGAAAATGGTTATACGCGCTGATCTTTTTGAGGTACTCATTTTTCTTCCCATCACGATTTCTTCGGTTATTGTGGCGCAGCTCTGGAACCGCATTTTCTCGCCTGTGGGTATTTTCACCACATTTATGAAAGCAGTAACTGGCAATCGCGAATATATTATGACGATTGTGGAAAATAAGACCTTTGCCATAGTGCCGATTATGTTTGTGCTGTTGTGGCAGCATACGAGCCTCTACATGGTTATATTTCTTGCCAATCTTCAGCGCATCCCTGGGTCGGTTATTGAGGCGGCGCAAATTGAGGGTGCGGGTGAGGGAACCATTTTCATAAAACTCATTGTGCCGATGATGAGTTATGTTATTTTTATTAACTCGATACTGGCGATTTCCGGCAGTTTTAAGAGTTTTGATTTGATATATTCCATGACTGGAGGTGGTCCGGCGCATTACACCGAAGTAATCGCGGTATATATGTATAACACGACCTTTGTTCATCAGAATTATGGGTATGGAAGTGCGCTGTCCATTATCATTATTTTATTCATAATCATCTCGATAGGGTTGACCCGCCTGGCGTCGCGTGCGCTGAAAGTGGAATAGGGGGAAAATATGGAAAACATCGAAAGAATACCCAAACTGCGGCGCGCGCCGATTCTGTGGCGCTGTTGTGCGTATATCCTGATGTTGTGCTTTGCTCTTTTGACGATTTTCCCCATGGTGTGGCTGGCGTATTCGTCGCTCAAGCCGCACGCGGAGATCATGCTGCATCCGCTGGCGCTTCCGCAGGCTCCGACGTTTAACAATTACTTCAGGGCGTGGACTATGGGTGGACTGGGCGCGGCGTTGGGTAACAGTTTTATTTACACGATAAGCGCCACTGCTGCCACGTTGTTTCTGGCGCTTGCTGCGGCGTATGGTCTGACGAAGTTTCCGTTTAAGTCGCGCTCGTTTTTCACCGCCGCTTTTGCTCTTGGCTTGATGATCGCAGTACACGCGGTTCTGATCCCGCTTTTTATCATGGAACGGCAGGTGGGCATACTCAACCGACGCGCTGGCGTCATACTTCCATACATTGCCTTTGATCTGCCTATGTCGATAATGATTGCCATTTCCTACATCAAAGGTATTCCCGACGCGCTGATTGAATCCGCTGAAATTGACGGCGCGAAGTATGGTGCGGTGTTCTGGAAATTGATTGTGCCGCTGTCCACGCCTGTTGTCGCCACCATGACCATACTCTCGTTTCTGCGCCACTGGAACGAGTTTTTGTTTGTGTTTTTGTTTACGACGAAGATGAGTCTGAAGAGTCTGCCTGTGGCCATTACCCAGTTTGCGGGCAAGACCAACGTTGAATATGGTCTGCAATATGCGTCGCTCATCATTGGCATTTTCCCGATGATTGTGTTTTACTTTTTCTTTCACGCACAACTGATAAAGGGCTTTGGCGAAGGCTCGCTGAAAGAATAGCAGGAGGCAATAGTGGTACTAAGCTATGGAGGAAGACTAGTGATCTGCATTGCGCGTTTTGTGTCATTGATATGCGTGATGCTAGGCTTGAGCGCGTGCGCTACGTCCATTGCCGTACGGGTTACGAAACTGCCCAACATGGACACGAGTGGCATTGAACGCATCGCGGTTATGCCCTTCTCCACAACCGGCTACACCACGCTTGATCGGCAGGTTGCTCAGGAACTCACCAGCGCGGCTACGGAGATTATTCTGCGAACCGGACGTTTCATTCTGGTTGACGCGGCTGAGGTGGTTCGGCGGCAGAGTATGCGGGAAAGTCTCGTTGCTTATGTGGACGGGATTTTCACTGGAGAGATAACGTCGCTTCGGGTGAATGACTCAAGCAAGGTGCAAGAGTCCAAGAACAAGGATGAGGAGCCTACCATAATTTGGACACGGGAAGTGTTGCTTGACTTTGTTTACCGGATAAGTCGGGCGCGGGACAATAGCGTTATAGCTCAGGTGAGGAAGTCCAGTCAGTCTTATTCTAACAGCTATAATAACAGGGACCATCTGGAAGACCCCTTTGTTATGGCGCGGCGGCTGATCCAGTATCAGTTGTCGAACCTTGCCAGAGACATCGCGCCATGGACCATACAGGAGCGAAGGACCCTAGTTCAGGAAACCTCAAAGGACAAGGCGCTTAAACAGCGTATGAAAGACGCGGAAGGGCTGGTCAAAGAGGGGAGCTACCGGTCGGCGCTGAATGCCTTTAGCGCCATTTACGCGGAAACCGGCAGTTTTGCAGCAGGATACAACATGGCGATTATGACCGAGATCGTGGACAGCCTACCGGAGGCGATTACGCTTATGCGGGGTCTGGCAAACGCGGCCTCGAACCCCAAGGCAGTGTCGGAACTGGCGCGTATGCAGCAGACGCTTGCCGAAACCGAGGCTGTGGCGACCAAGTTTGCCGAACCAAGCGGGGTTGTTGACAGTGCAATCAAACAGGCGTCAAAAGAAATCCTTGCGCGGCTTCCCTTCGGCTCAAAGGTGTCGTTATTAAAAGTATCCACAGTTGATGCGGGACTCATGGATTACGTCATTGCCAAGCTTTCAACCGCGTTGATCAATGCTCAGGGCATAAGTCTGGTTGACCGCCAGAGCCGCGATCTTCTGGAAGCGGAACAGCGGTTCCAGCTATCCGGCGCGGTTGATGATGAATCAGCGGTCTCGATTGGACACCTCTTGGGTGTGGATACTCTGGTGATGTGTTCCATTGCCGGATCAGGTAGCTTGCGGCGGCTGGTTGTGCAGATGCTCAGTGTTGAAACTGGAGAACTTGTGTGGCAAGTGTCTCAGGAGATATAGACTCTGGGTGTATGAGTGAACATGCCTCAGTCGGTGTTTGGTAGGGTGACGCCATGCGTGTTATTAACTGGCAAGACCTGAGCAACGGACAGCCGTTTCCACGCCCGACAGCCATGACTATAGGCGTGTTCGACGGCGTTCATCGAGGACATCAGACGCTCATCACCCGAATCGTTGGGCAAGGACTGGAGCCGGTGGTCGTTACATTCAGGCAAAACCCGCGTCTTTTTTTTGATAGCGCAAACTACATGGGGGACATTTCGAGCCTTGCCCAGAAACTTTCCCTCTTTGAGTCCCTCGGCGTGGCGAGTGTTATCCTCATTGACTTTTCCAGCGATTTCAGTAGACTGAGGGGTCGAGATTTTATTGATTTCCTGACAAGATATGGTAAGATGGCGTATCTGGTTATCGGCGCTCAGTTCCGTTGTGGGCATGGGCTTGACACAGACGCGGCGCTTATCAGGCAGGTGAATGAGCGGAACGGCGTGGCGACCGAGCTTGTGGAACCGGTGCTTGACGGGGGCGAGCCGGTTAGTTCGAGCCGGATTCGCGCTGCCATTCGTGCCGGCGACTTTGGCGTTGCCGAAGCCGCCACGGGACGAGTGTTCACGTTAGACCTTGGGTCAACACGGCGCTTGCTTCCACCGGACGGGACCTACCGCGTGGCGCTTGCGGGACGCGAGGCAGAAATCAATATCTACAATGGAACCATTATGCTTCCCGCGTCTTTGGATGCGGCGTGCGTAACACATATAACGTTTCTGAGAAAAATATAGTAGGAGTTTTTATGGCTTTAAAGAAAGAAAACGTAACTTCCATCATTAGCAAGTTCGGTAAAAATGAAAGAGATACCGGCGCGTCGGAAGTTCAGGTTGCCCTGTTGACTGAGCGGATAACCCAGCTCACGGAACATTGCAAGCAGTTCAAGAAAGACAAATCAGGTCAGCGGGGTTTGTTGATTCTGGTTGGAAAGCGCCGCCGGCTCTTGAAGTATGTCCAGCGTACCAACATTGAAAAGTATCGCTCCCTCATTAAAGACCTCGGTCTCCGTAAGTAAAAAACAACCCAAAACCGGTTCATACCAAAACCAGAACCGGTTTTTGTTTTACAACCGCAGTTATCAAAGGAACTGCTTTGAATAATGAAGCAGTCTTGGAGTTTGCAAAGCAAACTCTTTTATGTATTTAAGGAAAAAATGCAACGAGTAACTTATGAAATCGCCGGCAAAGAACTGGTTCTTGAAACTGGTCGAATTGCAAAACAAGCCAATGGCGCGGTCTTTGCCCAGTACGAAGGCTCAACCGTGATCGCCACAGCTTGTTGTTCGTCGGACGCTGTAGAGGGACTTGATTACGTCCCAGTAACAGTGGATTACAACGAGAAATACTACGCCGCGGGGAAGATTCCCGGTGGCTTTATCAAACGGGAAAGCCGTCCCAAGGACAAGGAAATCCTGGTATCGCGGCTCATTGACCGCCCCATGCGCCCTCTTTTTGAAAAGAGCTTTGGTCGAGAGATTCAGATTGTGCCAACTACGCTCTCAACCGATCAGGTGAACCCGCCTGATGTCCTTGCCATCATCGCTGCTTCGGCGGCAGTGCATATATCCGACATTCCCTTTAACGGACCTATTGCCGGTGTGCGTGTTTGCTTTGTCAACGATGCCTTTGTGGTGAACCCAACCTACGAGGAGATCGAGCAGTCTCAGCTTGAAATCGTGGTGGCTGGCTCCAAAGATGGCATCACTATGGTGGAAGGCGGGGCGAGCGAGGTTGGCGAAGACCTTATGGTTGCAGCGCTTGAAAAGGCGCATGAGGTGATTAAAGACCTCTGCGCGTTGCAGGAAAAGCTGCGCGAGCTTGCCGGCAAGGAAAAGCTACCCCTCACCAAAAGTAGGCTTGCGCTTGAAAACGCGGCGGCTATCCGCGACGCGGCTTACTTCAAGCTGCTGGAAGCGTGTTTCCTCAAGGGCAAACAGGAGCGCTCCGAAGCGATTCACGCGGTTAAGGCTGAGTGCAAGACCCAGTACGCAACCCAGCTTGAGGATGAGGGGCAGGCAAAGCTCTTTGACGCTTTGTTTGAGGATATGCAGTACGAGATTCTACGCTCCTCGATTCTGGACAAGGGGTTGCGGGTTGATGGCCGCGGTACGGAAGACATCCGCACGATCACCTGCGAGGTGGGCATTTTACCGCGTGTGCATGGCTCGGCGCTCTTCACCCGCGGGGAAACTCAGGCGCTTGTGGTAACAACCCTGGGAACTGTGTTTGATGAGCAGATTTTTGATGACATCGACGGCGATAAGCGGGAGCATTTCATCCTTCACTATAACTTCCCCCCCTATTCCGTGGGTGAAGTCGGACGCCTTGGCACTGGTCGCCGTGAGATTGGGCATGGAAACCTCGCACGACGTTCCCTTGAGCCGATGATTCCGTCAAAAGAGAGCTTCCCATACACGATTCGGGTTGTTTCTGAAATCATGGAGTCAAACGGTTCCTCGTCAATGGCGTCAGTCTGCGGCGGAACCCTTGCCTTGCTTCAGGCTGGCGTGCCGATGAAGAAGCCGGTCGCTGGTATTGCTATGGGCTTGATTAGCGAGGGTGAGCGTTTCGCCGTGCTTTCCGACATACTTGGCGAGGAAGACCATCTGGGCGACATGGACTTTAAAGTCGCCGGAACCGAAGAAGGCATCACCGGCTTCCAGATGGACATCAAAATCGCCGGCGTCAGCCCTGAGATCATGCGGAAAGCCCTTGATCAGGCAAAGCGCGGGCGTCTGCACATCCTCTCGATCATGAATCAGACAATTAGCAAGCCCGCCACGGCTATCAGCGAATTCGCCCCAAAAATCGTAACCATGAGGATTGATATTGATAAAATTGGCGCGCTTATTGGTCCCGGAGGAAAGAACATCAAGGCGCTCTGCGAGCAGTACCACGTTACCATTAACACGGAAAACGACGGCATGGTAACAATTTATGGGAAAAACACCAAAGACGCTGAGGAAGCCAAAGCCGCGGTTACAGGCGTCGTTTCAGACCCTGAAGTCGGACGCATCTATAATGGCACGGTGAAACGCATTATGGACTTTGGTGCCTTTGTGGAAATCCTGCCGGGTAAAGAGGGTCTTGTGCATATCTCCCGCCTTTCCCGCCAGCGCGTTGCAGTGGTAACCGACGTCGTGAAAGAGGGACAGGAGCTTCCAGTCAAGCTGATTGAGATTGACAAAATGGGTCGGCTCAACCTCTCCTACATCGACGCAATTGATGGCGGCGAAGACAGCGGCGACAATCGGCGCGACGAGAGCCACAACCCAGACCGGTATGAAAGCCGTGGCGACCGCCCAAGGAATGAGCGTCCGCGCCGGCGTTAAAGCCAAACGGCATGACGCCTTATGTCGTTAGAAATACCGTTTGTATCGGAACAAAAAACATCGCTTCGGCGTTCTCTGTCATGGACTTTGTTCCGGTACATCATCGCGGAGGCCCTGCTTTCGTTCCTTGTGGCCTTCCTCGTGTTCTTCTTTCTCTTCTTTGTAAACCAGCTTTTGTTGATGGCGGGGAACATACTTTCCAAACGGGTTCCTGTTTATCAGGTTGCCCTGCTTGTCTTCTATTCCCTACCAACCGTTATCGCCCTGTCCGCTCCATTCGCCGCCCTTATGGGAACTCTCATGACCATCGGTCGGCTTACCGCGGATAACGAAGTGCTGGTTATGCTTTCCTCCGGTCTTTCATACAAAGTGATCTTTATCCCAGCCATGCTTGTAGGCATCGGTATTTCGCTCGTGTCTTTTCTCGCCAATGACATATTGATGCCTGCCGGACTCATCCAGTATCACAAGCTCTACCGTCGTATCACGGTTGCCACACCCGCGCTGGAACTGGGCGCTCACTCCGTGAAACGCTTTAAGGATACCGTGATCATCACCGGCGATGTGGAAGGCAACTTGATTGACAATGTTTTTATCCTTGACCGCACGAGCGATGGAGAACGCCGCGTGATCATGGCGCAAAATGCAGAACTCAAGGACGCAGGAACGCGAGGCCTGAGTCTGGACATGAACGAGGTTTTCATTCAGTCTTCCAAGGAAATCAGCCGTCAAGACTATGATTACGCCTCAAGCGATATGCTACGTTACTGGGTGGCGCAGGAAGACATCATCGAAGGTATTGAGAACCCAACTCCGAGTGAGATGAGCTCAGCAGACGTTGCCAAGGAGATCAAAGCAAGGGAAGCGGCGCTGCAAACACGGCTCAATAACCGGTATAACCGCGTGCTGAATCAGGCGCTTGCCCTTGAAGACAACCTGCGAAAGGGGCCTGATAACACGGCGTGGAACCGCCTGTCTAACAATCTCGCTGGATTCACGCGGGAGGTCGAAACCGCAAAAAGCGTCGGCAACGACCGTAGCCTGCGGAATCACCTGCTTGAGTATTACAAGAAGTTCGCCCTCCCTTTGGGCGCGTTATGCTTTATGTTTCTGGCGATTCCATTGGGTATGATGGCAAAAAAAGGCGGTATGGTGTTCTGCTACATCGTTGGCGCGCTTATCGCGTTCATGTACTGGGCATTCCTGATTGGAGGGCAGACACTGGGTCTACGCCTGGGCTATTCGCCATTCTGGACCATGTGGCTTCCCGACCTGCTGGCGGTTTCTATCGGTCTTGTCCTCTGCGCGATGAGGCTGCGTAAATGACGCTGGATCGCTATCTGGTAAAGCAATTCTTCCCCATGTTCATTGTCGCGGTATCAATGTTCATGCTACTGCTTATACTCGTTGATCTCTTCGCCCATCTCTGGCGCTATCTCAACTATGAAGTTCCTTTGATAGAAATCTTGCACGTTTCCCTTCTTTACCTTCCCAAAAGTTTTTCCTATGCCATGCCGATTGGACTACTCTTTGCCGGAGCCTATACCCTGGGCGATCTATACGGCAGAAACGAGCTTACCATCGTCTTTGCTTCG
Source organism: Treponema sp. (assembly GCA_031279205.1). Taxonomy (GTDB): domain Bacteria; phylum Spirochaetota; class Spirochaetia; order Treponematales; family Breznakiellaceae; genus JAIRMT01. Next base: position 10,727 of record JAITIX010000008.1, on the reverse strand, counting down.
GGTATCCCGTTCTGGCGTTTCAGTATGCCGCTCATGCTCATTGGTCTTTTCGCCTCGCTGTTCGCCTTTTTCTTTGAAGACCAGATCGTGATTCCCTCGTTAAAGGCCAAAAACGAGCTTTCACAGATCCTTCTGCATGAATCGAACCACGAGAGTAATTCAGACATTGTTATCAAGGCAAAGAGTGGTAGACTTATCTATTCGGTTGACTATTTTGACATAAGCGCCGTAACCCTGAATGGGATCAGCATCATTGAACAGGGGGAAGATGGCGCGTTCCTGTCCCTAATTCGCGCCCCACGCGCCACATGGAGCGGCGAACACTGGGTTCTTTCCAATGCGCTTAGGTATCAATGGGATGATGACTTCATGCGCGTCAGCCCGCTTCCCGAAACCGATGTCTACCGTGAAAGCCCGGACACATTCAGGCGAAGCGCGGTGAATGTTGAAGACCTGCCCGCGAAGGATGCCGCTCTGCTCATTGAAGACCTCAAAGCCGCCGGACTTCCCTTTATTAGCGCCCTCGCCGACTATTACCACCGCTTCTCCTTCCCCTGCGTTTCGTTTGTGGTGATGGTTCTGTCGATTTCAATGGGCAGTAAGTTCAAGAAAAACATTTTGTTGATGAGCCTTGGTTCCAGTATTGGCTCATCAGTGTTGTTTTATGTAACCGATATGATCACCATGATGATGGCGAGGCTTGGCTATATCTTGCCGATTGTGGGCGCATGGTTTCCGGTGTTGCTCTTCGTGGTTGCCGGAGTCGTTTTGTTGACGCACACCAAGACCTGACCCAGAGCTTCAACCGAAACAAAACGTGCCCGTCATCCAGCACGTGGGCGCTCAGGCTTACCGCGTGGCGCTACCGAACTCACGTTAAAGAAACCATGATCGGTCTCCAAAGACAATTTTGTTTGTCCCAAACAAAGTTAGAACAACCGCATGTGAAAGCCTCTCTCACATGCGGTCTCATCGGAACGTGCGCTTCCTGAATCACTGAGGACGTGGGTAGCGTAATGGAGAGGTTTCTTCTATTATAAAAGTATAAAAGAGAGAAAAGAGGAGGTAACGATGTCAGCGATCTTTGATCGACGTTCAGTGCGGAGTTTTCTGCCCAAAGCGGTTGAGCAGTACAAGTTAGAGCGTATCCTGAGAGCGGGTTTTCAGGCGCCCTCAGCCCATAACCGGCAGCCGTGGGAGTTTATCGTGATAAGCGACGCGGCAGACCTTGCGGCGATTGCCGAGATGAGTCCGTATGCCGAGATGCTGCAGCAAGCGGCGGCGGCGATTGCGCCATGCGTGAATCTGGGACAGGGGAATGGAATCAGGCAAGATACCTGGTGGGTGCAGGATCTTTCGGCGGCAACAGAAAACATGCTGTTGCAGATTGTAGACGAGGGTTTAGGCGCGGTCTGGCTTGGCTGGTATCCTGATATGGTGCGGGTCAAGGCGTTTTCCGAGCACTTTGGTCTGCCGTCTCATGTCTTGCCATTTTCCGTGATCGCCTTGGGCTATCCGGCGAATCCGCCTCAGAAAGAGGATCGCTACGAGCCAGCTAAGGTTCATTATGGACGGTATTGATGAAACGATTTAGCTGGCGCGGTCTGCTTGCCACATATCTCCTTTGCATGTGCGTCTGCCTTGCGCCTGCCCAGCCTGTTACGGAAGCGCCAACAAATGCCAATCCCGCGTCTGAGTTTACGCCTTTTGCCATTGAGCCTTTGCTCAATATGACCACGAATCAAGACCTGTTCTGGCGACCTGACTGGGCATTGGCGCTGCCGGTTGACGCTTTCGAGCTGGATCCGGATAGTCCGCGCCCCCGCTCCATCACCGTAAGCCTTGACCAGACTGAATACCGCGTGGCGTGGAAGCCCGATGGTTCGCTGGCGGCGTTTCCGGCGCTCGTGAACGGCGTCTTTACCCAGCTTACGCTTACCAGCGCTGGTTTTATTATCGCTGGTACACCTCACTGTACGCTGACGTTCATGGGCGCTGCCAACAGCGGCGTGGTGCTAGACATGGCATCGCCAGCATTGGCGCAGATTGCGCTTGCCGGCGGGACAGTTTACTTCGCGGCGCTGGACTTTGCGGGCGACCTCATCACCGAAACATGGTACGACGTGGACGGCAACGCGATTACCCTGTTCTCCACCAAGCTCGCCGCCTTTGACGCTGAGTTAAAGGTTCCGATAGCGCTAGAAAGCCGCGTCGTGGATACGCTTTCCGCCGAAACACCCGCTGCCGACAGCATAAACACAACTTACGAGCACTACGATTACGACAGCTTTGGTAACATCACGGCAATCGAGTCTCCACGCGGCGCTTTCACCGCTGTCTACGTTCAGCCTCACCGTCCCCGCTACTGGGAAACCGTTATCAACGGGACGCGCTGGCGTTATACCCTCCAATGGGACGACGCCGGACGCTTAACGCGACTCACTGGCGCCACTGTCTCTGGCGCCACAGCCACCGACAACGCCTTTGTTGACCTGCGCTATGATTACACATTTGACGCGCACGGCAACTGGGTGTCGCGGCGGGAAACGCGCATGATTCGTCGGCTGGGGGCGCTTATACCAAGCGCCGGCGTAACGGTAAAACGCCGTATTGAGTATGGGACAGACCGATGAGCGTGTCAGTTGACTGGCGGGAAATAAGCTATAACAAAACCCTTGAGCAGGAATTGCTGGGGCTGGAACGCCGCCGCGCCTCAGACCCCAACTGTACTATAGAAGATATTGAGGGGATACTGTATCATCTCTACATACTGGAAGGAGACGACTGGCTTGGACGCGGTGAAGCGCAGGATATCACGATGTCCGCCACTATTGCCGCTTACGAGTCTTTTATCGCGAGATGGAAGAAGGAAACAGAGCCAGAGTTTTTATAAAAACTTGTTACCTTCAACCATAAGCATTGTTATAGAAATGGTACACTAGCGATTGTACTCCTAAATTCCTCCTTCCCTTATATGCGTCCCGGGGTTACTCCTTTCTCCGGGGCGCTTTTTTACTGAAGCGCACAGGCGAAAACGTAGGCCTGAGCCTTAAATCGTCAGCGCTTCTACCGATTTCTACCGATATTGATCATATCATGGCAACATTTCAGCGTTTTTTCCTTATTTCATTCCCTTTGTTTCTCGTTCTGTTGCTCTCCGCGCCGTCTCTTGAGGCGCAGAATACGGCGCTTCCCCGCACGTTTCAGGGGATTTCGCTGGGCATGAGTCGCGACGCGCTCAAAGCCACGCTCAGTGAAAACAAGCTGTTCCGCAACAAAGTTGCTCAGGATGACCTACTGACCCTCATACCGCCAAGTCCGCGCGACGAGAACACGCTCGAAGTGGATGGGGTTCCGCGCGGGTTTATCCGACGGGCGTTTTTCGAGTTGCACGACGAACAGGTGTTTACCATGTCGTTTGTTATGGACACGGCGCTTGTGGACCACTATTCGGTATTCATGTCCCTTGTAAACAAGTACGGGGAGCCGTCGTTCCTCGACCCTAAGCGGACGGTTTGGCAAAGCGACGAGACGTGGGTTGCCATTGAACGCCCCCTTACAGTCAAGTACATCGATCTTGGTGTGTTTAATGTGTTGATCGCCGGCGCAAATGCCCAGCAATCCGCAAACGCGCAACGGCGAGAGGATTTTCTGAATGAGTTTTAAGAAAAGAACGCCATGCCACACTGTTCTTGTTGGCGTTTTCCTGCTTGCTACCGCCCCGCGCTGCATGGCGGGTGGTGCAAGCGGCGACATTCGTTTTGATTCAACTGAGCTTTCGATTGAAACCACCACTGGCGTCTCGGTACCAATCAGCGTGGAGATCGCCATCAATGATGAGCAGCGAGCGCAGGGCTTGATGAACCGCAAATCTCTTGAGGACGGGAAAGGCATGATCTTTGTGTTTGACCGTGATCAGATTATGTCCTTCTGGATGAAGAACACGCTTATCCCCCTGTCTATTGCGTTCATCGCTTCGGACGGACGGATTCTTGAAATCCATGACATGGAACCCCTTGACCTCAATTCCACCCGTTCAAGTCGTTCAGCCCGTTACGCGCTTGAAGTTCCGCAGGGCTGGTTCAGCCGTGTGGGAATTAGCGTAGGCGACCGTTTGTGCCTTGACACGCTCTTAAACCAAACATGATGCTCAACAACTTTTCGCCGCGTCTCCAGCGCATCCTGTCGATTGATGCCCAAGCCGAAGCTCACCGCTTCAACGTCAGCGACATTTCGCCTGAAATTGTCATGCTTGCCCTGACCAAAGAAGCCGGTGCAACGGCAGTGCGGGCATTGCTGTTTTTGCGGATCAACCTGCGTGAGTTCCAGGACCTCATTGAAAGTCGGCTTTCCCAGTTTGGCGAGCCTTTTGGAAGCCGAACTGCTGCGGTCTATGGAGAACTCCCTTGGTCAAAGCAACTGAACAGCCTACTGGAAAACGCCCACGCTGAGGCGGATGCGATGGGCAGCCAGAAGATCGGTACGGAACATTTCCTGTTCGCTGCTATGCAGGAACGTGATTCCATCATCGCCGACTACCTTGTGGGAACACATTCCTTGAACGTCGATATGGTACGGGTGATTATCCAAACTTCGTTTAATCAACGTGCACGTTCTGTTTTTCTTACCCAGCAGAATCGACTCAAAGAGATTGCTTCCAAACTCACTCCGTTTTTGGACGAATATACCCGCGACCTCACCGCCTTGGCAAAGATCGGCAAGCTGGACCCTGTGGTGGGTCGGCATAACGAAATCAGCCGTGCTGTCCGTATTCTGGCGCGGCGTAACAAGAACAACCCCGTACTGGTAGGCGATCCGGGCGTGGGTAAGACCGCCATTGTTGAGGGACTAGCCCAGATACTCACGAGTGATGACGCGCCAGAAGCGCTCGTGGGGAAGCGCGTTCTTTCTCTGGACATAGGCGCGTTAATCGCGGGAACCAGATACCGTGGCGATTTCGAGGAACGCCTCAAAAAGCTGATGAAAGAGATCACGCTCAACGGCAATGTAATCCTTTTTATCGACGAGATTCACACGATTATCGGGGCAGGTGGTGCCGAGGGAAGCGTTGATGCCGCCAATATGCTTAAACCCGCGCTTGCACGAGGTAGTTTACAGTGCATCGGCGCCACTACCCTCGCTGAATACCGCAAATACTTTGAAAAGGATGCCGCGCTTGAACGACGTTTTCAGGCGCTTATGATAAACGAGCCGAGTGTTGAGGAAAGCATCGAGATACTCAAGGGACTGCAAAAACGCTATGAGGAACATCACCGCGTCTCGTATACGCTTGAGGCGCTTGACTCCGCCGCCCGCCTTGCGGCGCGTTACTTGTCCGATCGCTTCATGCCGGACAAAGCCATTGACATCCTCGACGAGGCTGGAGCCATGCGTAAACTGGAGCGCAATCTTATGCCACCAGAAGTTTCGGGTATTGAAGATGAAATCCTGCGAATGGTTGAGGAAAAGAGCGCTTTGTTTTCAGCCCAAGACTATGAACGCGCACTGAAGCTGCGGGACAAGGTACGCAGGCTCCGAGAGCGCATGGGAGAGATACGCCTCGCATGGGAGCGGGCTTCCGGCTTTGAGCGTCCTCTGGTGGATGAAGACGATATCCGCCGCGTGGTGTCTGAAATGACCGGCATTCCCTTGGCTCGTCTTAAGACAGAGGAATCAAAACGCTTGCTTTTCATGGAAGACGAACTGCGCCGTGTGGTTATTGGTCAGGACGAGGCGGTGAGCCGTGTTGCTCAGGCAATCAGGCGTTCCCGTGTCGGTGTTTCGTCTGCACGCCGTCCGCTCGGTTCGTTTATCTTCCTCGGACAAACCGGCGTTGGGAAAACGCTTCTGGCAAAACAGCTTGCCGCCTATCTTTTTGGCGCGGAAAGTACCCTTGTCCGCGTTGATATGTCCGACTTCATAGAAAAATACAGTGTTTCCCGCCTGGTAGGAGCGCCGCCCGGCTATATCGGCTATGAAGAAGGCGGCTTTCTCACCGAGCAAATACGCCGTAACCCCTACCGCGTGGTGCTTTTCGACGAGCTTGAAAAGGCACATCACGATGTGTTTAACCTCCTCTTGCAGGTACTGGAAGAAGGCGAACTTCAGGACAACCTTGGTCATACGGTAAGTTTCCGCGATACCGTGATTATTATGACGAGTAACATTGGCGCAGACACCGCTCCCCTTGGCTTTGACACAGGCAACGGCGACAAGCTTTTCTCAAGCACCACCTCCCAAGCCGAACTACGCCGTTTCTTTAACCCTGAGTTTCTCAACCGCATTGATGAAGTAGTGGTGTTCCAGCCTCTGAACCGAACTCAAATCGCGGCAATCCTCGACATTCAGCTCGACGAGCTTACAGCGCGACTTGCTGAACAGGGCTATGGTTTACAACTCACACCACTGGCAAAGCAGATTTTGCTTGAAAAGTGCTGGGACCCACGGTATGGCGCTCGTCCAGTGCGCCGTCGCGTAAGAACCGAGCTTGAAGACCCTATCTCCCTACTCATCCTACAACGGCAAAGCCACGGAAGCGTGTTTCTTGTTGACGCAGAAGCTGGCGCACTTTCGATACAACTAAGCGCCGACGAGCGTGTCCTTACTGACCGGCTATCCTGAAAAAGTGTCTGGCGCCACCAAAAAGTCTCTATCGACCGTATTGACCGAATAGTTACGTTGAATAGTAAGACCAATCTAAACGCACGCTATGTCGGCGCAGACAGCAAGGAAGGCGTCCATATCAGCGTCTGTACCAATGCTGACGCGCAGGTAGTCGGCGATGCGGGAGACGTCCCAGCGCCGCGTGAGTATGCCGCGCTCGCGCAACGCCTCAAAAAGCGCCGAGCCTTTGATGGCGGGGTGGCGCGTGAAGATAAAATTCGCACTGGAAGGCACAAACTCAAAACCAAGCGCCGCCAGTTGCGTTGATACCCGTTTCCGTGTGGCAATGATGCGGCGATCGCAGTCATCATAATAGGCGCTGTGGCGTATCGCCGCTGTCGCACCCGCAAGAGCAAGCCGGTCAAGGGTGTACGAGTTAAACGAATCGCGCACACGACGCAAGCCTTCGATAAGTTCCGCGTGAGCAATGGCATAACCCACCCGCAGTCCCGCGAGAGAGGCGGCTTTCGACAACGTATGTACAGTCAGCAGATTCGGGTACTCGTTGATGTACCCCACCAGTGACCCCGGCTCAGACGCAAACGCCATGTACGCCTCATCAAACAGCGCTATCCGACCATAGACTGTCTGCTGTTCAACGAGCAGGCGCGCATCCTCAAGCCGCAAGACGCAACCCGTAGGCGCGTTGGGATTAGCAATGACCACGCCGCCGTTGGGACGGTCGTAATCATCAATGCTCAGGGAAAAATCGTCGCGGAGCGGAACCAGCTCAAATGGTGTACCCCAGAGACGGGCATAAACCGGATAGAAGCTGTAGGTAATATCAGGGAACAATACCGGTAAGGCAACAGCGCCATTCTCAAAAAATGCCGCGAACGCAAATGCCAGTATCTCATCCGAGCCGTTACCCACGAAAACCTGCTCAGGCGTAAGCGCGTAGCGCCGGGCAATCGCGGTACGCAGTTCAAGACACTCAGGGTCGGGATAGAGACACAGGTCATCATTGGCAGCATTCCGTATTGCCGCAATGACCTCCGGCGAAGGCGGATAGGGATTTTCATTGGTATTTAGTTTGATAAACTTCCGCTCTCGCGGTTGTTCCCCAGGTATATAGGGCGACAAAGCCCGCGTCCGCTGATTCCAATACTTACTCATGGCAACAGTATACACAAAGCGCTTCTCTTTTCAAAGGAGGCGCGATTTGTTACGCTGACGCCATGGATATTCAAACAATGGTCAAAAATTTGCACCCGCTGGAAGTAAAAATCATTCGGCGCTATGGCATGAGTGATGAGCTTTCGATTGAAAAGGTGGAAGCTGACCTCAATTTTAAGAGCGGGAACGGCAATCAGGCGTTGTCATGGCTGGTGAGTAAGGGCATTGTACAGGAAAGCCGCCGAGAAACCCGCGTTTTCTACGAACTGACGCCACTGGGTTTGCAATGGAAAGAACAGGGCAGTCCAGAGGAACGAATCATCGAACTGGTTCGTATCAAACAGAGCCTGCGTTTACCGGACATCGCCCAAACACTTAAGCTGGATAACAAAGACGTGGGAAGCGCCTTTGGCGCGTTGTCAAAGCTGGGCGTATTGGCGCTAAATGAGCGCAAGGAGGCGCTGTTCGTGCTTCCATCGGCGCTCTCGGAGAACGGACGCCCAGCACGGGGCGACGCCGCCGACTATCTGGCGACGATTCGCGGCTTGCTGAACAGAGCCGCTGCTACTGACAGTGGCTTACTTGCCGAACAAGACCTGAGCGAGCTGGAAAAAAAGGCGATGGTCGGCATTGCCAAAAAGCGCGGCGCGTCTGCCTCCGCTTTCCGTGTGCTTGAGCGCGAGATCGTGTACTTCGCCTTCACTGGTGTCAGAGACCCCATCGCCGTTGCGCTGGAGCAAGCCGGCATTACCGGTGAGGAGACTGGCGCGCTTACCCAAGAGATGCTTGCCGACGGCTCATGGCAGGGTAAAACGTTCCGTGCATACAACGTTAACGTGCCGCCAACGCGACTCGTTCCCGGTCGAACCAACCCTTACGCGAAGTTCCTTGAGGACGTGAAGGATAAGCTCGTGTCTCTGGGCTTTGAGGAGTTCGACGGCCCACTTGTGGAAACCGAGTTCTGGAACAGCGACGCTCTCTTCATGCCCCAGTTCCACTCAGCGCGGGACATTCACGACGTGTATCACATCGCCGAACCCACCCACGCCCGTGCCATTGATGAACCATGGCTCAGCGCCGTTGCCGCTGCGCACCAGAACGGCGGCAACACCGGCAGTCGCGGCTGGAACTACGCTTTTGATCGCGACTTCACCCGCCGCCTCATCCTCCGCAGTCAAGGCACCGTGATGTCAGCAAAAACCTTGCCCCATGCCAAAATCCCCGGCAAATACTTCGGTATGCTTCGCTGCTTCCGCTATGACCGCGTGGACGCTACCCATCTCTCTGACTTCTATCAAACCGAAGGTATTGTGCTGGGTGAGGAAGTGAATCTCCGCACCCTTTTGGGTTTCCTTGAAATGTTCGCTGTTGAAGTGGCTGGCGCGAAAGAAGTGAAGTACGTGCCGGGTTACTTCCCCTTCACCGAGCCGTCGATTGAGGTACACATCAAGCATCCAGTGCTGGGCTGGTTTGAGCTGGGCGGTTCCGGCATATTCCGTCCAGAGGTAACGGCGTCGCTGGGTGTGGATGTGCCAGTGGCGGCATGGGGCATTGGCATTGACCGTATGGCACTTATGGCGCTGGGGCTGAATGACCTGCGCGAACTGTTCAGCTACGACATTGAGCGTGTGCGCCTGCGCCGGACTCAGGAACAGCGGCAAAGCACCCTGTAACTCAATCCACGAAGTCATACCCATACAAACGCCCTTCCCTGATGAGGAGCGGCGTTTGCTCCTAAAGCGCCGTAAAACTCTGGCTTTAGGCATGAGCTTCTGACAAATCATGGCGCCTGATGCGCCAATCCCTTCAACCAGTTGCTGAAGGCTTTCAGTCGCCCTTTCACCACGCCTCTGCCTCTCCACACAAGCGCGCCTCTCTCCTCAGCGCGCCTACACCGCGTGGGGCGTCTCCGTGATAAAGGACGTGGTTCCAGATTTCTGTTGCTGTTTGTTTGGCCTCGTGGTAGGGTTTTAAGGAGAGGTAAGTATGAAAGTAATAGCGTTTAACGGTAGCCCGCACGAAAAAGGTACAACCAGCGCCGGACTTTCGCTGGTCTGCGCGGAACTAGGGAACGCCAGCGTCGAAGTGGAAACGCTTCACGTCGGCGGGAAGGCGATTCACGGATGTATAGGCTGTGGAAAGTGCCACAGGGACAGGTTTTGCGCCATAAAAGACGATGGCGTCAACGAGTATATCGAAAAAGTACGGCTGGCTGACGGCATTATTCTGGCCTCACCAGTGTATTACGGCGGTATCGCGGGTGGCTTTAAGTGCCTCTTAGACCGGATGTTTTTCGCAGGACTCAACCTGCTCTACAAACCAGCGGCAGCGCTCGTCGTAACACGGCGCTCAGGCGCCATCGCAGTGTATCACCAGCTCTGCAACTACCTCACCCTCGCCGGAACCGTACTCACGCCGACCGTTTACTGGAACAATATTCACGGCGCAAACGCGGAAGAAACACGGCAAGACCGCGAAGGAATGTACACCATGCGGTGTATTGGACGAAATATGGCATGGCTCCTCAATGTTCTGGATGCCGGTAAAAAAATAACGCCGCAGCCAGACTTAGGCCCGCGCGTGTGGACGAATTTTATTCATTGAACAATCAGCCCAAGCTACAAACCCCTGGCCAAAGACTAAACTTGAGCCACAGAATCACGCAAGCCACTCCCAGTAAGCCGGCAGGAGTACAGTCTCATCAGTCCCATCAACGAAGTGTAAGAGCGCGCGTACCATGAGTTAATAACACAACGAAGCCGCCGTCTTCCCTGTACTTCAAAAGTAATCCTCTCAAGAGTTCTTGATCAAATCTCACTGAGTTCTTGATCAAATCTCACTGAGTTCTTGATCAAATCTCACTGAGTTCTTGATCAAATCTCACTGAGTTCTTGATCAAATCTCACTGAGATTTCGATACTAGCCACTGAGTGTTGATAACGCCTCAG
>JAITIX010000085.1 GCA_031279205.1 Treponema sp. | reverse complement strand
CCCCCCCCCCCCCCCCCCCCCCCCCCCCCCCCCCCCCCCCCCCCCCCCCCCCCCCCCCCAAATGAATCCTACATAAACATAAAATCTTCTTTGCGTATCTATCACCCATCCTCCACCCTCCTTAATGCGCCGTACATAACAACGCTCAAATTTTTGCTACGCAGTCCATGCTGTATAGTGTGTACTTTTTTCCACAGAGACTATAACCTAATATATATCCCTTACCTACTGTTTTGTCAAGTAAACACAAAAATATTATAGATTTGTCATATACACCTCGCCATAGCGCTGTATCAGCGCTGCGTCAGCGCCAGTGGGCCAGCGGGCATCAACAAGACCGCGACCGGGCAGGCACTTCAGCGCCGCCTCCACAACAGACCAGCAGGAACCGCCAATGATAAAGGGCAGACGGGCAATGTCAGGATAGGAGAGCGCCATATTGACCAGCGTCCGCATGGCAAGGGGCGCATCAGGCAGTTCCTTATCAAGGCGGAGCGCGATATACGACGCACCATTTTCAACCGCTGAACGCAACAGTTCCACCGCCTCGTCGTAATCACCCGCAGCGACCAGCGTTTCAACACGGTTGTCGTAGGCCACTTGCTCAGGAAAGGGGCATGGTTCAAGGCCAGACAGCGGCAGCGACACGGAGCTTGGCTTCGGTAGGGATCTAGGGCGATAGTATGTGGCCTTTTCCACGATGGCAGCGATGTGTTCTGGTGTGGAACCACAACAGCCACCCACGATGTTCACCAGACCCTCGCTCATAAAGCCTGCCACCGCCTCAGCCATGATCGCCGGCGTTTCATCGTAATCGCCAGTCTGATTGGGCATACCAGCGTTGGGATACGCGATGACCATACACGGAACAGCGGCCAGTTGTCGCAGGTAAGGCAGCATCGTTGTCGCGCCAAAAGAACAGTTGATACCGATTGCTATGGGATCAGCGTGGGACATTGCCACATAAAATGCCAACAGCGTCTGACCGGAAAGAATGCGTCCACCATGGGCAATGCTTGCTGAAACCATCACGGGTATATCAATACCACGCTCATCACGGAGACGACCAATCGCGTAAAGCGCAGCTTTGGCATTGACGCTGTCGATTACGGTTTCGACGAGGAGCAGGTCTGCGCCGCCGTCCAGCAGACCACGCGCATTGTCGTAATAGGCCGCCGATAGATCGTCCCAGGTAATAGCGCGCTGGGCGGGATCGGTGAAGTCTGAGGGGATGCCGGCGCACTTTGCCGTTGGTCCCATGCTTCCGGCCACGAAACGCGGCTTCTCCGGCGTTGACCATGCGTCCGCCGCCTTTCGAGCAAGAGACGCCGCCGCAAAACTGATCTCATACGCGCACTCGGCAATGCCAAAGCCAGCAAGGGACACAGCATTCGCGTTAAAACTACATGTCTCAATGATATCCACGCCGGCTTTGAGGTACGCTTCATGAATGTCTGACACCAGCGTTGGCTTACTCAGACAGAGAACATCATTACAGCCAAGAAGTTTGCTAGTGTGAGCGGCAAAACGCTCGCCCCGGAACTCAGCCTCGGTAAGCGCATGGCGCTGAAGTATGGAACCCATTGCCCCGTCAAGGATAAGAATTCGCTGTGAGGCAAGATCTCTTAGTTGTTCACGAATAATCATAGCTGAGTGTAACATATCAGTTTCTCGCGTATCTATACCCACATGATGTGGAAATAGGGATACAGCGTGACGGAGGAACACCTACGATTGCCTTGAACTGCTTGTAAAAATGAAATATATCACTATACCCACAGTAGTCCGCTACTTCAGCCACGCGGTACGCACCGCTCCTCAGCATGTTCTCGGCGTTACGGACGCGAAGCTTCGCTACATAACGGCTCACACTAATACCAGTCTCGCGTTTGAACAGCGCACCAAAGTACGCCACGTTAAGGTTCACCAGTTCAGCCAACTTCTTAACAGTCAGGCGTTCAGTAAAGTGCTGGGTAATATACCGAATCGCCATCTTGATACGGCAATCGCCAACCATCGAGTCAATTTTATACACCGTTAGTTCAAAAAATCGGTGCAGGATTAACAGTAACAGTCCCTGACTCTTAATGGTATAACCCGCTTGCTGATCAAACCAGGTATACACCAGTTCCTGAAAGAGCTTGACAATGTCATCCTTAACGTCAACACGGCTCACATCGGGAAATGGAGGATATACTGATTCGCCGTTCCGATTTATCGCCAGAAAGTTGACGGAGAAACAGCGCATGAGCCGTCCCGGATAGGTGCGGGCTTCTTTCCGCATACCTTCACGCAAACAGACAAGGTCGCCCGCGCTCACCTCGTGGTGAACTCCGTCAATCGTATAGCGGGCTGCGCCGTCGATGAGGTAGGTCATGTCATAACAAGAGGACTCATGAGGCTTCAAACGCCACTCTGGGGTACACTCACGAAACACAAGATACTGAATCTCCGGCAGAAAAGATGCTTCTTCGTCAGCCATGTTCACTCCTTATCTAAAGTTTATACCTAATCTTTCATAATTTGTATATTGCAATAAAAGTTAAGTCAAAGGAAGCTGTACTGCGTCCAAACAAAGCTGAAAGGAAAAAAGATGAATGACCCTAACGCCATACCTTTTAACAGGGATTGGAAGTTCCTGCTGGGCGATCCTGCCCACGCCGAATCAGTGGATTACAACGACCGCACGTGGAAGTGCGTTGACCTACCGCACGACTGGGTGATTAGCCAGCCATTCAAGCGTGGCGCTGAGGGCTACACGCCGCAGAGTATGCAGGGCTACTTCGCGTGGGAAGGCGTCTGCTGGTATCGCAAGGCTTTTTACATGGAAGACTTAGGCGATAATGAGGCGCTTTTGTACTTCGGCGGTGCGTACCGGAACAGCGTGGTCTATATTAATGGAAGGAAAGTGGGCGGACGGGCTTATGGCTACTCCAGCTTCGAGCTTGACATAACCGGCTTTGTGAAAGCCGGTGAGAACATTGTCGCGCTTAGGCTCGACAACGGCTGTGAAGCGCCCGACCGCTGGTATTCCGGTTCCGGCCTGTACCGGAATGTGTACCTGCGGCTCGCGCCTCGTCTGCGTATCAAGACTTGGGGTGTCCACGTTACGACTAAGCTTGTGGACAAGGCCACGCGGGTAATGGTGGACACGGCCATTATCAAGCACGGTGCCACCAACCAAGGCACGGCGCGGGTTCGTGTATACGGCGCTGACAACGTGCCTGTGGCTGAGGCTGCCGCACCTTTCAACGCGGTCTCAGACCTTGAAACCTTAGTACGGCTGGAGCTTGCGATTCAGAAGCCGCTCCTCTGGAGCGCCGACGCGCCAAATCTATACTGCGCTGAGGTATGGCTGGAGCCGGTGCCAGACACCGCTATCTCTGACACTGCCCGCGCCACAGCGCCAGAGCCGGTGTCTGACACCGTCCACGCCACTATGCTAACAGCGCCAGACACCACCCACTCTGACACCGCCATCTTCATTCCCTTTGGCATACGCGAGATTGTAATCACCCCGCATCAGCGGATGCAAGTAAACGGCGAGCCAGTGTTGCTCAAGGGCGTGTGTCTGCACCACGACTGCGGCCTGCTGGGGAGCGCGTACTACGATGCGGCATGGCGACGAAGGTTACTCGTCCTGAAAAGCATCGGGTGTAACGCGATTCGTACCAGTCATAACCCACCCGCTGAAGAGTTCCTCGATCTCTGTGACGAATTGGGCTTTTATGTGATCGATGAATGTTTCGACAAATGGAAGAGCGGCTATTATGAAGCGCATTTCGATGCAGACTGGCAGAACGATCTGGATGACTTCATCATGCGCGACCGCAATCACCCGTCGGTCTTCCTGTGGAGCGTCGGCAACGAGATTCATAACCAGGGCGAAGACCCTATGCTGCAACTTCAAAAAATGCTAGCCAGCCGGGTTCGCGCCCTGGACGAGCGCCCCGTAACCTGCGCTCTCGCGCCTCACGCTGTCCCCCGCAGTTTGGTGGGAGCGCCGCTTGCTGTACTGGTAGAGCGCACCAAAAGCCTTGCCAAAGACATTGACGTGCTTGGCCTTAACTACCACGAAGCCCTGTATCAGGACTATTCCGCTGCTATCAATAAGCCCATACTCGGTACCGAGAGCTACGAATACTACACCTCTTCCGCGTCTAACTTTGAGGATGTGGTTACCAAAAATTCATGGCGTTATGTACTTGAGAATGATAACGTGCTTGGTCAATTCATCTGGGCCGGCATTGATTACCTGGGCGAAAGCTTCTATCCGGCAAAAGGCTGGGCAGGATCGATCCTTGACATCTGCGGCTTCCTGAAGCCCAATGCTTATTACCGCAAAAGCCTCTGGTCAGCCGAGCCAATGGTCTATCTCACCTTTTACGACAATAGCCTCAAACCCAACTATGTCCGTGGACGCTGGTCGTTCCCCAAAACCGCCTCCCACCTTAACTTTGAGCATTTCAGGCGTGAAATGGTGAAAGCTGCTATCTACACCAATTGCGACGAAGTGGAGCTGCTGATTAACGGTAAGTTGATGGGATGCAGACGCCCATCAGACTTTGAGAACAATATCATTGAGTGGGTATTTGAATACGCCGAGGGTAAAATAGAAACCATTGCTTACCAAAACGGCGCTCCAGTCTGTACCCACACGCTGAGAACCGCCGGTCCCGCTCGTGACATCCTGCTGACGCCCGACACGACGCGCCTTGACGCCGGCGATATTGCTCATATTGAAGTTCGCGCCATTGACAATGCCGGCGCTCTCTGCCCCACCGAAGACGCGCTTGTTGAGTTCGCCCTTAGCGGCGATGGCGTAATTCTGGGCGTAAGTTCCCCAGACCTCAACGCCCGCCTCGGCTACACCCTGCCAAAGGTTCACCTCTATGGTGGCAGAGCCTTATTACTCATCAAAGCTGGCGCGTCAGCCGGCGCGCTGGAACTCGCTGCCTATTCGGAACGCCTGCGCCCCACCTCCCTGAGCTTTAATGCCACGCCGTCCGATTGCTCCTGAGAAGAACTTGTGTCCTTTGCCGGAACAGCCCCAAGTCGCCAGCATTTACCACTGTCAAACGAACACGCCTTGAACGTCGGTGAACATTCCTTGAACGCCGATGGAGACGCTTTTTCAGTCTAAACCGAGGTCCGGAAGGTGTCCGTCGAGGTTCGGGGGGATGCGTCCGCCTAAGCTGGGTGCGGGTTAATGTACCGCGTCAGTAAGCCACTGCCTGTAAAGTGATGATCCTTGCGCTGGTTTTGCGTCCTTGCTATGCTGGCTGGCTATGGACAAACTTATTATTAAAGGCGCGCGTGAGCATAATCTTAAAAACATCGATTTGGAGTTGCCGAGGGATAAGCTCATCGTTGTATCAGGATTATCAGGGTCGGGGAAGAGTTCTCTTGTTTTTGACACCATCTTTGCCGAGGGGCAGCGGCGCTACGTCGAGAGTCTGTCGGCGTATGCCCGCCAGTTTCTGGGGCGCATGGATAAGCCAGACCTGGACTATATTGAGGGATTGTCGCCCGCGATCTCCATCGAACAGAAGACCACGCACCGTAATCCGCGCTCAACCGTTGGCACTGTTACCGAGATATACGATTACTACCGGCTGCTCTTTGCCCGTATCGGTACGCCACACTGCCCTCAGTGTGGGCGGGAGATTAAGGAACAGTCGGTGGATTCCATCATTGAGACTATACTGGCGATGGGTAACGGAGATCGTGTGCAACTGCTGGCACCGGTGATTCGTGGCAAGAAGGGCGAGCATCAGAAGATTATTGAGGATGCGCGAAAGGCGGGCTTTGTCCGCGCACGGATCGACGGCGTGCCGGTGAGCCTTGACGACGATATCAAACTGGATAAACAGAAGAAGCATACGATTGAAATCGTCGTTGACCGGCTGGTTGTGGGTCGGGATATACGCTCCCGGCTGGCGGAATCGGTGGAGACTGCCCTGCAAACCGCTGATGGCGTCATGCTCATACTCGCGCAGAGCAAGGATGACAAAACCGCCGAATACTTTGTGTCCCAGAAGAGCGCCTGTCCTGACTGCGGCATCTCCGTGCCGGAGTTACAGCCGCGTTTGTTCTCCTTCAATAACCCCTTTGGAGCCTGTCCATCCTGTTCTGGTCTTGGTATTAAGATGGAGTTTGACCCTGATCTGGTGATTCCCAACTACGATTTGTCCTTTAATGAGGGTGGGTGCGTTCCTTATAACCCTGAGTCGGCGTGGTATCGGAGCCGCTTCGAGGCGCTGGCGGAGCATTACCGGTTCAGCCTAGATACGCCATTCAAGGACCTGCCAAAAAAGGCGCTTGATGCGATTCTCTACGGTAGTAAGGAGGATATTGAGATTCACTACAAGAACCGCGAAGGCACGAGCCACTTTGATTACAACTCGCGCTTCCCCGGCGTGCTTGAAGACTTGAAGCGGCGCTACATGGAAACCCAGTCTCCAGGCATCAAGGAATGGCTGGAGAAGTTTATGAGTCAGAAGCCTTGCGAGGATTGTCATGGAAGGCGGCTCAAGCCAGAGGTGCTGGCGGTAACGATAGGCGGCGAGGGAACGCCAGCCCGCAATATCTGGGAACTGTCGAGCCTGTCGGTCAATGAGTCCATTGATTTTTTTAAGAAGGTGAAGTTCGGGGAGAGTGAGAAAAAGATTGCGGGACAGATATTGAAAGAGATTAACGCGCGTCTTGGTTTTATGAAGAACGTGGGTCTTGAGTATCTGACACTGGAACGCAAGGCGGCGACGCTTTCTGGCGGCGAAGCCCAGCGCATACGACTGGCGACACAGATTGGTTCCAGTTTGGTTGGCGTACTCTACATCCTCGACGAGCCGAGCATTGGTCTGCACCAGCGGGACAACCAGCGGCTTATTGACACCCTCATCTTCCTGCGCAATCTGGGTAATACGCTCATCGTTGTTGAGCATGACGAGCAGACTCTTCGTACCGCCGACTACATTGTAGACATGGGGCCTGGCGCGGGTGTTCATGGCGGTTCGGTGGTGGCGCAGGGGACTCCGGCGCAGGTGATGAAGGTAAAAGCCAGCCTGACCGGTCAATATCTTGCTGGTACGCTCAAAATGGAGATACCTAAAGAGCGGCGGGTGGGGAATGGTAAGTTCATCCGGCTGAAAGGGGTGAGCGAGCATAACCTCAAACATATCGACGTTGAGATTCCTCTGGGAATCTTTACCTGCATTACCGGCGTCTCTGGCTCTGGCAAATCGACGCTGTTGTCTGATGTGCTATACCCGGTGCTTGCGAACCGCATCAACCGTTCCACCCGTACCGAAGGTGCGTACCAGAGCATTGACGGCGTTGAGAACATCGACAAAGTGATTGACATTGACCAAAGTCCGATAGGACGGACCCCGCGTTCCAACCCTGCCACGTATGTTGGCGTTTTCAACGGCATACGCGATCTTTTTTCGAGCCTGCCTGAGTCCAAGGCGCGGGGATACAAGCCCGGACGGTTCTCGTTTAATGTGAAGGGAGGGCGTTGCGAGCATTGTCAGGGCGACGGCACTATAAAGATCGAGATGAACTTTTTGCCTGATGTGTACATTGATTGCGATGTATGTCATGGCAAGCGCTTTAACCATGAGACCCTTGAGATAAGGTATAAAGGAAAGAACATTGCCGACGTTCTTGATATGACCATTGAGGAAGCCGCTGAGTTCTTCGTCTACATTCCGCACATTGCCCGCAAGATGGATACCCTGTTGTCCGTGGGTCTCGGCTATGTCAAGCTCGGCCAGTCCGCACTCACGCTATCAGGCGGCGAAGCCCAGCGTGTGAAGCTGGCGCTGGAGCTTTCGCGCCGTTCCACTGGCAAAACCTTCTATATATTAGACGAGCCTACCACCGGCCTTCACTTTGCTGATGTGAAGCAGCTCATGTCGGTTATACAGCGCCTCGTGGACCAGGGTAACACAGTCGCCATGATCGAACACAATCTTGATGTACTTTTACAAGCTGACCATCTCATTGACCTTGGACCCGAAGGTGGCGACCGTGGTGGCAATATCATTGTAAGTGGTACGCCTGAACAGGTGGCGAAGTACGCGAAGTCGTACACGGGTTTTTACCTCAAGGCAATGTTGAAGCGGCTGCGCTAAGTTCCAATACCACGCGACGGCCAGTAAAACTAGACAACAAAATCAGCCGCCGCGTCTAAATTAAGTATCAGAAAGACCATTTTAGGTACATTTTTTAAGCTCTTTTCTCTAAATAATGGCGTGTAAATTCAATTAAATGAAAAGTGCGATGAGCCGTGCGACCTTGCTCTATGCTTACGCACCGGCTTGAGATTACAGCTTGACGTACCCTATTTTTTTTATTATAATAATAACGAGGTTCTATTTTTTGTTTATGAAAGAGGGAGTTATTTATGTCGAGAAAAATGGTGAATAGTTATTGGAAAAGTGTTTTATGGAAGAATCTATTAGATCCTCGAACTAAAGCTTATAGTTTTACGGAGATACTTTATAAAACGGCGGTATCTTTCCGTTTTTTCCCGCTCTGTGTGGCGGTGATTATTTCTACAGTGTTTGCAGGGTGTGCATCAACGTCTGAAGCGGATTTAGCTGCGGCGCGTGATGAAGGGTTTGTGGCGGCGCAGGCTCAGGCAACGAAAGACCGCGAAGCGGCGCTTGCCGCAGCACGTGATCAAGCGGCGCAGGACCAAGCGGCGACGCAGGCTCAGGCAGTGAAAGACCGCGAAGCGGCGCTTGCCGCAGCACATGATCAAGCGGCGCAGGACCAAGCGGCGGCGCAGGCTCAGGCAGTGAAAGACCGCGAAGCGGCGCTTGCCGCAGCACGCGATCTGGCGGCGAAAGACCAGGCGGTACTTGAGGACGCGAAGCGTGAATTGGAAGCGGCGCTTGCCGCAGCACGCGATCTGGCGGCGAAAGACTTAGCGGCGGCGAAAGAGCAAGCGGTGAAGGACCAAGCGGCAGCGCTTGCGGCAGCAAAGGCTCAGGCAACGAAAGACTTAGCGGCGGCGAAAGAGCAAGCGGTGAAGGACCAAGCTGCGGCGCTTGCGGCAGCAAAGGCTCAGGCAACGAAAGACTTAGCGGCAGCGAAAGAGCAAGCGGCGCAGGACCAAGCGGCAGCACTTGCAGCGGCGCAGGCTCAGGCAACGAAAGACTTAGTGGCAGCGAAAGAGCAAGCGGTGAAGGACCAAGCTGCGGCGCTTGCGGCAGCAAAGGCTCAGGCAACGAAAGACTTAGCGGCAGCGAAAGAGCAAGCGGCGCA
>JAITIX010000083.1 GCA_031279205.1 Treponema sp. | reverse complement strand
TCGTAGCGGTTAATTTCCGAGGTAACGTGATAGATAGCTCCGTCCTTAAGTTTTCTTGAAGGTCTCATAGCTAAGATAAGGCTCTGGGATGCTCTCTCGCTTTAGTCGGCACGTTCGGTTCGTTCGGTGTCTGGCACTCCAATCAATGTAGTGTCTGGCACTAAAACAAAAGCGTGTGATTGACAGCAGATTCTTAAAATAAGAGTATCCTGTGATGACAAAACAAACAATTGAACTGCTTGCTCCGGCTGGTTCGCCGGAGGCGCTTGACGCAGCTATCGGAGAAGGGGCTGACGCGGTGTATCTGGGGCTGAAAAGCTTCAATGCGCGGCTGAGAAGCGCGAACTTTGCGTATTCCCAGTTTGAAGGGGCGCTCCGCACGCTGCACCGTATGAGACGCAAAGTGTATGTTACCGTGAACACGGTGTTTGAGCAGCGGGAGGCGGATCGTATGTATCAGCTTCTCAAGTATCTCGCATCAGTGGGGCCGGACGGCATCATTGTTCAGGACTTTGGTGTGCTTGCCATGATCCACGAACAGTTCCCCACGCTCAGGGCGCACGCTTCAACACAGATGAACATTGCCTCGGCGCGGGGCGCAAACGCGCTTTCGCGTTACGGCGTTTCGCGGGTGGTGCTGGCGCGGGAACTCAGTCTGGACGAGATTAAGATGGTTCGCGCTAATACCAACATGGAACTGGAGGTCTTTGTTCACGGAGCTTTGTGTGTAAGCGCATCGGGTCTGTGCTTGTTCTCCAGTTTTCTGGGTGGGAAGTCGGCCAATCGGGGTATGTGTACCCAAGCCTGCCGGCGCTACTACCGCGCGTTTGGGGTTGAGGAAGGCGGCTATTATTTCAGCCCGTCTGACTTACAGCTTCTTGAAAGATTGCCTGAACTTACGGATGCTGGTGTCAACGCGGTGAAAATCGAGGGTCGCATGAAGAGCGCCGACTATGTTGGCGCGGTGGTGAGCGCATACCGGCGGGTCATAGATGCGCTTAACGGCAATCGCGAGTCCGCCATAGCCGAAGGGCAGAAGATACTGCGCGGCGATTTTGCACGAACAAAGACGTTTTTTTACTTTGATGGAAACGACACTATGGACTGGCTCAGGGCTGAACAAAGTGGCGGCACAGGTATCCCGTTGGGGCATTTGCTCAAGACGCGTGGGCCGTTCGGCGCGCGACTGGGTCTGCTGGCGCATGGTGAAACCGGGCTGCGCGCAGGTGATTCGATACGGCTGCACCGCGCTGATGATTCTGACCGCCAGTCGTACAAGGCGCGAAGCGTTGAACGGGACGAGGCCGGCGTCTGGGTGTCCATCCCGGACGGGTTTGACAAGGGCGATATGGTTTACCTCATCCAGACGCGGGCCTTGAGCCGGCGTTACGCGCCAGTGCTTCCGCGCCAGCTTGACGCTTTCCGTCGCGTTCCGGGACATGAACACGCGCCGCAGGTCAAGCTCTTGCCAGTGGACAAGGCTGATGCCAAGCGTTTTCCCCAAGGCGTCTACGCGGCGGTTTCCCGTATCGAAGACCTCTACATTGTCCAGTCATCGCGTCCGGTGAAGGTGTTCCTTGCCTATACCCGCAAAACCGCCGCCTACCTGCTTGCCGATAAGAAGCCGCCATTGCCTTTTAAGCAGGGTGAACTCATACTGACGCTCGATCCTTACTTCCCAGAGGCGCTTTCCGCGATTGTCGCGGAGGAGATGCCGGCACTGGTGGAACGGGGTTTTCGCCAGTTTGTGGTGAATAACCTGGGGCAGGTTTCACTCTTTCGTGGCCTTAGCGACGTTTCGCTCATTGCTGGCCCGTACCTCTATACTTTCAACCGTTACGCGGTTTCGTTTATCGCAAGTCTAGGTCTCCGGCACTTTATTTCTCCGCTTGAGAACAACCGGCAGAACCTTGAGAAAACCGTAGACCCATATTGTCGCGCCCTTACCTTCATCACCGTCTTTGCCTATCCCGCGCTTTTCCGTATACGCGCCGCCGTGAACCGCATGTATGAGTTCAGCGCATTCACCGACAGCCATGACGAGCGCTTTAACCTGGTCGAGAATGATACCGGTTCTCTAGTCATTCCAGAACAGGCATTTTCTATCGTTAATAAGATTCCATTTCTGATGGAAGCGGGGTTCAGTCATTTTATACAGGACTTTTCCGGCCCACCGTTGAAAAAGATTAACTATAAAGACGTGAGTAACGCGACAAAAAACGCGCTTCCCCTGCCGCGTACAA
Source organism: Treponema sp. (assembly GCA_031279205.1). GTDB lineage: Bacteria > Spirochaetota > Spirochaetia > Treponematales > Breznakiellaceae > JAIRMT01. The sequence continues at coordinate 3,701 of JAITIX010000083.1, read as the reverse complement.
ACCGCTTTAACTGGAAAGACGGCTTTTATCAGCAGGAAGAAGCGCGCCGCGAATCAAATACTTAGGAAACACGCAGGCGCACGGTTCCTCAGAAGCTCACGGCCTCGTATTCGTTCTCTTGCGGGGTATTAACCTCTTGCAGGGGCGGCGGCGGAGCTTCTTCTTTCTTGAATTCAGGGCGGAATTCCACATGCTCTGCGACAATGCTAACACGGGAATGCGCCTTTCCGTCGGTTCCATTCCACCGGTCCTGTTTAAGTCGGCCTACAACCCGCACGCCCCGGCCCTTGTGTCCGAGATTGTAGCAGTTTTCCGCGAGCTTGGACCAGGCTTCCACGTCAAAGAAGCCGACTTCCTTTTCCAGCCCTGAGTCCTGCTTGTAGTAGCGGTTAGACGCGAGGCTAAAAGTGCAGAGTGAGGTTCCTTTTGATGTGGTTCGCAGAAGAGGGTCCCGCACCAGATTACCTTCGATCAAAATTGAATTGAGATTGTTCATTAAATACCTCCACGGTTGTTGATACTTGTTATATGAATCCATATTGCGTGTTTGCTTTGACCACTATCAAAAAAAGTCTTGTGCTGCTGTAATTGTGTCTCACACTATTGGGACACCAGTGCCGCTCGACACCGCGTGCGTCTCTCTGACACCGCGTGTGTCGAACTCACGTCTGGCACTACTAGGTAATTGTGTCCCCTGAATTCTTTTGTTAAGATAGCCCTATGTTTAATAATTTAATGAAAGCCCTGTTTGGGTCTCAGCATGAACGAGACCTCAAGGCGCTCTTACCTATATTACACGCGGTTAATGAAAAGGAAGCCTGGGCAGCCGCGCTTCCGACAGAGGAATTCCCTGGCGTAACCGCCCAATTTCGGGAACGTTACGCAAAGGGCGAGAGTCTGAATGACTTATTGCCCGAAGCCTTTGCTCTGGCGCGGGAGGCGGCGCGGCGAAACCTCGGTGAACGGCCTTACGATGTGCAGGTACTGGGTTCCATTGTGCTTCACCAGGGCAAAATCGCGGAATTGAAAACCGGCGAGGGCAAAACACTTATGAGCGTGGCTGCAGCCTACCTCAACGCCATTCCCGGCGAAGGTATCCATGTGGTTACGGTGAACGATTACCTGGCTGAACGGGACGCAGACTGGATGCGGCCTATTTTTAGCGCCTTAGGCCTAAGCGTCGGGACGATTCTGTCGGATATGGATAACGCACGACGCAAGGAAAACTACGCCTGCGATATAACCTACGGCACGAACAACGAGTTCGGCTTTGACTATCTGCGCGACAATATGTGCCGAGACCTCCAAACCCGGGTTCAGCGGGGACATAACTTCTGTATCGTCGATGAGATCGACTCGATCCTCATTGATGAGGCGCGAACCCCGCTCATCATAAGCGGCGCGGCAGAGGATGATACCTTCAAGTTCGCCGAGGTTGACCGGCTCCTCGGTTCGCTCCAAGAAGTACAGAAAAAGGCAGACGGCGAGTATCCTGACGAGACCCAAGGCGAAGCGGTTATCGGAGACTATAAGCTCAATGAGAAGAATAAGAACATCTCCTTCACCAACGATGGCATGGCCAAGCTCGAACAGATTCTCCAAAAGCGTAATCTCATCAAAGGGTCCATTGTTGACGAGGAGAACTTCGAGTACCTCCATTACTTCACCCAAGCTCTGCGGGCGCATAAACTCTTCCATATTGATGTGGATTATGTGGTGCAGGACGGCCAGGTGCAGATCGTAGACGAGTTCACCGGACGCATCCTGCATGGACGCCGTTACTCAGATGGCCTGCATCAGGCAATCGAGGCTAAGGAAAAGATACGCATTGCCCAGCGTAACCGCACGCTGGCAACCATCACCTTCCAGAACTACTTCAGGCTCTACACTAAAATTTCCGGCATGACTGGAACCGCTGATACTGAGGCAGTGGAATTTACCAAGATTTACAAGCTCGAAGTGGTAGTCGTTCCCACAAACCTGCCAGTGGCGCGTAACGATGAGGATGACACAGTTTACCTTAACGAAAAGGAAAAGTGGAACGCGCTTTGTGATGAGATTGCGACAGCGCATAAGCAGGGACAGCCGATTCTCGTTGGTACGGTGTCCATCGAGAAGTCCGAGCTTATCTCAGCATTGCTTACGCGGCGGGGTGTGCGGCACGAGGTACTGAACGCAAAAAACCACGCCCGCGAAGCACTCATCATCGCTGAAGCTGGTTCCAAAGGCGCGGTAACCATCGCCACGAACATGGCGGGGCGCGGCACGGACATCAAGCTCGGCGGCAACCCTGAGCATCGCGCCAGAAAACGCGCCGGCACTGAGGCAAGTCCTGAAAGATACGCCGAGATATTCCGCGACGAGTATGAAAAGTGGAAGGCTGATTATGAGGAAGTAAAACGCCTGGGCGGGCTTTATGTGATTGGCACCGAGCGCCATGAGAGCCGGCGTATCGATAACCAGCTCCGTGGACGCTCCGGCAGACAGGGCGATCATGGTCGCTCAAAATTCTTCATTTCAATGGATGATGACCTTATGCGTCTCTTTGGCGGCGATAACATCAAGAGCCTCATGACTAAGATTGGTATGACTCCGGGTGAGCCTATCTATCACCCGTGGCTGAACAAGAGCATCGAGCGGGCGCAGAAAAAGGTGGAGGAGCGTAACTTCGAGATTCGTAAACACCTGCTTGAGTATGATGATGTACTTAATCAACAGCGGAAATTCATCTATGAACAACGTGATGCCATTCTTTCCGACGCAAACCTTGTTCAGCGGGTGAATGACGCCACACGCGACATGGTTGTTGCGGCCATTGGCGCGTTCCGCGACACCCAACGCCGTGATCCATCCGCTGCGCTTAAGACGCTGCTTGAGCTGCTCAAGACCAAATTCGGCTATACCCCTTTGATTGAAAATCTGGGTAAGGAGCAGAACATCGATCTTCTTCAGCAGCATTTTATCGCTGACTTGGAAAAGGATATTGCCCAAAAAGTCGCGCTCGTGGGCGAAGCTAATCTCAATATGTTTATACGGATGCAGTACCTTCAGGCGGTTGACCGCAAATGGCTTGATCACCTTGAGAATATGGAAGCCCTACGTGAGGCAGTATACCTCCGCAGTTACGCGCAGAAGAACCCGCTTACTGAGTACAAGGTTGAGGGCTTCCAGATTTTTGACAAGATGATCGACCAGATTCGGGAAGAGATCGCGTCGCGGCTTCACCTTGTGCGGATACAGCTTGCCGAAGACCGTGAACGGGAGGCCGCGTTACGCGCACGTTCCGTGGCGACCACACAGGCCGCGAGCCATGGCAGTGTAGGCGCTTTTGCGGGCGCGGGCAAGCAAAACGCCTCAACAGCCGGGTCACATTCTCAGCAGCCTCAAAATGTTACCGTGGTACGTTCCATACCCAAGGTGGGACGCAACGACCCCTGTCCCTGTGGCTCTGGTAAGAAGTACAAGTATTGCCACGGCAGATAGATGTTACTGGGAGCGCTCATTTTATCCATAGGTTTATTGTTGCTCATCATCTACTTTGCCCTGTCAAAGAATTCGAGCCGTCAGATAAAGAACATTGCCATTATTGCGCTGATCATCGTCGTTCTGTCGTCGCTGGTCAGCGTGGTCATCTATGTGCTATTCAGCCAGCCAGCGGTTCTTATCAGCAAAGAGCCGGTGCAAGACCCTCTGCTAGTTGA
>JAITIX010000081.1 GCA_031279205.1 Treponema sp. | reverse complement strand
GCACGGAGCAGTTTAATATGCGTGTTCCTGATCTGATTGATGCGGCGCATAAGGTACAGGAAGCGTTTGATGTGGATTTCGCACGGCGCATGGCGCAGACCTTTGAGCTGGATCAAAGGGAAACGTATAAACAGCTCTCCCTGGGCATGAAAAGTATGGTAACGGCGATACTGTCCCTTGCAAGTAAAGCACCGGTGCTGCTCCTTGACGAGCCGGTACTGGGCTTTGATCCGGTTATGCGTGAGCAGTTCAACACGCTTTTGTATGAAAGTTACACGGTGCAGGAGCGGATCATCATCATTTCAACCCATCTCGTTGATGAGATCGCCCAGGTAACGGAAAAACTCATCGTGCTTGACAAAGGGAAGATACGCCTGCAAACGGATATCGTGGAAATTGACGAACACGCCTATACCCTGACTGGGCCGCAGGACGCGCTGCTGCCTCTGGTGGAAACATTGAACTGCATTGAGAAAACCACGACTGGTCCCATACTGTCAGCGCGTATTTATGACAAGCGGGTAGAAGCGCCCGATGGAGTTACGCTGAAACGGCTATCCTTGCAGGATTTTTTTGTTGCACTTGTTGGAGGACAATCATGAATAAAAAACTACTCGCCATTGTAAAACTGAATATCCTCAGTAGCGGACGGACTCATATCATTACCGGTATATTTTTTCTGCTGTTTCTGATACAGGAGATATCCTATATAATTGAAGGTACCGGTTCGAGTTCCAGAGCAAGCATAGGGTACGTCTTGTACCTGCTCGTTTTCCTTAGCGCGATAGGTATTCCTATAGATAATTTCCACAAGCTGATAAATCTGGGAGGCAAGCGCGGTGATTTTTTCAAAAGCGCTCTGTTGACCTACATCATCCTTGCCTGCTTTGTTGCGCTTGCCAACTTGACCATCTGCTATACTTATGACCGTGTTTGGGAGGATACAAACACAAAGGTCTTTAATGTGATCGAGAGGTCTGAATGGAACACGCATGGACCGCTTGGCTCCGTACTGCAACAGTTCGCCTTTTTGTTTTTATCATCTGTTGTGATCCATACACTGAGTTTGATACACAGCTTGCTCCGAGGTTCATGGCACTGCTGGCTTTTTGATGGCATTTTGCTGGCATTTATCATAGTGTGTCTACAGTTTGCGCCGCTTAATTCGGCTCTGGAATGGTTTTTCCAGAGCTTTGTGTTCCAGCCGAATCTGTTTTTGGAAATACCAATATGCCTTGTGCTGGCTGGGATTGTGTATGGGTTAAGTTTTCCCCTGGTGTACCGGAAGGAAATCTGAGAGGAGGCTATGTATGAAATGTTCAGAGGTCTTGCCGAAAAATCTAAGGTCTTCCCTGCCTTTGAGAAATTTGCGGAACCGATATATACAAGGGCTTCTTACCCGTAAAGACTTTGAGAGCGGTATTTTTCAGGTCATCCTTAACGATTATCAGCAGTTTAGTCTATTTAAGTCTGATAGGGATGCTTTTAGCGACTATCTCTGTTGGTTCTATCCCCGGTTGAAGCGTGCCATTGACGCTTATAATGATGTTGGCTCTTCCTTTGATGCCTATATTTACTCTCAGGTCCGCTTATGCTTAAAGGAGTATTGCTCATTAAAAGCAAAGCGCCGCGTTATCGAAAGCGCCTACTGGGAAGCACGGGCTGAGGAAGCGGAGGCAATCGAACAGATACTTGTGAAAGCAGAGGACAGCTTCAAGCCAGTGAAGAATCCTCAGCAGGCGCTCATTTTGCTGCTGAAGTCATACTACCTCGTATCTGAAGATTTTGTTGCTCGCGCTGCTCCGGCGTTAGGCATGAGCGTCAGGAAACTATATGGTCTACTTGATAAGATACGCAAGCTGCGGAACAAAAGCGATGATAAGATTTATCAACAGCGGGAGTTGATGTATCGCCAATACTACCACTATGTTACCTATAGGAAACAGCTTGAGGCGCTTCCTAAAAACTCAGTCCAGTGTGAGATTCTCTTGGAACGTACGGACAAGGCGCGGTTACGCCACACCCTCCTCAAGAACCAGCTTGCTAGTATCAACCACAATGCCAGCAACCAGCAAGTCGCCGAAGTCCTGGGTATTTCAAAGGGAACGGTGGACGCCGCCTTATACGCTATAAAACAAAAAGCGAAGTGCGGTGGATAAGGATAAACACGAACAACACTAACAGGACGAACCATACAAACTTTTGCTTTGACTACTTTCTTTAAACACGAATAAAGCAAAAAGGGAACTTGGAACCCTAGTATATATAGAAACAAGAAGAATGGAGGATGAAACGGTTGAAGGAATCAATGTATAACCACTGCCTGCCACAGGGGGACCACACTCTGATCTACAATCATTTGACCAACACGATTGGGCGAATTATGAATCCGCTGGAGCTCACAAACATTCAGCGGGCGCTTGAGCAGGGTAAAACCCCTGAGGGCCCGCTCTTCGCCAGCCTTGCTGAGGATGGGTTCTTTGTTGATGATGCCTGTCATGAAGAATTGGCGGCAGATGTCCAGTATACTGCCAGAAGATACAGTAGCATCCTTAGTCCAATCATTCTTGCGTCTGAGCAGTGTAATTTTCGGTGTTCTTACTGTTATGAGGAATTCAAGCGGGGCAACATAAGCGATGATGTTATCAATGCGTTTATAAAGTATATACGGAAGAACCTGCGGAACTATACTGGCGTATCAATGGGCTGGTTTGGCGGTGAACCTCTGCTTGCAGCCAAAGAAATTGAGCGCATCTCAACAGAAGTCATAGACATCTGTGTTCAGGGGCGGAAGCCTTATACCGCGCACATGACCACCAATGGCTATCTGCTGGATGCCCCTATGATGGAGCGTATGCTGCGCTGCAAGGTTGCACACTATCAGATTACGCTGGATGGTATGTCTGAAAATCATAACCAGACCCGTACGCTTGCTGGCGGCGGTCCAACCTTTGAGCGGATTATCGCTAACCTAAGAGGGATCCGGGATCAGGTGAAAGCACGACAGCTTAGTATTGCTATACGGACGAATATCACTAAGCCACAGCTTTCCCGCTTAGAGGAGTATGGCTCTTTTATGGCTGCTGAATTTGGGAATGATCCGCGTTTCAGTTTCCTCTTTCGTCTGGCAGGCGATTGGGGCGGAGAGCGGGTTCAGGGCATGAAAGACGAACTGGCGGAGTCTCTGGACACGGTATACACAGTGCTGTTGAACAGCGGGGTGAAACTGAGTCAGACCGATACCTTCAGTCTCATGGGTAATCCAATATGCTATGCTGCTGACCGGAATTCCTTTATTCTGGGAAGCGACGGCACTATCTATAAATGCACTGTTAGATTTGACAAAGAGTATAACCACCTGGGTCATATCAGTGAAAACGGAGATTTGGTCCTTGATTATGACAAGCTGAACCAGTGGCTTGCCCAGCCTGTGCAGAAAGCGGAGAAATGCGCGACATGCGCGACATGGACACTGTGCCGGAACCGTACGTGTCCCGCGAGAGTATTTGACGAGGCCTCCAGTAAAGCGAATTGTAGTTTTGAGTTTTCATCGCTTGACGCAGTTCTTACGCTTCTTGATCGCTCAAACAGTGAGTATGTGAAAGAGTATGCCTAAAAGGAGCTTGTTATGGAAACGATGGAGATAAGAGGAAAAGTAATTGGCTGTCTTGAGGAGCTGGGTATTTTTGCTGATACGAGTGAGAATTTTTTGCTCAACGAGTATGTGCAAGACTCCATGACCTACATGATGTTTTTGGTGAACTTGGAGCAGGCATTTGGCGTTGCTATTCCTGATGAACATCTGAGTTCAATAATTGGTCCTGAACAGACGCTGGAGGATATATGTACTCTGATAGAAACCCTGCTTGGGACGTAAGTTGCATACTAACAGGCGATTGTTGTAACCTCGATTTTTTTTCGAGGGATGATAAGCGCTTGTTTTGGAAAAAACACGCTGTTAGTGATGGTTTTTTCCGGGCTTATCCTGAAAGCAGATTTTGCTTTCAGGACGGCTCTATAGTAAAAAAATTTAATAAAGGAGGTAAGGTATGAAAAAGACATTGTATAAGCCGGAGACGGAAGATGTAAGCGTCAATCTTTATGTCAATGAAGTTTGCGGCTTTATTGATTTCGGATGCAACACCAATTGTCCGAGATGCAATGATTGGTGTTAAGCTCAGTCCCTACCTAATGAAGTTTGAGCATCACTGAATTCTGGTGTGGTACAACACGCTGTTTGTGTATATGGCGTATACGGTAAATGTAAATTTGCCGTATACTTCTAAAAATGATTTTCGCATAAAGCGAAGGAAGTAGATATGAAAAAAGTATTATTGTATAAACCAGAGGCTGACGAGGTTGATGTCAATGTTGTTACCTATGCTAATGAAGCATTTTTTGACTGGGGCTGTTCAAAAAATACTAGTGGCTGTTCCAAGAAGCCTGACAAGGGTTTTGATTTTCTCTGCAAAAAGGGAGGCAAGGGTTTTGATTTTCTCTGCAAAAAGGGAGACACCAACAAGATATGCCCGCAAGACTGATATGGATTAAACGGGTTGTTAAATTTTAATCCGTTAATCCGCAGGTCATGGAGACAAGCGAGGTTTGGAGCGCGGAGCGTTTCTCGCTCCAAACCTCGTGTTATCTATAATAGGAGGCGGAATGATATGAAAAAGACATTGTATAAACCAGAGGCTGACGAGGTTGATGTCAATGTTGTTACCTATGCTAATGAAGCATTTATTGACTGGCGTTGTAAACACGAAGGGGGCAAGAATACTACAGGATGTGGCAAGAACTGTAAAGGGATGCCGTGGCCTGGTAAGGGTATAGACTTCATTTGCAAAACGTCCGGAAAAATCAATTGGGTTTGTCCGAAAGGCTGACATTGATTAAACGGCATAGAGACAAGCGAAGGTTTGGATGGCGGAGCGTTTCTCGCTCTGCCTTTAAGCCTCATGTTATCTATATGACGTGAGTTTGATAATGACGTTCTTGGAGCTCGCAATGATGGCGCGGACTTTTTTCTGTACATCGAACTCTCGTTATACATGAGAAATCAAGGAAGATTAGTGAACAAAAAGATAGGTAAACACTGGTTTGTTGGACTGCGCTTTCTGGTAAAGATATATTGGAAGCATAAGAAATCAAGCCTGTTCTTTTTAGCGGCGCTCTGTGTGTTAAGCGGCGTTCTGCCTTTTGCGGGCATTGTGTTTCCCAAGTTTATCCTCGATGAACTGACCGGCGCTCACGACATTAACCGCATTGTGTTCTTTGTATCCGCCCTGCTGCTCTGCACCCTTTTTGGCAATACGCTGGAAAACTTCTTCCAATCACGGTTTGAAATGGCACAACTGCGCGTTGCCGACGGCTGGCTGCTTGATGTAAGCACCAATTTGTATAAGGCTGACCTTGAGCATATTGAGTCCGCCTCGTTCTTGGATATTGGCGCAAAGGCAAACCGGTTCTTATCAGCCGATGGCTATGGTTTTGGCGCAATACTCAGGAAGACTGAGAATATAGCGGGTCAGATAATAACCCTTGCGGGCATCATGGCTATCATCTCACTCCTAAACCCGCTGGTTCTGCTTATCTTTATTGTCTTAATCATTGTTACCACCCTGTTTAACTCAAGGATCAAGAAAATTAATGTTGAACTGCAAACGAAACTTCCGCCAATTCAAAGAAGAAGCGGGTATTACAGCAATCTGTTTTCAGATAACCATTACGCAAAAGAAATCCGCGTCAATGATCTGGGAGCATGGGGCTTAAAAAAGTTAAAAGAAGCGATGAATGCGTTTTATGGCTTTGCCAAAAGCTGGTGGAACAACAACCTGAAAACCCAGTTGTTCAGCAATGGCGTTACGTTTATTCAGCAGGGTGTGGCGTACGGCTATCTGATCTATGGCGTGGTGAGCGGTAAGTTTGGCATTGGCAGTTTTACCATGTACCTTGCGGCTATCAATGCTTTTTCCGGCGCAATGACGCAGGTAATGAATGACATTATTGATATACGCCGTTACAGTGATTATTACGACGCGGTAGACAAGTTCCTGAATATGCCGAAGCGCCAGCGGGAAGGCAAGCATCTGCCGATAGCGCTTAAAGCGCCGCCTGCGCTGGAATTCCGCGATGTGTCGTTCCGCTATCCGGGGCAGGAAACGTTCACCCTGAAACATATCAGCATTGTGATTCCAGCGGGTCAAAAGTTATCAGTGGTTGGCGAAAACGGCGCGGGTAAAACCACGTTCACCAAGCTGCTTATGCGCCTGTACCGTCCAACAGAAGGCGCTATTCTCTTGAACGGGGTTGACATTCAGGACTATGACTTTGACGACTATGTAAAAACCTTTTCAGTGGTGTTTCAGGACTTTGCGCTGTTTGCCGCATCTCTGCGGGACAATGTTGCGCTTGGGCGTGATGTGAATGACGCGAAGACGCTGGATGCGCTGCGGCGGAGCGGGTTTTCAGACAAGCTGGACCGGCTTGAGAAAGGACTTGACACGCCCATTTACAAGATGCTGGACGAAAGCGGCTTCGAACCGTCCGGCGGGGAAGGGCAGAAGATTGTTATGGCGCGGGCGCTTCTGAAAGACGCGCCGGTTATTGTGCTGGACGAACCGACCGCCGCGCTTGATCCCCGCGCTGAATATGAAATCTACATGAACTTCAGTAAAATGGCGACCGGCAAGACCACGGTGTTTATCTCGCACCGGCTTTCCAGCGCCCAGTTCTGCGACACGATAGCGGTGTTCAAGAACGGGGAGATCGTGGAACATGGTCCCCACGCTGCATTGGTGAAGCAAAACGGACTTTACCACGAACTCTTTACCATGCAAGCCCAGTTTTACGAGGAGACAAGGAAGGCTAGTTAGCACAAAGACAGGAAGCAGTAGATATGCGTCGATATTATCAATATCGACGTGTTTATCGTTGATATCGACGTGTTTATCGAGGAGAAAGATACGATGAAAAAGATTAAGATTGCAGTGCTGGATACAGGCGTTGATCTCAGTCATCCGGTGTTCAAGGGCAAGGAGATTCCCCAGTTTGTTTACCGGGACAAGCGGCTTGTACGCGCTGTATATGATCCAAAGCAGGGACATGGCACGGCTATTGCGGGTATTCTTGTGAAGAACACAGAGGACTGCGAGCTTTCCTCTTTTGTGCTTTTTGAGGATGCGCTGTCTATTCCGGTTAAGCGGTATATCGCGGTTCTGTCGGCGCTTCTGGAATCGGGCGAACACTTTGACATTATCCACATGAGTCTGGGCGTCCGTCCGTACTCCCCTGAACTCGAGGCGTTATGCACGGCGTTTCGGGAACGGGGAAGCATTATTGTTTCCGCGTTTGACAATGCTGGTTATGTCTCGTATCCTGCCGCGTTTCCCACGGTTATTGGCGTTGACGCTTCCCCGCAATGCCAAAAGAACAATGAGTTTATTTTTGTAAGCGAGCGCGGCATTATAAATGTTCAGGCAAAGGGCGGCAATCAGCGGCTTGCGTGGCTGAATAAGTCCTATGTTATCACTCAGGGATCAAGTTTTGCTGCTGCGTATCTGTCCGCGTTTGCGGTAAACGCGCTTCAGCAGGGAACGGTGCCTGAGGAGGTCTTATTGTGTGTGAAAGAGGCGGCTCTGGGTGTCCTGCCGGAGAAAGATGCAGCGCAAGAAGTTGACTTTCACTGGTATTCCCGTATAAAAAGGGCTGCTGTTTTTCCCTTTAACAAAGAAACAAGCAGTATCCTTCGTTTTTCCAGCGCGCTGCCCTTTGAGATTGCCGGGGTCTTTGACCTGAAACGTTCCAGCAATATCGGACGAAAGATACATGGATATACGGTACAAAACATTGATGCCTGTTCATGGGATGACTTTGATACGCTCATACTGGGTCATACACAGGAATTGGAATTTTTTAGCAAGACTCAGATACGGCAGCGTCTTATTGATCTGTGTCGTGAACATAAGAAAAACATGTTCAGCTTTGATGATGAACTGTTTGACGAAACGCTTTGCGCTGCATTTGCCGCGGATGGATTGGGTCTCTATTATCCGGCTATAAAGCCGGGGACCATGCCTGATACTCATGGCAAGATGTATCTGCTCAAGACGCCGGTGCTGGGCGTATTCGGCACGTCCAGTCAGCAGGGCAAGTTCACCCTGCAACTGGAATTGCGTAAGCGTTTCCTGCGCGATGGGTACGCGGTGGGGCAGTTAGGAACCGAGCCGGAGAGCCTTTTGTTCGGCATGGATCGGGTTTATCCTTCTGGGTATCATGGCAATATACCGTTCAATCCCTATACCTGTATTCAGTACCTTAACTACTGCATGGCGGATATGGACCGTAAGAACTACGATATGTTACTGGTAGGCGCGCAATCCGGCGCAATACCGATGAACTACAGCCGCATTGATAATTTTCCCCTTACCTGTATTGATTTTCTGCTTGGCGTCCATCCTGACGCGGTTATACTCTGCATCAATCCCCATGACAAGATTGAAGACATAAAAAGAACAGTATCCGGCATAGAAGCCTTAGCGAAATGTACGGTTATCGCGTGCAGTCTGTTTCCCCTGGGTTATACAAACGAGTGGGGCGTTATCTCTGGCGCGAAACGCCTGATAGAGCCTGACGCGCTGGGTGTTTTCAAGGGTACAGTGGAAGCGGCGCTGGGCATTCCGTGTCATGTACTTGACGAGGAGGCGGGACCAGAGGCGTTGTATCAGGCTGGCGTTGCGTTTTTCTCAAAGGAGCACAAAGTGTGAAACAACTGCCGATAAAATTGGACGCGGCGATAACGTCTGAATGTTGGAATTTTTTTAGAACCAGTATCATTGGGACTGATCCATTTGGGCATGAGTGGATTGCCAGCCATTATGATGTGTTCATGCACTGGGGCGGGCATATCCATTTTGGAAACGGGTTAGACCGGTATGCGACGCCTTACTATGATATTCTTGACCAGCGGAGTTTTCCGCTTGAACGATACGGCGCTCAAGACTTGGTAAGCCATATTGAGCAATGGATAGATGAGGGCGCTTATGTTATGCTTGACGCTGACACTGGCAAGCTGATTGAGAACCCTGAATTCAGAATACACGAACTGCTTGTGTATGGTTATGACGAAGAGAGGCGTATTTTTTACAGTCCTCTCCAGAATGGGAAAACGGGAAAGTTTGAGGTGTTTGAGCTGGGATATGACACAGTTTTGACGGCAGTGGGAAGCGTCATTGCATATTACCGTGAGCATCCGCTTGAGCGGGTTAATCGGGCTTGTCAGTATTTTTATCCGCTTACCACTATAAAAATCCGTCCGGTGCATTACGATGACACGCTGTTTATATTGACGGCGCTTAAGAAACTGGAAGCAGAGTATACGGGCTATCGCCGTGAGTTTGTTCGGTACGAGCCGACGCGGGAGGCGGGAGAGCGCTTTGTCAACTATACTGGTTTAGGCTGTCTTATTGGGATGCGGGACGTTCTCATAGGTCTGATTTCCGAGCCGGATGCGGGAGTTTCATTTTCGATAGGGACCAGTCTTTTTAAGTTATACGAACATCGTGGTATTCTTGTTTCCACGCTTGAGTTACTGCGGGATAAGCTGGGTATAAGCGACACGGCTTATGACGGGAACCTTGAAACCTATAAGGCGCAGTCAAGGCTCATGCGGGAAGCGTATCTGCTTATGAAAAAGGCAGAGATAAGCAACAAGAAGAATTCGTTGCCGGGCATTATACAGCGCCTTGATGCTGTTTACGAAAGCGACTATACCTCGCTGCGGGATATGGACAGCAGAGCGCGGCAAGCTCTGGCGGGATGGCTTTAAGCCTGATGGAAGAAGCATGAACAAACGAATTACGGTTTTATTAAGCGGTGTTGTATTAGCGGTGTTTCTTATTGTGGGCTGCAATACGGCAAAAGGCCGGACTGATGAAGATGCAGGGTCGGAAACTTCGGTTTCGTGGATACCTTTTACCTGGTCTGACAGCAATAAAAGCGCGATATATCTGCCGGTTACTATTGATGATATACCGCGCAAACTTACGATGCAGTTTGATTTAGGGGCTAATGTTTCCCTGTTTTATGGGAACGCTCTGGCGCCTTTTCTTGAAGCGTACCCGTCTCTGGCAGGTAAGCTCGACAGGATAGTGGATGTCAGAACCGCCGCAAGTTGGGGAACGGATATTACGCTCAATGGGCATGAAATTGTAAAGGATGTGTCTATCTGTGGAAAGAATCTTAAAGGAAAAGCGGTATATTACAATACTTCCGTTAGCTCGATTGATGATTTTATTGTGTCACAGGGTATATGGGGCATCACCGGGAACATACTGTTTCTTGATAACATTGTTATTATAGATTATAAAAATAAAACAATAAGGATAAAATGATGATAGATATAACAGAGATAATAGAGGTATTATGCGTGTTTATTGGCTTGCCGGGTGTTATATGCTTTTTTGCGTATAAAGGCAAAAAGCTAAAACAAGAGAAAAAGGCTTTAGAACTAAAGCTGGAACGGGAACGGATTCGTTTGGAATTATTAGAAGAACAAAACAGAAAATATGACCGAATAATTGACCGGCATCGAAGATAATTAGACACTGTTGGCAAAGGTTGAAATACAGGAGGGGTTAAGATAGGATACAGGCGGCGGGGAAAGATACATGGAAGGGAAATAAACGATTGTATCTTATGGCGATCCCAAGAGGAAAATGCTTTCTCCGGCGATAATGGGGAGCGCTTAGTAGAGTGAGCGGCTCGCATAGCTATGTGAGCCACAGGCGGCAGAACACGAAACGCTCAACTCTGCATAAGCTTACGCCAGACCTTCTCTTCGTTTTAACACGCTTCAACGCTGTATGGTTTTCTAAATCTTAACCACAAGCGCGTGGCTTTTTGGGTCTCGCGGCAGGAAGGCGCGCTCGTCCGCCGGGTCAAGGTGTAACAACGCGCCAGATGGCCTCTGTTCCAACGCGACTCTGCTTCCAGTGAGGAGAACGAGTCCCCGCGCTGAACAGGCATACCTGCCGTACAAAGGTGCGCCTACCGGAAAGGCATCGGAAATGACCCGCGTTATAAAACCTTTCGACGTATCGACCGGCTTGCCTGCCATGAGAAAGCTCATGGTCGCCCGTTTTTTGGGAATACCAGCCGCATCGGAAAGCTGGAGCAAAGGCTTAGGCGCGTCGCTCGTGTCAAAGGCGAAATGACACCACTTGGCCTTGCCATGATTCAAGCCATCGCCTGAACAGGGACAGCGTTCCGCATGGGGACAGGGCGCATGGGGCGCACGGCCTCGCTCGATAAGTGCGGCGCGTAACGCGGCGATAAACGTGCCTGATTGCGGAATCCCCGGCTCCACCACAAGCACCGAAGCAGCTTCAGTGATAAGCGAAGTGAGTAGCCGCGCATTCCTTTCCGCGAAGGCCGTAAGCGCCGTTGCATGGCCGTGGGCTATATCCCAGAATAGCTCGTTGAACACATTGATTGCCGTAACAAGAGTGGCTTTCGGACCCCGCAGTTCCGCACCCAGCGGAGCGCGTATCAAGCGGATAGCCCAGGAACTGTTTCCGCCACTGAGGGCGTCAAAGAGCTTTTTACCCGCGTCAAGTGCCGCGCCGGTCTTATCCAAACAGCGCAGTTCCAGCCGTCGTTTCCGCAGTTCAGGCCGCGCAATCCAGAGCGCAAGTGGCAGGGTAAGCGGCCCAGACCCCAGGTCAACGATGCTGTCTCCGTCGTTAAGGGTGAGTGGTAGAGCAGGAAGTAGTCTGCACAGTCGGTACACGTTCCACGGCAGAAAGTAGCGCAGGTATGCTGAAAGGAATGGTGCCTTTCCCAGATAGGCTCCATCCCGCTCGCCCCGGCTGAACGTGAGCAGACTGGAAAGCGTGGCCACATCACGCGGGAGGCCAGCGCGGAATCGCCCGGGCAGGGGGAAAAGTTCTTCCACAAGCCCAGGGATACGGTCAACGAGGCGCCGGGAAGCGTCGTCAAGACGGGGGAAGAGCGTTTGAATATCTTCATTTATCGTAAAGGACATGACAAGAGCTTATCAGCTCTGTTTCACTTTGGCTTTAGTGGTATACTTGCCCTATGTATAATCTTGAAAAGAAAGCTACCCGTGCCGCGCTTGTCGGCATTTATGACGGAACAACAGCAAAAGAAGAGGCTGAGTCTCTTTTAGAAGAACTGGCGAGTCTTGCCAAGACCCTGGGGCTTGAAATCGTTGCGCAGGAACTGGTTCATGTCCGCGAGAACACGGCTAAGTACGGCATGGGAACTGGTAAGGCTGCGGAACTGGCTGAAAAGGCAAAGGAAGTGGAGGCAGACTGTCTGGCGCTGGACTGGGAAGTCTCGCCGGCGCAGCAGCGCAACTGGGAAGACCAGGCTGGTATCCCCGTGATTGACCGGCGCGAACTCATTATCCAGATATTCGCGGATCGTGCCAAAACACGGGAGGCGTCGCTTCAGGTGGAGCTTGCTGGCTTGCGCTATTCGCTGCCAAGACTGAGCCATAAGTACATCGACCTTTCGCGGCAGAGAGGTGGGCGTTATGGTACCAAAGGTTCTGGTGAAACCAAGCTGGAAACCGACCGGCGTCAGGTACAAATGCGTATCCATAAACTGGAGCTTGATATTGAGGAGGTGCGTAGGCAGCGCGCTTTGCAACGGGAACGGCGGGAAAAGCGGGGCATCAGTGCGTGCGCCCTGGTTGGCTACACGAATGCTGGCAAGTCATCGCTACTTAACGCCCTGACCGGCGCTGAGGTCTTTGTTGAAGATGAACTATTTGCCACGCTTGACCCGACCAGCCGCCGGTTGCGTCTGTTGTCAGGGAAGACCGCGATCTTTGTGGATACGGTTGGTTTTATCCGCCAACTGCCTCACGATCTGGTTGACGCCTTTCGTTCAACGCTGGAGGAAGCGTCCCGCGCCTCGCTCTTGATCCATGTTCTTGATGCGGCTGACCATGAGGTGGAACAGCAGTATGACGCCACAATTCGCGTGTTGGAGGAATTGGGTGCGGGCGAAGTTCCGCGCATTATTGCGCTTAACAAGAGCGACCGCGTTGTTGCTGAGCGGCTTGGAGAACTACGCGCCCGCTTTCCCGGGGCGATTGCGGTATCCGCCAAAACCCGCGCTGGCTTGGACGCGCTTTTGCGGGAGACAGAACAACGGCTGATAACTGACCCCATCAACGTCTCTGACACCAAGAACTCCCATTAACTACTCCATTTCCGGCGTAAGAATTCTTCCTTTGTATAAGACCTTTGGATAAACCGTGATGCCCAGCTTTTTTTCCAGTTGGGCAAAGCGTCGCAGCTCTTCCGCGTCGCCAATGCTTGCAGCAACGCCACGCCGTCCCGCGCGGGCAGTGCGCCCGGCGCGGTGAATGTAGGCTTCGGCGCTGAACGGCACGTCAAGGGAGATGATGTGGGTAATTACCGGAATATCAAGACCGCGGGCGGCAAGGTCGCTTGAAACCAGTACCCGCGCCTGCTCGGAGCGGAAGGCATCCATAGCCTGCTTGCGCGCCTTTTTTTCCATATCGCTGTGCAAGCCAACAGCCGCAATCTTGTGGTATTGAAGCTGGGATACAATGTTCCCGACCTGACCTCCTCTGGCGGTAAACACGAGCGTCTTTTTCGCCCCACTCGCTATAAGCAGGGAGCAAAGCGTGCTGATCTTGCGCCGCTCCTCACTGAAAAACGCCCAGTGGCTGATACGCTCGCGTAGGATTTCCTGTTCCTCAGTTTCAAGAGTAACGACTGCCTCGCCCATAAGCGGGATGAGCCGCTCACGGCTTTGGGCGGACATGGTTGCCGAACACGCCAGGGTCTGACGCGCCGGAGTTTTGCGTGGATTTATACGCCCCAGAAGCGCTGTGGTTTCAGACAGAAACTCGTCGGAGATAAGCCGGTCGCCTTCGTCCAGAACAAGCGCCTCAACCTGACTCAGCTTGAGCTTACCCATACGCTCAAGCTGGAGGAGTCGGGCTGTGTTTCCCACAATGATGTCCGGCTTGTCTTTTTTAAGCGCCTCGATCTGCCGGCTCATGTTGGCTGATCCAATCAGCAGACTCACGCGGTGCGGTTTATCCTTTAACAAAAAGTCCGCCTCTTGTTTAATCTGCGAACAAAGCTCCAACGTAGGTGCGATGATGAGAATGCGGGGGAACGCGCCTTCTCCCTCAGCGGTAAGCAGGCGCTCAAACAGCGGCAGCAGGTAGGCGAAGGTTTTCCCCGTGCCGGTGGCTGAACGGAATAGCACGTTTTCCCGGACCAGCACGCGCGGGATAACCAGGCGCTGTATCTCCGTTGGCGCGTTTATGCCCCGCGCGCCAAGCCGCTCAACAAGGACAGACGAAAGACCCAAATCAGCAAATGTCATTACAAAGGTATAGCTTAGATTCCGCGCTCTGCATAGCACGGCAGGTCTCCTGGCGGTATGTTATCTGGCGCCTCAGCGGAAGACGGGTGCCTCAGCGAGACGGGTGCCAGACA
>JAITIX010000139.1 GCA_031279205.1 Treponema sp. | reverse complement strand
AAAGTGCATAATAAGCAGGGAGGCCATCTCTGGGGGAAGCGGTTTTTCTCGAAGATTATCAATGATGTCAGGTATTTTTTGCGGGTATTTAACTATATTGATAAGAATCCTGAGCGTGCTGGTGTAGTTGAATGGGCAGAGGATTGGGAGTTTGGCGGCTTATACCACCACCGGCACAGAAGGATGGATGTAGTGGATATACCGCGGAGAGCTATTCTGGAGCTATTCTTCCTCGGCAAAGTCGTTGTGGGCTAGGAAGAGGGTCAGACACAGAGGGCAGCAGAAGCAACGAATTGCTGATTGTTGGCGCGGCAGCTTTGTTGCTATACTCAATCCATGCAAAACACTGTTCACATACTCGTGCTTGTGTCCGGAAACGGCAGTAACCTACAGGCGCTTATCAACGCCGGGCAACGCGGCGAGCTTGGCGTCGGACGCATCGCGGCAACGCTGACAGACCGCGCCGATATTTACGCACTGGAACGGGCGCGACTTGCCAATATTCCAGCGTTGGTCGAACCACCCAACATGACCCTGCCCATAGCACAGCGGCGGCAAGACCTATCAGACCGCATTCTCCAGTTCTGCCGCGAGCGGAATATTGGCCTTATCGTTCTCGCTGGCTTTCTTTCAATACTGGCGGGCGACATTATCCGTGAATACACGGGTCGTATCATCAACCTGCATCCCAGCCTCTTGCCCAAGTTCGGCGGCGTTGGCATGTATGGAGAGCGGGTACATCAGGCGGTAATAGATGCGGGCGAGCCAGAGTCGGGCTGTACGGTACATCTAGTGGACGCAGGCACAGACACCGGTCCCATACTTTTACAACGCCGTGTACCAGTATTGGCGGGCGACACAGCGGCGGCGCTCGCCGAGCGTATTCATCACGAAGAATACATCGCCATTGTGGAAGGCACGGCGCTGATGGTGGTGCAAATCGCGGCGAACACAGCGTAATCACGCGAATCGCAGTCTGAGGAGTAAGCCTACGTGTTTACCTTTCCCAGCCTCTCATTCGTCAGGGTGATTGTTTCGTTGAATGTGATCATAAAAGCCTCCTTACTCACCATGCTGGAAGCGCGGAAACACAGAGAAAGAAAAACGCGCCATGCCTGCATGTTGGATAAAAGATTATTGACACAAGAAACTTAGTATTATATTTTAGCAAACCAGTATGAAATATATGTTCAAAGGATAAGGAGAATGTATGCAGAAAATATACCTTACAACCAGTGTTTTGTCCCTTAAGAATCTCAGAGCAAAGCCGATTCGTACCACTTGTCTGGTGGTAGTGGTGGCAATCCTCGCGTTTGCCCTCTTCGGCGGGTCAATTCTTGCCTTGAACCTTCAACAGGGGTTGGCCGCCATGACTAAACGTTTCGGCGCAGATCTGATGGTTGTTCCCGAGGGAGCCGCCAAAAAAGCCCAGTCCGCATTGTTGTTTGGTGAAACTGGGTATTTTTACTTTGATGGAGCCATTACTGATACCGTCGTCCGGACAGAGGGCGTAGTCCGTGCCTCTCCTCAATTTTTCCTTACCTCTCTCTCAACCGAATGTTGCGATGCTCCAGTTCAGCTCATCGCCTATGACCCGATGACGGATTTTGTCGTTCAGCCATGGATCGCCGAACGCTATGGGGGACAGATAGACGACGGTCAGGTTGTGGTGGGCAACCGTATCTTCCTTGATGCAGACGGCGCAATTAAATTGTTCAACCATCAATACCCGGTGGCGGCACAGCTTTCAAAAAGCGCCAGCGGGTTTGACACGTCGGTTTTTATGACCATGAACACCATGCGGCAACTTATCGACCGTGGCCAGGCGGAAGGCTATAACTTTCTAGCTGTACAGGAAAGCGGAATCAATGGGGGATTGATCTCTGCTGTTTTGGTCAAAGTTGATTCCGGGTATCTCCCTTCAAGAGTCGCAGGAACAATACGGCAGGAAAACAAGGGCGTGGAAGTGCTGGTCTCCCAAAGTATCTTTACCAGCATCTCCGAAACCCTCTCCGGTTTAACAGACTATGTATACCTATTCGCCATCATGATCTGGCTGTTGGCGGTAATCGTTCTTGCGGCGGTGTTTTCGGGAACCATCCATGAGCGGAAAAAGGAATTCGCCCTTCTGCGTATCCTTGGAGCGACAAGAAAACGGCTTGTCGGTATTGTGTTAAGTGAGTCCTCTATCGCGGGCATTGCTGGAGGAATTGTGGGAATCGTACTCGCCAGCCTTGCTGTCTTTCCCTTCAGCGCCCTCATCAGCGAACGACTTGAATTGCCGTACCTTGACGCGCCGCCTTTTTATATCATTCTACTCATTGTAGGAAACCTCCTCCTTTCCGCGCTTGTGGGACCGCTTGCATCCCTCTACTCCGCGCTCAAGATCAGCAAGGCAGAAACCTACATCACCATGCGGGAGGGCGAGTAAATGGCGCTTCTTGAAATCAACGAAGTTTCCAAAGAGTACACCCGTGGTGGACATGCGTTTAACGCAGTGAACCATGTGAGCCTCTGCGTTGATGGCGGTGATTTTATCAGCATCATCGGACGCTCAGGCAGCGGGAAAAGCACCCTGCTCAATATATGCGCGGGTTTGCTTGAACCAAGCGACGGGGCGGTTCTTTTTGAGGGAAAGGATATTTACGACCTAAAAGACAAGGAAATATCGTTTTTCAGAAACGCGAAAATCGGCTATGTTCCCCAGGGGCAGAGCCTTCTCTCAAACTTTACGGTTTTGGAAAATGTCTGCATCCCTTGGTTTCTGTTTAAGCGCGAGGGAGACGCAGAGGGAAGGGCTTTTATCCTGCTTGAGAAGGTGGGCATAAGCCACCTTGCCGCCTCGTACCCCAAAGAACTGTCCGGCGGAGAGATGCGGCGGGCCGCCATTGCCCGTTCCTTAATGAACAACCCCTCGCTCCTCATTGCCGATGAGCCAACCAGCGACTTGGATGCGGCAACAACGGCGGAGATCATGAGGCTGCTAAACGCCATTGTGCAGAAAGAAACGGCGGTACTCATCGTTACTCACGAGCTTGATACGCTGAACTACGGGAATAAGACGTACACGATGGACGCGGGGAATCTTACGCCCCATGCCGCCTGAAAGCTCCGTTTGCTATGGGACTCAGCGCCAAACAGGATGTCGCGTTCAACGGCATCGTCAAGCGGTACTACGAAAAGATACTCAAATTCTGCGTTTATGCGCTGAGAGGTAATAGGAGCGCCGCCGAAGACTGCGCGCAAGACATTTTCCTCATTCTCTACGAGAATATGGGGAGGCTCAAAGATTATGACAAAATCGGCGGCTGGCTGTATAAGACTGCAGACCATATCGCAAAACAGTACGCCGCTTCCCTGATGAAGGAACGCAAAAGATTTGCCGTTCCCTCCTCAGTTTTTGAGACCATGGACGGAGAAACGCCCCTTGACCGTATTGCCGCCAAAGACAACATAAAAAGTGAGGAAGAACAGATTGCTGAGGAAAAGGCCGTGGCCCGCGCCGCCGCTGAAATCGAGAAACATCTTACCTCGAAGGACGAACAAATTCTGGAACTTGCCTTTAGGGAAAAACACCCGCTTAAAGAAGTTGCCGCCCGGCTTGGTATAAGTCTCAGCGCCGCAAAATCACGGGCCAGCAGGCTACAGCAAAAAATAAACGCTCTAGCAAGGGAATTGCTGGCGGATTGGATTTGATGCAACTTCTCACCAAAAGGGCGAGTTATTATATGGAGGCGGATCATGGAGAAACAAGGTATGCGGGATTCCCTTATTGAAGATATAGAATCGGAATTGAAAAAAGACGCTAATGACATGAACAGCGATTTTATCGACCGCCGGATAGACGAGTTGTGCGTGCTGGATGGCCTCTCTCCACCAAAGCTAGACGATGCGGCTATAGACGCCGCCGCCCGGACGATCCGCGCCCGCGCCGCATGGAGACACCGGAATACTCAGATGAAAGAGACGCGGAAGCGCCGGTTTATCCACGGGGTTGTCCGCGGGGTCGCGGCGGCCTGTTGTTTGGTCTTTTTCATTTTTTCCGCCAACTATGTAAGCACTCTGGCAACCGGTTCCTGCCTCCCCTCCAAAGTGGGCATAAAAATCTGCTGTGGAACAAAATTCTGTTGCTGCGATATAGCCCAAACAGAAGAAACAGGCCATTCCAAATAAAAAATGCAACCTTTTATAGTTTTTCCGAGTAAATATATGGGCTTGAGGCTGTTCCTAAACTGAAGTTATGAAGCAGCCTCAAGTTTTACTACGGTAATGAACATTATAGGAGGTTTATTATGAAGAATCGGATTATCGGCGGCGGTGCGGCGATTGTTTCCGGCTTGCTTATCGCCTTAGGTCCCCAATTTCTGTTTAAGGTTTGCGCGCCAATGGAAAATGGCAGCTTTATGAAATGCCACTGGTCGGCGCAGGCGGAAATCGGCATTGGGTCGTTAATCGCCGCTCTAGGCATCGCTCTTGTCTTCTTTGCCAACACCCGCATACGGCTTGGGTTGACCATCGGAATATTCCTGTCAGGCGTTCTCGCGCTGCTTATTCCCCACACGCTTATCGGCGGATGCGCGATGCACTCCATGCTCTGCCGCAAGGTTGCGTTCCCGTCAATCACGGTTATCAGTATCTTGCTGCTGATCGGCGCAGGGCTTAACGCGGGGTATCTTGTGCGGAAAAAGGAATAGGGCGGAAACTAATCACGCAGTTCACGGAGAGCGGCGGCAAGCTACTGAAAGCCCTGCACCCCGCCGCCTCTGACCGCCTTTTAACGGTGGTCTAGCAACCCTGTTGCAAGGTGCGTGTGCCAACCGGTTTGTGGCGCATCAAGCGCTCTGCTGACGATGCGGGATATCTGCGGGTCCCTTAGAGGGGGAAGCGGAAAAGCCACAGGCTTTGAAGCGTGGAGGATGCTAGCGCCGCATCCACGCGCTCGATGCTGTTCACGATCAGGAGGCCGTTTTGCGAGACATACATCAGCTTGACAAACGAGGTGGGCAGCGAGACCAAAAAGATGAGGTAGAACACGGCGGTAAAGGCAAACGCGCCATAATCCATCATTCCGTAGTTCGCCACCCCGCCTGACAACAGAATGATCCCCAGCAATAAAAAATGGTACGTGTTATTGAGGATCAGCAAGAAAAGCGCGAAAGAGACATCAAACTCTTTGGTATAGGCGACGCAGAACGCGCCGTAGTCTTTTATCGTCTGGTTGAAAAAGACCCCGCCAAATCGGACAACTGATGCGCGATAAACTCCTCCAGCTTCTCGATATTCTCGTCCACCACCTTTCCCCTGGAGTTCTCCGTATGAAACCCCAGTGGTAACGCAGCCAAATGCTGGACAAACTCCACCTTGATCTCCTAGAGCATCCCAAACGCCGCCATGTACGAACACATCAACGCTGCAAAGCTGCACCGCCACCGCCTCGCCGCACACTGTCCACCCAAGCTGCGCTATATACGCCCCTTTGATAATCGCCTCACCCATCCCCACTCGGATAAGGTAGTAGACCGCGACAAACGGCGCGAAAGACATCGCTTCACCCACCACTACCAACACAGACCACCGCCATAAGCCCCCGCTTCCGCAACGCTAGCTCCCAGAGCCGCGCCATACCTTTCTTGCGCCCCACCTCTTTACGCGCGTTTATCCTCCTTGAGACCCTTGCTCCCCTTGAACTCCTCGTTCCCTACATTCACGCCATCCCTCTTCGCCGCCGCCAGCACATTCCGCAACGAACTACAACTCGCACAGTGCGACTGCACCAGCGGAATCGCCTGAGACGCCGCCTTCTTCTTCGCAATCTTGATCATCTCATGCGCCACCGGATTGGTGAACAGCACAATCAGGTCTGGATTCCCCATCAGACACTCCATGTTTCCCTTAGGCTGAGTATAAATCTTCGCCTTACACCCATGCTCCCGGCAAATGTCTCGATACCGGCACACCATCCGGTCGTTCCCCCCAATAATCACCACACTCATACCACACTCCTCTCAACAAATAATAAGTAACAAGTAAAAGGGGAAAATCGCGGCAACATCGTTGCTAACCCCTCCGCCGTTCTAGGCTATAACTCGGTACTCCTTCAAGCCTTGCCACTGTTTATTAGCAAGCCTCGCCATTCAGCAAGCAAATAAACTAATCGCAATAATAAATAAAGTACAGAAGGTCTTTACCAATAGACACACGCACTACTGCTTGCCTTTCTCGTTCTGCCAACACTTTATATCCCCTGCAAAGCCGCCAATCAATCAATCTCCACAACACTCCATCTTTATTCGCCTTGGCGGTTACTTTCTTTCCTGCGAAATAGACGGGCTAGCCCGTAAGCCAGCCCGTCTATCACCGCCTAAAACGCTGCAAAACGTTTGCCGAAGTCCACGCAAACCGCCTCGTCCGGGACTTCATGTTGGATAAAGCCCTCCTCGAACACTGTCGCTCCAGCACCCGCCGTTCGCTGCTGCCAGTCGCGCATCCACTGACCATCACCCCAGCCGTAGGAGCCAAACAGCGCGACCTTCTTCCCGGCCAGCTTCCCCTCGATAGACTTGAAAAAAGGCTCGAACTCCTCTTCCTCAAGCACCTCATTTCCCATCGCCGAACATCCGAACGCGAATAGATCGTATTGCTCGATGATGTCCGCCTTCGCCCCTCCGGTTTCAAGCAGCGTAACTTCTGCACCGCCATCCTTCAAACCCTTCTCGATAGCCTTCGCCATCGCATCGGTGTTTCCCGTACCGCTCCAATAAACGATTACCGCCTTACTCATATAGGCCTCCTAAAAATATATGTGAAACTGTTCCTCAACATTCGTTTTGGACAGCCTCATGCAATTTAACGAAACAAGCGGACTTTGACCGCTATTCACGGCGCTTTCAACCCGCCAACGCTGCGGACGGCTTCTCCCTCAGAATCGTGCCGCCATTTTGAACGTGTTTCAGCAAGCGTTCTCTACACTTTGCGTATTCGACAAACAGGGCAGTCGCCCGCGCCGTATCGCTGTAAACCTTCCACATACCACACAATTTGTAGCAACTCCCCCGATAACGGATGAACCCCAGCACATCCTCAGCCGGATAGCCGAGAAAAAACCCAACCTCATGGGGAAAATCCGCGCCCTCCCGGAACTGCCGCTCCAAAAAAGCAAGACACGGCGTAGGATCATTCGCCGCCTCCATCGGATAGCCTAAAGCGCCGAGCGTTTCACGCGCCTCCGCCGTATCTAACGCATGAGACAAGATATGTGGCCGATAGGCAAAAACCAGCGTGTTCTTCCCCTGCCGCCGTAGCAACAGAAAACGCATATTTCCCGGCGGCGGCATCTTAACCAGCGTCTCGTCCCAGCAAAAAGGCATGGGAAAGAGAGCCGCCGGTTTTTTCCCCAACAAGACCGGCGCGCAATGCCACGCCAGCGTCATGTCTAGCGATAAACAGTTACCCATAGTGTTCATATCATCTCCCAAAAAACCGAACCAGACACAGTAACTCTTTTAACAAGAGGATTGACCCAAAAACAACCTACGCGCAGTCCGGCGGCAACATCTCTCCCTTAGCTAATCTTAGCTATTAGGTTTTACTAACTTTGTTATAATGTGGTAACAAAGATGTGTCAAGTGCCTATGCATATTTTTATCAGTTTTTTGGAGAAAAGATTTCGGCAAAACCAAGCCCTCATGATACTTTTAGTTAGTTGCTATATATCATAGAAACGATGACGACTATAAAAACTCTGATTGAAAAGCTCTACCAGACAATGAACCTCGTCATCGAGGATATGGAGACCTCCTGACTTTCTGGGGGATAGATTTCCCGCCTCACCATGCGGAAGTCCATCTCTTAGAGACCATAAAGATCAATGAAGAGGCCGGCTTAAAGCCTGCGTATTGCTGAAACCAGATGAAGCGCTGGCTGTATCCATGAACGATTGGGGGCAAAAAGGCAACGATGAATAGGTATCTTTAGAAAGAACGCCCACGCCGCGTCGGAAAAGCCAGTCAGATTGTTCATGCAGGCAAGCACTATGTCTTCCACCTCACGATTCTGCGATTCATTGAGAACACCCGCCCAGAACCAGACCCCCTCATTTTTCACTATCCACAGTCCCCCAACCTCCCTCCTCCCCACAAAATTGACTCCAAGCGCGAAGACGCTGATCCCACTCCACCCTTTTCAGTCCATTTTATTCACAGTATTGGCAAAAGTAAGCGCTGCCAATGGGTTAGCTATTGATACATTAAGGATAAGGGCTTATATTTAATATCATATTATTAAGGTGGTTGAGATGAAACGAAAAATCTTTGGATGTTTGCTTCTTGCGTTGGCTCTTATTGGGTCAATGGTTTATGCTCAAGAGGGTTACAGAGGACCTAGCGCAAATCCCGTAACAGTTGAAAGAGCAAAAGGCATGAGGGACGATGCCGCAGTAACGTTACGCGGAAAACTTGAGCAGTTTCTGGGTGATGAAAAGTATTTGTTCGCTGATGACACCGGAAGCATTATTGTCGAAATAGAGAACAAGCTTTGGCGCGGTCTTTCGGTGGATCAAAATGACACGGTCGAAATAACTGGCGAAATCGACAGAGACTTTAAAAAAATTGAGGTGGAAGTACGTAGTATCAAAAAAATATAACGCTATCCGCTGCTGTAGATACTTGCATCTATAATTATTTATGTGAGATTCTTGAACCAGTCAAGTTACAACGAGTAAGAACCCAAACATGAGTCAGCGCTTTCGGATATACGCGCTGGAAATTCTGAAACAGCGTCCCGCAGTAACAACTCAGTGGCAGCTTATGGTTCGCATACTTGACCTGTCCGATGGGCAGGTCATTTCCCTTGAGATACACGATTCTACGCCTCACTATGAATTTCACGTCTATTCCCATGTTCAGTTTGAGTTTAGCGTCAACCTCATCGCGGCGCTTATCGGCTTTGGACTACGTCTCTTTCAGTAAGCAGTAGGCAATACGTTCCGTGAGCTTATGCTGGAGTTTAACAAAGAGGTTCCGCGTGATTAACACGCCGGCGCGCTGCCATTCACCCGCCGTGTCTCCTGAGCTGCTTGATGAGCCTGTCAAGCCAGCCGAAGCGTAACAGGGCAGACGGCTGCAAAGCCGCTTGGCATAAGTTCTGAGGGCATTAAGAAACCATCAGCTATTCACTGGAAACCAGGACACTTACAGTACTGAATCGCTAACATATATGTTAAGACCACTAATACACGTGTTAACGCCGCTAACATATATGTTAAGACCGCTACGTATCTTTCATGGGCGCTTCGCGTTCATAGGCTTTGCTCCTTCTTCAACCGAATAACGATCTCGTTCCTGTTTCCCTGTTTGCAAAGCCTATTGTGGTCTCTATAATACCCTTATGGCTACTTACATTGAACCACGAGTCCTGAAAGGCTTTCGGGACTTTCTTCCCGCCGCTGAGATTGCGCGGCGAACCCTGATTGAGCGGATTGAGTTCAGCTTTCGTTCCTACGGCTTTCTGCCCATTGACACACCCGCGCTTGAGTACGCGGAGATACTACTGGGCAAGGGCGGCGGGGAAACTGAGAAGCAGATTTACCGCTTTATTGATAATGGCGGGCGCGATGTTGCCCTGCGCTTTGACCTCACTGTACCGTTTGCCCGCTTTGTCGCGGAGCATCGCGCTGACCTTCCCCTGCCGTTCAAGCGCTACCATATCGCCAAGGTCTGGCGCGGCGAGAACACCCAGCGTGGCAGATACCGCGAGTTCACTCAGTGCGACTTCGACATAGTGGGGAGCGATAGCGCCGCCGCTGATTTTGAGATACTGCTTATGATGCGGAACACGTTTCAGACTATTGGTGCGGGTGATGTAACGATTCGCGTGAACCATCGTGGGCTGTTTAACCGCTTCCTTGCCACCCTTGGCGTTGCCGGCCGCTCGGTCGAGATACTGCGGACAGTGGACAAGCTCGGCAAAATCGGGCGCGACGCCACGCTTATCCAGCTTGCAGCGCTGCTTGATGATGACAAGGCTGCTCGTATCCTCAGTTTCATCGAAGCCAAAGGCGGCTTTGAGGAAACGCTGGCCTGTATGACCGAAGCGGCTGGCGGCGAATGTCCTGAATCCGAGCGTTTGCGCCTGCTCTACTGTTTTATGCTGGACACTGGAAGTGCCGCGTCGTTCACCCTTGACCCATCAATCACTCGTGGCCTTGATTACTACACCGGCGTTGTTTACGAGACCTTTCTTAACGAAGTGCCGGACATTGGCTCAGTGTGTTCTGGCGGCAGATACGATAACCTCGCGGCGCTGTATTCCAAGGAGCGCGTCAGTGGCGTAGGTTCGTCGATAGGGCTTGACCGGCTTATTGCGGCGCTTGAAACTCTCGGCAAGCTCGGCGACAAGAATGCCTACGCGCGCTTGGGAATTGCCTGTATAGAGGAAAAAGATGCGGGACACTATCAGACGCTGGCAACGCGCTTCCGCGACGCGGGCATTTCCTGTGAGGTATTTCTTGAGAGCAACAAACTCGCCAAACAGTTCATGCTGGCGGAAAAGAAGGGCATAAAGTGGCTCCTCATTCCAGCAGATGATGCTAATGGCGCCTTCTCCCTACGGAACATCGAAACACGGGAAACTATTGATAAGTGTTCGTCTATAGAAGAGGCTATCAAGATGCTTTTGCGATAAGGGAAGCTGAACCGACCTTGAATCGGGAAACCTCACACGATCAACATGTTAAGATTTCTTGTCCACAGATTAAAGCGGAATCTTGGAGTAAAGAATCCGCAAAATCTGTGGACTTTTTTTGTTTTCAGCCACAGATTACTCTATTCATTCAACCTTAAACCGGGCAACCTCAGTCATAAGCCGCTCTATCTGTTGCTTGTTCTCAACGCTGATGTCGTTGACCCGGTTCACCGCCTTATCTATCTGTTCCGCTCCGCTGGCCATCTCCTGCATCCCATCCCCGGCGCTGCGGACATTCGCCTCCTGATCCGTTACGGTCTTCACCCCCTCGTTTATGGCCTCAAAGTGCAGCAACACCTCGCTAGTGGACGAGGTGATCTTGTCTATGGAGCCTTTTATCTTCTTCAACACATCGCTAATGGTTTTAGACTGCTCCGAAGAGGACTCCGCCAGCTTGCGTATCTCCTCGGCCACTACTGCAAAGCCCTTGCCCGCCTCACCCGCGTGCGCCGCTTCTATGGCCGCATTCATGGAAAGCAGGTTCGTCTGACTGGCTATGTTCTCCATCACTGCATTGATCTCCAAGAGCCCTTCTGACTCCCGATCTATCTCCTGAATATCGCTTGATACTTCCTGCAAACTATTCCGTCCCACTTCAGAGGCCTTCGCCAGCTTGATTATATTTTCCTTGTTCTTCACCAGGGTTTGGGTAACGCTCTGGATATTCGCCAGCATCTGCTCCACTGCAGAGGAGGATTGGCTTACACAGTTGGTTTGTTTTTGAATCTGGGAATTGAGGGTTTCTATGTTTTCTACTACCTGTTCCATGATTGCACTGGCGCCTTTGACACTGGTCTGCTGCTTGCCGGTTTGCGCCTTGATGCTTTGTATGTTTGCCGTAATCTCGTTGATGGCGGCGGCGGTTTCGTTCATGTTGCTGGCAAGCTCCGAGCCGGTTTCTGCAAGGGACTGCGCTTCTTTCTTGATAAATAACTACGATAAGTCCCTTGATCTTGGCTATGGTGAGGTTGAAGTAGTGGGCTATGATGGTATTCCGTGAAACGCCGATGACCATAGTCCATGGATGAAGTAAACGGGTTCCCGTTTACCGCAGTGTCTACAGATTACACAGATTACTTATACCAAGACCTCTCTTAAATCTGTGTAATCAGCGTAATCTATGGACAAATTCACTACGGCGACACGCGCACAAAAAACTTCCGTGTTCTGGGGCCGTCGAATTCACAGAAATAGATGCCCTGCCAGGTTC
This sequence comes from Treponema sp., assembly GCA_031279205.1. GTDB lineage: Bacteria > Spirochaetota > Spirochaetia > Treponematales > Breznakiellaceae > JAIRMT01. The sequence continues at coordinate 17,548 of JAITIX010000139.1, read as the reverse complement.
CCAGTACGAGGCGTCCTTTCGAGACAATCACGGTAACTGAGCTGCCCATTGCGGATGACTTGAGATGCGCGCTGGAGTTGCCTTCGGCGTGTCTGAATTCGGGGCGGTCAGGAAACACTTTACTCAGTCCAAGAAGCATATCATGAACAACGTCCGGGTCAGCGTTTTCGTTAATGGTGATGGCAGCAGTGGTATGCGGACAAAAGACTACGCAAAGGCCGTCTTGTATGCCGCTTTCGACAAGCGCTGACTGAACCTGCTCAGTAATGGCGTAAAATCCTTCCGCGCTGGTGTTAATGCTGTACTGTTTTAGAATCATTCTCTCAGCTCCTTGGTCAAATCTGTGAAATCTGAAGGTCGTCTTGTAAATGTCCACAGATTACTTATACCAAGACCTCTCTTAATCTGTGTAATCAGCATAATCTGTGGATAAATCCCGACAGCGACATTATTCCCCCTTTGTGTTAAACTGGCAATATGAAAACGATAAAGTTTTTTAGTTACACTGCTGTATTGCTTTTCCTCATGACTAGCGGCTTTGTTCACGCCGAGCCTGTAGCGGAAGGGGCATTGCAAGCGCCCGCAGCGCGTCCAGTGGAAATGGCGTTTCCAGTCGTCGTTAGTCCTGAAAACCCGCGTCTGGGTGAGCCGCTTACTATTGGGCTTCTTGGCGCGGCGCGTGAGGCGCAGGCGCGAATCGTGAGCGCGTCTGGAGAGCTGCTGTCAACAGCGCCTTTTTTTGATACGGGCGAAACCATTGACGGCGCTCCGGTGTTGGCGGCCATATTAGCGATTCCCTCGACAGCGCAGGCGGGACCGGCAACAGCGCAGATACGCAGCCAGTCCAGCGTAATCGCCACGGTGCCATTCACCATTGAGCCGCGCGAGTTCTTCCATGAAGATATTCCCGTGCCTCAGAGCAGCGCTGATCTTATCACTTCGACTGATCCTAAAAAAACAGAGGAAGCTGAGGTGTTATGGGCGATTCTGTCTCACAACGGAAGCGACGTCTATACTGACGGGACGTTTATCGTGCCGGTGAATACGCGTCGTATCACGAACCCGTTTGGCACTGGTCAGGTGTTTATTTACCCCAGCGGCGAGCGCCGGCCGCCTTCAATTCACGCGGGCATTGATTACGGCGTGCCGACTGGAACGCCGGTGCTTGCCTGCGCTGCTGGCAAAGTGGCGCTTGCCCGTCCACGCATCATCACGGGCAATACGGTTATCATTGAGCATTATCCTGGGGTGTACTCGCTCTACTATCACCTTGATAAGATTGCGGTTCCCGAAGGTTCGATGATTGAGCAGGGTGTGCCGGTGGGTCTTTCTGGTGCGACAGGCTTTGTTACTGGTCCGCACCTGCACTGGGAGCTTCGCGTTGGGGGCATTAACACTGATCCTGATGCCTTTGTTGTCCGCCCTGTGCTTGATCGGGTTGCGTTAGTGCAGGCTTTGCGGCGCTGAGGCGAAAATTGCGTGGTAGGCGTCAATGGTGTCTGCATGAAGCAGACGCCGGCGGAGTTCCGCTCCACCGGTCATGCCGTGTGTGTAGGCGTGGAAGTGTTTCCGCATCTCAAGACACGCGCTCTTTTCTCCCACGTCTTTTGCCAGTAACGCGAGCTGGCGGAAGGCTAAGGCGATTCGGTCTTGTTGGCGCGGGATTGCGTAGGAACCGGTGAGAAGCAGGGAACGGGTTTCGGCGAATATGAAGGGGTTGCCGAGAGCGCCGCGCGCGAACATCACGGCGGCGCAGGCGGTTTGTTCGAGCATGGCTGCCGCGTCTTGTGGGATGAAAAGGTCGCCGCTGCCGGCGACCGGTATGGAAACGCGGGACGCCAGGTCCGCGATATGCGTCCAATCGCTTCTGCCTTCGTAGCCCTGAGCGCGTGTTCTGGCGTGAAGCGCTATCATTGACGCGCCGGCTGCTATGGCGGCGTCGGCGCTTTCACGGTAGTTGATGGTCTGGTCATCCCAGCCAGAGCGAATCTTCACGCTTACCGGCGTGTTGTTCAGGTGTTCCCGTGCGGCGCGAACTACGGCTTCGACAACGCGCATCAGCCGTTGAAGATCGCGGGTCAGCGCCGCGCCGGAACCGGTCTTCACCACTTTTGGAACTGGACAGCCGCAGTTTATATCCACCAGATCGGGGTGTTGAGGGGCAAGCATGGCGGTTGCGCGGTACATCACGTCTGGATCGGAGCCGAAAAGCTGAATGGCATAGCGGCTTTCGTTATCAGCGCGGCGGAAAAGGGTCTGAGTTTTCACGCCGCCCCGGACGAGTGCCTCAGAAGAAACCAGTTCGGTACAGGTGAAGTCAGCGCCCTGCTCAACGCAGATAGACCGGAAGGCGCGGTCGGTATAGCCTGCTACGGGCGCGAGGAAGAGATTGCCGGGCAGGGAAAGGCTTTTGATACAGAGCGGCTTGTAGAGAGTCATTTCTTTAGTTTTCGGTTAAAGAATTTAAGGAACTGCTGAGGGAGCGTTTTGCGCCAGCTTTCCTTTTCGGGCGCGGAGGTGAGGCGGTTGAGGTCTTCGTCTGAGCCGGCAAAGAGGCCTATGTCGCCGTGTTTGAACACATACTCAGGCTCACAAGCAATGAATTCGCCATCGGCTTCGCGTATTGACAGCAGGTTGAGCCGGTAGCGCCGGCGCAGTTCGGCGCTAATCAGGGTTTTGCCGATCAGTACGTCTGGCACCAGCAGCTCAGCGATGACCAGTTTTCCGCTTACTGGAAGATAGTTCAGCAGTACCGACGAGAGCAGGATCGGCGTGATTCGCTTTGCCGCTTCCTGATCGGGAAACACGACTTTAGTCGCGCCGACGAGTTCCAGAATCTCTGCGTGAGCGCTGGTTTCAGCCTTAGCGATAATGGTTTTGATATGCAGTTTAGCGCAGTAGCTTGTGGCCAGTATCGACGCCTCAATGCTGCCGCCCATGTCAATGATCACCGCGTCGATAGATTCGGGCAGTATCCTGCGGAGGTTATCAATCGTGAGCATATCCACCACTGCGGCGTGAGCGGTGATATCCTTATAGGCATCAATGGCCTGCCTGTCCTTGTCGATGATGAATACCTCAACCTTGAGTTCTAGTAGTTCTGTAAGCACACTTTTGCTGAATTGCCCCAGACCCAATATCGCAACATGTTTCATATTTAGACCTCGCCTCTATTCCAATAAAAGCGTCCCTTCCGGGTAGCTTATCTCATACTTATTCTGACGCAGGGCTGGGAAGGCTAATGCCACAAGTCCGACGCGCCCCGCGAACATGGCGGCAATAATGACCCATTTGCCGCCTTCGGATAATCTGCTTGTAGCGCCGAGGCTCAGACCCACTGTGCTAAAGGCGGAAGACGCATCAAACACAAGCGAGCCGAGGCTTTGTCCTGAAAGACCTTCAAGCACGGTTAAAGCGCTAATGCAAAGCAGCAGCAGCGCCAGCGCCTTGAGTGTGTAAACCACTGCCTTGTGAATACTTGTCCCGCTTAAACGGTGGTGAAACACGTTGATATCGCCGTTTGAGTTGGGCTTGCAGAATATAAGCGCCAGAATAACAAAGACTATGGTTATCTTGATGCCGCCTGCAATGGATCCGGGCGCGCCGCCCATGAGCATGAGCAGACAGGTGAGCAGCTTGGACGGCTGACTCAGCTCGCGCTGGGAAATAAGCTCAAAGCCGCCGCTGCGGGTGTTCACGGACTGGAAGAGCGCGTTTACGACCGCTGTGCTGGTTCCCATTGTCCCAAAGCTCCGATTCCACTCTAATATATAGAAGAGAGCCGCGCCGCCAAACGTGAGCAGTGCGCTCATACCAAGAACAACACGGCTGTGATAGCTCAGGTGGGTTCGCCGCCCGCGCGCCAGTCCCAGTACATCCTCGATTACAATGAAACCCAAGCCTCCCAGGGCGATGAGCAAAATGATGACCAGCATAAGCGGTATGTCGCGGCTGAACGCGGTTAAGCCATTCTCAAACAGAGAAATACCGGTGTTGCAAAAGGCCGATACTGCGTGAAAGATGCCCATGAAAAGCCAGTCCCTGACTCCCTCGGCGCGAAACAGCAGGGCAAGCAGAATCGCTCCCCCGGCTTCGATACAGGCGGTAAAGACCATGATGTTCCGCACGATGATTCGGGGACGATACTCAACGCCGTCAATGTAAAAGCTCTGAATTGTGGTTCGCTGAATCAGGGCCAGGCGATTACCGGGGATGGTGAGCAGGATGGAACTGAAGCTAATGATGCCCAAGCCGCCGGTTTGAATGAGGAACAGTAGCACGATCTGCCCGAAACGACTGAGGCTGGATACATTCACCACGGCCAGGCCCGCCACGCAGACTGCCGACGATGCGGTGAATACTGCGTCCGTGAAGCTGAGACTTCCCCCGCCGTGCCAGACACCAGGCAGTCTGAGCAGAAAAGTGCCAATACTAATGATGATTATAAAAAAAGCTAGCAGATAGAATGCGTTTGATCGTTGAAACCAATTCATCAGTAGGTATTTTCGTCCATAGCGGTGAATCGTTCCCGTACAGCTTGTAGGTTTGCCAGTTCGCGGTTGATGGTTTTTTCATAGTCCAGCGTTTTGCGCTCAATACGCACTGCCTCTTCCTCCCAGTTTTGCGCCCGCTTAAGGCTGATGAAGCGGAACCTGCTGTCCCGCGCCTTTGTCGCCCACTCAAGCGCGTCTTTCCAGTAGATCAGCGCTGTGCGGAAGCAGGTTTCAGCGGTGTTCAGGCTATCGAGGTTCTGCTCCTTCCAAGGGGCGTTGTAGAAGTAGGCGTTTCGCTTGTTCCACTTGTTTCCCAGAAAGAGGTACTGTTCGATCATCTTGAGGTTAAGGTGCATCATAAACAGGTAGCGGTACTTTTCCCACTGAGTCTCGTTTTCGATCAGGGCTTCGGCGTAAAGCGGGTTTGCGAAGTCGGCCTTGAGCGCCTGCTCAAGCCAGTAGATGTTTTCCATGGTGTCGTCAGGATACTGGACATAGTGGAGATGGTAGAGGCGGTAGAACTGCTCCTTGTACTGGAGGATGTAGGCGTTTAGGCGCTGGGCAGAGAGGAAAAAGAGCGTGATCAGCGCAACCAACGTCTGTATGTTCCGATGAATTTTCATATTTGCAACTCCTGTTTGAGTATCGGCGTTTCAGGAAAAGTGGATAGTGATTAACCTATGAAACGGTACTAGGCCATGTTACGCACGAGTCTGCGAATAGTTTTGATAACTATCGCGCGCCTTTATGAGCAGCCTGCGTAACTTTACTACTTGCAGTACCTTTGCCGCGACCTCAGTCGCGCTTGCGGAGGCGTCGATGCTTTCAACGCGCACGCCGACTGAGGCAAAGCGAGGTAGAAGCGCCTGATAACGTTCCCGTACCTTCACCTGAAACTCAATGACTTCGTATATATCCTTAAGCGGACGCTTTTCCATGCGTTTAGCGGCAAGCTCGCTGTCAATATCAAAGTACAGGAGTATCGCTGGCAGGGGGAAGGCAGCGTTCAGGGTTGCGGGCAGTTTTTCCCCGCAGGTGAGGCCTTGATACACGAGTGATGAGAGAATGTAGCGGTCGCAGACCACCAGTTCTCCGCGAGAGCAGCGCTCGATAATGCCATTGGGTGCGAAAAGATGTTCGTTACGGTCTGCGGCGAAGAGATAGGCCAGGGTTTTTGCGTCAACTTGAGTTTCGCCGCGCAGGGACTGCCGGATAAGGCTCCCGATGGGGTTGCCAGTGGGTTCAGCCGTACGATACAGGCGCGGAATTTCGTTATTATGGCGGCCATGAAAGAATTCTTCGAGCAGCTCAAGCTGAGTTGTGGTACCACTTCCGTCAGCGCCTTCAAACACAACAAAATTGGGGATGATATCCATAGCCGTGTATCATAGCATTGACCGAACTTTTTATGATAGATTGTGAGTGTGTTAGCAGCCGAACAGCCGGGGTTCGTGAATTCGTTAAAAGTTCCCCGCTTTTTTAGAATTAGTATCGAGATTCTCATTTTCATGTGCATGGTTGTTGTTACAACATTTCTCCTGCGGCCTCTGCAAGAAGCTATGTATGGGCGTATGATAACGCTTCGAGACAGCCTCATACAGGAAGCGGAGGAGTTTCTGGGACGTGATATAAGCTATAGTTCCATGGGGCCGTCGATACTTGGAACGCTCGACATTAGGGAGCTTGTTATATCAGGTGCGGATGCGCCGCTCCTTAGTGTGTCTCGGCTCAGGCTTTCATGGTCGCCTATTCGTCTGCTGAGGGGCGAGCCAGGCCTTATTCAGGCGGTATCAATAGATAATCCGGTTATACATTTCGATACAGAGCGGGATGCCGATATTATCGCCCTGTTCACGGCTCCAAGCGGCATTAGTTTTTTTGATACAGGAATTCGGTTCAGGCTGAGAAACGGTGCGGCCACAGTTTCAATAAAGAATCTCCGCCATGAATGGCAGGGTATTGAAACCCAGCTTGATAAGTTGAGCTTTGACGTGTCTCTGCGGGGAAGCAGGTTCGTTTTCCGGGGAGACTGGAGTGTCAGAGGTAGCGTGGTTCTGGTCTCTGACCCCAGCAGTACGTCTGGCATGGCGCCAATCACGTTTAGTATGAAGAACCGCGTTAATGGAGACAGCACCCTTGATTTCGGGAACGTCGCCGCGAATCTAAGCGTAGCCTCGCTTAACAGCTCAGTTGGCAGTTTTGCAACATCGCTCACGATTAACGCAATGCTCGATGATAACGTTGTTAAGTTGACCAAGATCAATGATACCGCTCCTTTTGATCTGTCTGCGGATTATGAGCTTGACTCTGGCCGTCTGATGGGAACATTCCGTTGTGAGAACTTCGCGCCGGCGCGGCTTATCTCGCTTGCTGGTGAGCTGGAGCCATTTAACCGCCTGCTCTTCATCAATACCTCTGGTTTTTTGTTTTTCGAGAACAACGCGCAGGCAGGGCTCTCTTACGTGCTCTCGTTTTCGGGCGCTCTACCCGTGGGCTTTCGCCTCTCAGACCTGAATGTAAGCGGTAAAAACAGCTCGGACTTTGATCTGGTACTAGGTGGTTCCTCATTTACGATGGATGGCGAAGGTAACATGGAACGCATTGTCTTTGATTCGCTTTCGGTGAATATCCCCAAAACGAGCTTTCCTGACAGCCTGCTTGTCCTTGAGGGAAGGGCTGATTTTGAGGGAAGCCTGGGGATCAAGGCGTTGGAGGCTGAGGGAAAACTCGCGCTTTCGAATTTCAGTCTTTCTGGCAAGGAGAAATTTGCTGCAGACTTTGCCTTACATCTTCATAACGATGAAATCACGCTTGATAATGGCACGCTCCGCTTTGGCGCGGCACGTTTCAGCGGGGTGAGGGCGTCGGCGCATTTTAGCGAACAGGACCTGAGTATGGCGCTCTTCATGGCGCGGCAGGAAAACCCGGATACGGGAATAGCTATAGAGGGGTTTCTTGATTACGCGCCTCAGCATCTGGAAGTGAATGTCGTACTGGATACGATTTCACCAGATATATTGCTGAGTATCGCCGCGCCCTTTGTTACCCCGCCAGAAATCCCCAGCCTGCCGGTTCCGCTTGAGCGAATTTTGTTAAGCGCTAACCTGTTTCTCACGACTGATTTTACGCGCTTTTCGTGGAACGCGCCTCAATGCGCCATTGACATTGTGGATACGGGTCGTCTTTTTTCAGGAGCGCTTTATGGTCTTGACCAGCGTATTGAGATGGTCAATAGCAGCATTAACCTGCTTGGCCAGACGATCATGGCGTCGGGAGCTGTGGATTTCACGGACATAGACGATCTTTCCTTCTCTCTTTCAGCCATGTTACGGGATACGCCATATTCTCTTGAAGGAACGCTTCTTGATCTCAACTCGATCAGTATTCAGGGAACTTATGGGCTGAATGTTTCGTTAAGTATGCCCAGCCCCGGGGCATATTCTGGTTACATCACCATGAATAACCTGCCGATTTCTCTGGGTGAGCAGCAATACGCGCGGGTCTCGCTCATCACGTCTGGACGCTACACAGGCCAGGATTCGTGGAGCCTTGATCTTGAGCGCTTTGAGGTAGCGAACATTCCCACGCCAGTTTCTGAGGCAAGTTCTCTGAGTCTCGCGGGAAAGGTCGACCAGACTGGGGCTTTCTTTACCGATATTTTTTTTGATGATGGGCGAGGTGCACTGAGTGGGGCGGTAAACGTGTCATGGAATAGGGACTTTTCTACGATTTCAGGGGATCTGCGCCTCGATAATGTCAATGAACATTATGACCTTAGCGGGTCTTTTATAAACCAAGAGTTAGTGGTGCGCTTTGATGGCGCGGATATGCAATTGGCGCGTTTTCTGCCACAGTCATGGGGCGCTATTGTTTCGGGTAGCGCTGAGCTTCAGTGGAGGGCTGGCACGGCCATGCCTCCAGAAACAGCCCTCTTGTCAATAACTGACGATCCCTTAGCATACATTACCTCGCAGGATCGCTTTACCGTGGACATTGATCTTAGCTCCCTGAGCGCCACAGTATCCGGCACTGACCTAAAACTAAGCGCCGACCTTTTTCTTGATACTGACCGGCTCGTGATTCAGAACACGCAGGCGCGTTATGGCGGGCTGCTGGTCGAAGTTCCGTTTATACAGGCGCAACGGGGCGCGGGTCGGGCTGAGGGAAGCATCATGGCGCGACAGGATGACTCAAGTCTCAATATGGATATAGCCTGTGATCTGGGTATTAACTTCAAGCCGATCCCGTCGTGGCTTAATCTGAAGGAGGCGATCAATTCATTTGAGGGGCTGCTCTCAGTTGATACATTCAACATTGCCTCATTCCAGATTGAGGAACCTTTTGCCTTTAGCTTTTCCCGAGAGCAGTCCTTTATCTCACTTCAGGGCGGGCCGAGAAACATGATTCGCCTGCGTTTCTCTGATAATGGAGATTTTTACGCGGCGCTTTCCAACCCCTCACCTGTGCGGGGAAGTCTTATTGGTTCGCTCAAGGATCAGCGCATTGAAGCGCAGGCGCCTGACCTGTATGTAGACCTGCCGGCACTGTGGCGTCTCTTGCCTTCGACCGTAGCGGATATCATTGATATACCCGGTGGGTTTATTACCGCTAGTGTAGAGATTTCAGGCCCAATGACTGATCCTGAATTTTTGGGCATTGCTGAGGGAAACAGTGTTCGTATGAGGGTTCCTCAGTTTCTCAGCCACGATATACGGCCAGTTCCCATCAGGTTAATAATAGATGGCAATGAGATGCGCTTTGACCCCATACCCGCCGGCGTTGGTTCAGGCCAGGGAATGGTTTCAGCCTGGTTCCGCATTGATCGCTGGATACCGAATGTATTTAGCCTTGATATACAAGTTCCGGCGGAAACGCCGATTCCGGTTGACTTTGAACTGATGGGTATCATTACTAATGGGTACGCATCCGGGAACCTCAATCTGGCGATGACGGAAGACATGGTTTTCAACGCTACTGGTGATTTAGTGGCGCAAGATACTGATATTACGATCAATGCAGAGAAACTTGCTTCGATCCGGCTTGACGCGCCTGTTTCCGCCAATGAGCGTATCGTTACCAACTTCACGATACGAAGCGGACGGAAACTGCTGTTTATCTGGCCTAGCAAGGATTTCCCCATTCTGCAAGCCTACGCGGGTATGGGAGATACACTCAGAATCGAGAATGATACTATCAACCGTCGCTTTTCCCTTGTTGGCGACATCAACTTGAGGAGTGGAGAAATTTTCTACTTTCAGCGGAGCTTTTATATCCGTGAGGGCCTGCTTTCGTTTAATGAGAATGAAGTGCAGTTTGAGCCAAGAATTTCAGCCCGCGCAGAATTACGGGATCAATCGAATGAAGGCATGGTAACGATTTCAATGATCGTTGACGAATCGCCGCTCGAATCCTTCACTGCCCGTTTTGCGTCAAACCCGCCGCTATCCCAGATGGAAATTCTGTCTTACCTGGGGCAGAGCTTTGTCGGCGATTCAACCCAGACCGCGACCGGGAGTGAGTTCAGTCAGAACAGGCTTTTAGCTTCTACTACTGACTTATTTGCCCAGGCATGGGTGGTCAGGGGCTTTGAGCGATGGGTGCGGAACGTTCTGTTCCTCGATATGTTCTCCTTCCGCACTCAAATTTTACAAAACGTGGCTTCACAGCTCATGGGACAGAGTCAGGGAAACACGGTGAACGATGGGACATCCTCAAGAGGCGGGGCTGCGCTGGGTTTTGGTAACTATTTTGACAACACAAGTGTTTTTGTAGGAAAATATCTTGACCCAAACATGTTTTTGCAGACCATGGTATCCCTGCGTTATGACGAAAACAGAACCGCTGCGGCTCAGGGTCGGCTAACCATGGGCGGTTACACGGTGGAAGTGGATATTGGTTTTGAGTTACGAGCTCCCTGGATGGACGTCCGCTTGAGTATTGTTCCCACTCATTTTGAACATCTGTTCGTTGATGATATTTCGGTTAGTTTGATCTGGAGACGCTCGTTCTACGGACTTAAAGATTTGTTTAACAGCGGTGGTTAAGCGCCATTGGAAGGAGTTTTAATGTTACGTTTTAGTGTGGTCGCGCTACTCTTGGTGTGCGTGACTTTTTCCGGTTTTGCAGGTGGAAAGAATGAGACGCCGCCTATTGGCGATGATTCGACTCAGGACCTGGCAGTGGATTCCCTGCCAGGCGAATGGTACCAGGGAAAGCCTATCAGGGACATCAGGTTCAACGGTCTGCGCAATGTGGACAGCGTTGAACTTGAGGGCATCGTAGCGCCGTTTCGGGGACGCTTGTTCGACGATGACGTGTTCTGGGAACTTCAGGGCAGGCTCTACGCGCTTGAGTTTTTTGAGCTGATCTCCCCAACCGCAGTTCCGGCAGACGCCATGGGAAGCGGCGTAATCATCAGGTTTACGGTAACCGAGCGACCTATCGCATCCCGAATCTTGTTCGAGGGTAACCAAGGCATCCGCAACGCCACTCTTCTGGATACGATTTCGCTTAAGGTGAATGATGTGGTAACCCAGATCAAACTGCGCATTGACGAAAGGGCGATAGTTCAGAAATACCTAGAGAAAGGTTATCCTGACGTTACGGTTCGATCTGAAACCTCAGCGGGCAAGGACGATAGTTCCATAACCGTTACGTTTTTTATTGAAGAAGGCGAAATGGTTGCCATTAAGGATATTATTTTCGAGGGAAACGAGGAATTCTCAACCCGCACGCTCAAGGGTCAGCTTTCGCTCAAGCCAAAGGCCTTCCTCAACGATGGAGCGTTTCAGGAGGCAAAGCTGACCACCGACCGGCTCGCCATCACCCAGTATTACCGCGACCGGGGCTTTGTTGACGCTGAAGTGCTTGATGTTGTCCGCGACATACAGAAAGACGAAAAGGGCAACAACAACATGACCCTCACGTTTAAGGTATCCGAAGGCAATCGCTACACCTTCTCTGGCGTTACCTTCGAGGGTAACCGGCTCTTCTCCACAGAAGAGCTTTCGGCGCTGATTCTTTCCGAGATAGGTCAAACCGTTAATGCCCGCCGACTTGAAGTAGACCTTCAGCGGGTTGCCGACTTGTATTACAAGAATGGGTACATCTTTAATACGATTAACCGCATTGAAGCGCGGGATCGAGAAGCCGGAACCTTGGGTTATACAGTCAGCATTGTTGAGCGTGGACGGGCGCACATCGAGAATATCATTGTCGTGGGCAACGAGAAAACCAAAACTGAGGTGATCCTGCGGGAGATTCCACTGGAAAGCGGGGATGTGTTCTCCAATGTCAAGGTGATGGAGGCATGGCGCAACCTGTACAACCTGCAATACTTCTCCATGGTCGCGCCGGATACGCCGGAGGGCAGTGTTGACGGCCTTATGGACCTAGTTTTCACGGTTGAAGAGCAGCCAACCATGAACATAGAGTTTGGCGCCAGCTTTTCCGGCTCTTCCTCACCAGACGAACTTCCCGTATCACTCCAGTTTAAGTGGACTGACACGAATTTTTTGGGGTACGGCAACCAGCTTAGTGTTGACCTCACCGCCTCAACCCTAGCACAGAGCATCTCCACGGCTTATACCCAGAGCTGGATATTCGGCGTTCCCCTGTCGGTAAGTTTCGGACTCACGTTTCAGCACACGCAGAACACCGCAGCTCTGGACAACCTGGCGCCCTACTTCAATGGCGATGAACCCTACGCCTTTCCTGATGGCTTTGAATCGTACGATGAGTATAAGGCCTCCGGTATGAGTCCTCCAAGCGCGTCCCGTATGGACTACCAGCAGTGGCAGATCGCCCCAAGTGTTTCAACCGGCTATCGGTTTTCAACCCCGTTGGGCAACCTGAGCGTAGGCGGTGGTTTTTCACTGGGCTTTAAGATGAACCAGTATGAGGAGGCTATCTACCGCCCCTTTGATCCGACGTTGCGGGGTACCAACGGCATGTGGACACCGGCTTTTACCATAGGAACGAGCGTGGCGCTGGATCAACGGGATATCTACTACGACCCGTCAAGCGGGTATTACACGATACAGCGTTTCAGTTATCACGGTATTCTGGACATAGAGAAAGAACAGTATCTGCGGAGCGACACTGACGCCGAGTGGTTTGTTACGCTCTTTGACCTGCCGGTATCAGACACGTGGAACTTCAAGGGCGTGCTGGGCATTCACTCAGGGCTTTCGTTTATCCTGCCCAATTTCCGGGGCAATAGCCGCCTACTCGTTGACCACGCCAACAAGCTATCTATAGACGGTATGTTTACGGCCCGCGGATGGTCAAGCGAATACAGTGTCAAAGGCGAGGGGTTTTGGGAGAACTGGCTTGAACTGCGTATTCCACTTGTGCAGAACATTCTCGCATGGGACTTCTTCTTTGACGCTGCCGAAGTCGTAGACAAGCCAGAGAACATTTTTGGCACAGACGCGGATGGTATTCCGTTTATTGAGCGTATGCGGTTCAGCGTTGGCGGCGGACTTCGCTTTTCCATTCCCCAGTTCCCATTCCGCCTCGGCCTTGCCAAGCGTTTCAAGGTAACAGACGGGGATGTCCAATGGTATGATGACCCGCTGTTGGGCTTCAACTTTGTACTATCGTTTACGATATCAACTTACTAAGAGGTATGCTATGAAAAAATCAGTGTTGATGCTGGCGCTGGCGTTGTTCATTGGAGGGCAGATAGCCGCGCAACAACTTACGCGCTTTGCCGTGGTTGATCTGTCGCGGGTGTATATGTCTTTTTTCCGCGATTCCCGCGCCGTGCGCGAATTCGAGGAACAAAGTGCGCTCGTGCAGGCCGAGCTTGACCGCATGACCAAAGAGATTCAGGACCTCACAAGCGCCAAGTATACTGCGGAATCTCAGGGCGACCGGACACTGATAGCGCGGATTGAAAACGAGATATATCAGAAATCCGAGCGTTTGAAAGAGTATTACCAGCTTAAAACAGCGGAGCTTGAAGACCGCCGGAACAAGCTCACCCAGTCCGACACCTTCATGGACGAAGTTTACGGGGAAATCCGCGCTATTGCCGAGGCCGATGGTTACAGCATGGTGCTTAACCTCAAGGAAAACACAGGCATACTCTGGTACAGCCCCACAGTGGACATCACTGAGCGGCTCATCCGCAGTCTGCTCTCCAAGGCCGGACGATAGCGCGATATGCTCATAAAGCCTGACGTCAGCTCTGGCAAGTCCATGATTGACCAGTACCGACGAATCAAGGAACAGCACAAAAATGAGGTGCTTTTCTTCCATGTGGGCGATTTCTACGAGATGTTCGCCGAGGACGCAGTTGAAATCGCGCCTCTCCTTGGCTTGACACTCACCCAGCGCAATGGCCTGCCCCTCTGCGGTGTACCATACCAGCACGCCAAGCCTTACATAGTCCGCCTCCTCAATGCCGGCAAAAAAGTGGCTGTCTGCGAACAAACTTCCGAAGCCGGCAAGGGACGCGGCGTTATCGAGCGCCGCGTTGTAGAGGTCATTACCCCAGGCACCACGATTGAGGAGGACTCCCTTGAACAGGGTAATCCCAACTACCTCGCCAGCCTCGCCCGTTACGAGAAGTTCTTTTCGTTTGCTTACATCGATTTCTCCACAGGCGACTTTTTCGCCACCGCCTTTCCAGTTGACGAAGGCAATAGCGGCATACGCTTTCGGAGCGAGCTTGAGCGGCTTCAAATCAGGGAACTCATCATTCAAGAATCGATCTTGAAGGCGTTTCCCGTCATTGCCGCCTCCCTTAGCAACCGAAGCGAGATACTGCTCAACAAGTGGGCTGACTGGCTTTTTGAGCCAGAGGCTTGCCGCAGACGGCTTGAGAAGCAATTCGGCACCTCAAACCTCAAAGGGTTTGGCCTTGACGCAGGAAAGCCAGAAATCATTGCCGCCGGTATCCTCCTCAGCTATCTTGAAGATACCTCCATGAGCCTCATTCCCCATGTTCGTGCCATCAAGGTTTATCAGAACAGCGAGTTTGTGGATATTGATGATGCGAGTCAGCGGAACCTCGAACTCACACGCAATATACGTGACGGGGATACGCGCTTCTCCCTCCTTGAAGTGATTGACGAGACCAAAACCCCAATGGGACGACGCCTCCTCAAACAACGCCTCCTTCACCCTCTGCGGGATATTGACCTTATCAACAGGCGACTTAATGAGGTGGAGTGCTTTGTTCAAGACCAAGGCAATCTTTCGACCATACGGGAAACCCTGGGCAAGATACCTGACATGGAGCGCCTTTCAGCTCGCCTCGCAATGGATAAGGTACACGGCAAGGACATGGTCATGATTAAGAACGCGCTGACCCTGCTTAGCACTATAAAAAGAGTTTGGGAAGCGCTTAACTTTGGTTTTGAAAGTATAATCGCCACAGGCTTTGATGACACGGGGTATTCACGACTCATGGCTCTGCGCGAAACCCTTGACGCCGCGCTTATCGAAAACCCATCGACCATACTCACCGAGGGCAACCTCATTAAGGCCACTTACAACACTCGCCTCGACCGGCTAAGACAAACGCGGGATAACGGCCATGGGCTATTAGAGGCTTACGTCGA
Source organism: Treponema sp. (assembly GCA_031279205.1). Lineage (GTDB taxonomy): Bacteria > Spirochaetota > Spirochaetia > Treponematales > Breznakiellaceae > JAIRMT01. The sequence goes on along the minus strand of JAITIX010000139.1, from coordinate 2,484 downwards.
AGAAGAGCGCCACGCCACCGGTATCACCAGCCTGAAGATTCAGCACAACCGCCTCATTGGATACTTCTTTGATGTAACAAAGGCGCACCTCTCCAAAGTTCCAGCCTACTTCATCAGGCGGATGGGCGTTGTGGGCGGGGAGCGTTTTACCACAGACAAGCTCGCCACGCTGGAGTCCAGCATTAACAGCGCCTCTGAGCAGATCGTTGAGCTTGAAAAACAGCTTTTTTTAGAACTGCGGGACAAGGCTAAGTCTTTATTAAGCGAACTTGTAGCTGTAAATCGGCGTATCGCGGAAATGGATGCAGCGCAGGCTTTGGCACGTGCCGCCACCATTCACAACTGGACGCGCCCCGTGGTTGATGAGCAGAACCGGATTAACATCGTTGAAGGCCGTCATCCAGTGGTCGAGGCGCACCTGCCCAGCGGCGAGTTCATTCCCAATGACGCCAGCCTTGATGGAGACGGCGTGTCCTTTGTCCTCATCACAGGACCCAACATGGCTGGCAAATCAACCTACCTGCGTCAGGTTGCTCTGATCACCGTGATGGCGCAGATAGGCAGCTTTGTACCAGCGCGTTCAGCCGCTATTGGCATAGTTGACCGCATCTACTGCCGCGTTGGGGCATCGGATAATCTGGCGCGCGGGGAATCAACGTTTCTGGTTGAGATGAACGAAACCGCCTACATCCTGCACACAGCCACAGCGCACAGCCTGGTTATTATGGACGAGGTCGGACGGGGAACCGGTACCATTGACGGCCTTTCGATTGCGTGGGCCGTAAGCGAAGAACTACTTGATACCATCAAGTGCCGCACCCTCTTTGCCACCCACTTTCACGAACTTTCGATGATTAACCATCCTCGTATGGTCAACCGTTCTATGGAAGTGCTTGATCGAGATGGAGAAATCATTTTTCTGCGGAAACTGCGCGAAGGCCCCGCCGCTGAATCCTATGGCATCCATGTAGCGCGTCTGGCAGGCCTGTCTGAGCGGGTTCTCCACCGCGCCCAGGCCATCATGGAACGCTTTGCGGAGAGCGAACAACTGTTCCGCGCTGCCCTGCCCACCAGCACAGCAGCCCTGCCCATGATACAGCCGCCCAATCAGGCACTCGTAGCAAACGCTGTGCCTCATCAGGAAGAAACCGGGAAAAGGCTTGAGCAGATAAAGCAGTTTGTGGAAGAACTTTTCGCACTCGATGAGAATGCTCTAACCCCGCTTGACGCGCTGAACCTCATTCACCGGTGGAAACAGCTTCTGGGAAGAAAAACTGTCCCGCGCCTTACCACGAAAAGCCGCCGCAACACGCGGGAAACCGGTCCCTCGCTCTTTGACTAAAAGCCTGCTGATATATGAGGGGAAAATGTCCACAGATTACTCTGATTCTTTATAACTAGGCCTCTCGTAAATCCGTGTAATCTGTGGACAAGAATTCGTAACGTGTTGAGACACGCCGCTCTATTTCATAGGAGCAAACGGATTAAACCGCACACCAACGTCAAAGGTATCCACACCCTCAGCCTTCTTTAAGCAAAACACCACAAAGTAGGTAACAGGCGTCATAAGCGCCTCGATTACGCACTTGAGCAGATAGTTGGTGAATACAAGGCTGACAAAGATGTCCCAACTGAACACACCGGTCAGAGAAGCCACAAACACAAACACAACGCTGTCCAGCATTTCTCCTACAAGCGTACTTCCGATGGTACGCACGAAAAGAAAGCGCCCTCGCGTGGCAACTTTCATACGGGACAACACAACAGAGTTGGAGAACTCCCCAACCCAGTAGCCCGCAAGACTGGCAAGCACAATGCCGCCGGAACTCATGCCCCCAAGCACCGCGTTATACGCCGCGTTTCCAACCTCAGCCTCCCAGCCCGCCTCCCCAGGCAGCGCACGAAGCAGAAGAAACATAAGCGACGAAAAAGCCAACGCCCCAAAGCCCGTCCAGATAACCTTACGCGACGCTCGAAACCCATATACCTCAGTAAGCACATCGCCGAACACATAGGACAGCGGGAAAAACAGCGTACCCCCATCAAACGCGAGCTGAATCCCGAACAGGGAAAAGCCCAAGTCCACGATCTTCGCCGAAGACGCCACATTACTCACCACCAGGATAAGCACAAAGAACGCCATCACCATGTCGAGATACCGAAACTGCTTTGTCATAGAAACTCCTTGTTTTGTTAAGGCGGGTGAATCTGGGTTACCGCCAATCACGATTAGATACTGAATCGCGGATAATTGCTATTGCTCGTTGGAACCTGATCCCTGTTCCTAGTTGGAAGCGATCCCTGTTCCTAGTTGGAACTCGATCCCTGTTCCTAGTTGGAACTCGATCCCTGTTCCTAGTTGGAAGCGATCCCTGTTCCTAGTTGGAACTCGATCCCTGTTCCTAGTTGGAACTCGATCCCTGTTCCTAGTTGGAACTCGATCCCTGTTCCTAGTTGGAACTCGATCCCTGTTCCTAGTTGGAA
>JAITIX010000116.1 GCA_031279205.1 Treponema sp. | reverse complement strand
GTCCCTCTGTGGCTGAGGTAGGTCCCTCTGTGGCTGAGGTAGGTCCCTCTGTGGCTGAGGTAGGTCCCTCTGTGGCTGAGGTAGGTCCCTCTGTGGCTGAGGTAGGTCCCTCTGTGGCTGAGGTATGTCCCTCTATCGTTGAGGTAGGTCCCTCTGTGGCTGAGGTATGTCCCTCTATCGTTGAGGTAGGTCCCTCTGTGGCTGAGGTAGGTACCTCTGTGGCTGAGGTATGTCCCTCTATCGTTGAGGTAGGTCCCTCTGTGGCTGAGGTAGGTACCTCTGTGGCTGAGGTATGGCTGAGGACTGGGATTTTGGCAAGGCCGTTGAATGGGTGAGGTGAGAGGGTCAGACACAGCGCCAAGGTCAAGAAGGGTGATACTTTGCATTGCTCTGTCTGTGCCACTGGACAAAGCCGCGTGGGTATGTCATAGTTATTTATGGAAAACAGAACCATCTTTCGTAACATTTCCCCCCTTGATCATCGCTATTCGCTATCTGAAGAGAAGCTTTTTGACTCACTGGTGCCGTGGCTTTCTGAAGAAGCGTCCATCGCGGCCTGTGCAAAGGCTGAAATCGCCCTCATCATCGCGCATCTTACTGTTCGTGGTTCCCTTACCCCTGAACTGAGGGGTACGCTGGAAGCAGTGGCGGGCGCGGTAGACCCGGCTGAGGTGTATGCTGAGGAGGCGAAGACCATGCACAATATCCGCGCGTTGGTGAACGTACTGAAACGAAAGGTGCCGAGGGATATTGCGCCACTGGTACATCTGGGCGCTACCAGTGTTGATATCCTCGACACCAGCCTATCGTACCGGGTGCGCGGGGTGATGCGGGAACTTGTATTGCCGCTTCTGCGTAAACTTGAGAATCTGCTTTGCGCCTTTGTCGAGCAGGAGGCCGAGACCCCGCAGGTAGGCCGCACTCACGGCCAGCATGCGGTTCCCATCACCGTGGGCTTTGCCTTTGCCGAGTATGTGTCGCGGCTGGGCAAGTCCATCATCGAGCTGGAGCGTCTTGCGGAGCAGCTTAAAGGTAAACTTGCCGGTGCGGTGGGTGCGTATAACGCCACGAGCATGATTGTCCACGATCCTGAGGAACTAGAGCGCATCTACCTTGCCGAGCTTGGCCTTGAGCCGTCGGAGCATTCTACCCAGCTTGTTGAGCCTGAGTATCTTCTGCGTATTCTGCTTGAATGTAATGTGGCGTTTGGGATCATCGCTAACCTTGCCGACGACCTGCGTAACCTTCAGAGGAGCGAGATTGGCGAATTGCGTGAAGGCTTCAGCGCGAAACAGGTTGGTTCGTCTACTATGCCCCAGAAGCGCAATCCATGGAACAGCGAACACGTCAAAAGTCTTTGGAAGGCGTTTATGCCGCGGGTGCAGACCTTTTTCATGGACCAGATAAGTGAACACCAGCGCGATCTTTCTAACTCGGCAAGCCAGCGATTCATTGCTGAATACATTACTGGCTTTTGTCTTGCGGCGAGCCGTATGACATCGGTTATGGAAGCCCTGGAGACGGATCGGGAACGGCTCATGGCCAATCTGCACGGTGGTGGTATTGCAGGCGGGGTGCTTGCTGAACCTGCCTACATTCTGCTTGCGGAGAGCGGGGTGTCGGAGGCACACGAGGTGATCCGCAAGATTACGCTGGCTGCTGAAAAGGAACAGGTGAGCTTTGCCGAGGCGCTTGCCTGTGAGCCAGAGGTGCTTGCGCGTATTGGTAGGAAAATGGCGGAACTGGGCCTCAGTCCAAGCGCCTCTGCCGCTGATACGCTTGCATTTTTCGCAAGGCCTGAGCGGTACTGTGGTCTTGCGGTCAAGAAGGCGCGGGAGATTGCCGCTAAGTATCGAAAACTAATGAAACAAACAAATATACAGGAGATATAAATTATGTTTAATGAAGCCTATTCTTATGACGATGTTCTCTTACTGCCCGGTTATTCCGAGATTCTGCCTAAAGACTGCGACGTTCGCGTTACGCTTTGCGCGGACATTAGCCTGAATTCGCCTATCATTTCGGCGGCAATGGACACGGTAACTGAGGAGAAGCTGGCCATTGCCATCGCGCTTGAGGGTGGTTCGGGTGTTATACACCGGAACTTGAGTCCAGAGGAGCAGGCCAAGCAGGTGGTGCATGTAAAGCGTTACCTCAACTGGATCATTGAGGAGCCGGTTACGGTTGGGGCGGATGCGAAGATTCGGGACGTGAAGTTTGCCATGTCCCGGTTTAACGTATCGGGTATGCCTGTGCTGGACATTAATGGCAAGTTGCTGGGGATAATCACCGGCCGTGATCTGCGTTTTTGTACTGACGACTCGCTTTCAGTTACCGACGTGATGACGCGGCAGGTGATTGTGGAGCAAGGCGAGCCATCGGTGGCGAGCGCGCGGGCAAAGTTTGATCAGAACCGTGTTGAGAAACTGCCGGTTGTTGATAGCAATGGTTGTCTCACCGGCCTGATTACAGTGAAAGACATGGAGAAACGCGACAAGTTTCCCAATGCTGCCACTGACAAGAGCGGTAGGCTCATTGTAGGCGCGGCAGTGTCGCCGCAGGACTTTCTGGTTCGTATGCCGCTCCTCAAAAACGCTAAGGTGGATTACGTGGTGCTTGATACTGCGCACGGCGATTCCAGAAACGTAGTGGACGCGATTCGAGGCATTAAAGGCAAATTCGGCATTCCCGTGATTGGGGGTAATGTGGCGTCAAAAGAAGGAACGCGGCGTCTGATTGAGGCTGGCGCGGACGCGATCAAGGTGGGCATTGGTCCCGGTTCCATCTGCACGACCCGCATAGTAGCTGGTGTGGGTGTGCCGCAGTTTACGGCGGTCTGGGACTGTGCTGAGGAGGCCGCCAAGTCCGGCATCCCGATCGTTGCCGACGGCGGCATCAAGTTCTCCGGCGATATCACCAAAGCCATCGGCGCCGGCGCTAATGTCGTGATGATTGGCAACCTCTTTGCTGGTCTGCGGGAAGCTCCGGGCAGGGAAATCATCTTCGACGGCCGTATCTACAAGGAATACCGGGCCATGGGCAGTATGGGCGCGATCAAGGACGGCTCAGCGGATCGCTACCAGATCACCAAAGATGAAAAGCCCGTACCCGAAGGCATTGAGGGCCGCGTTCCTTACAAAGGCGAACTGCGCGACTACCTCCATCTGCTTGTTTCCGGCCTACGCAAAGGCATGGGCTACTGCGGCTGCAAGAATATTGAGGAACTCAAGCGCTATCGTAAGTTTGTGAGGATCACCGCCGCAGGCCTGCGCGAAAGCCACACTCACGATGTAACCATTACCCAAGAAGCCCCGAACTACTCACGAAGTTAGCAATCAGCGCACGCTCAGTATCTGCTCTGGATACTGAGTGGTGTCAGAGGCGCACGCCGCGGTACTCAGCCTATGCGACAGGCTTTTCGGTCAGATAACTTTCTTGGTTTGCCAACGGCCGCTTAACCAGCGCCATGTGTAACAGGAGCCTCGAACCAAGAAATCGCCACCCATTGCCAGCCATACGCTGACCGGACCAATGCTGGTGGTGTAGATGAGCAGGTACGCGAGGCTTACCCGAACTGTCCACATGGATATGGTGGCCGCAATCATGCAAAAACGGGCGTCGCCGGCGGCGCGCAGAGCATTTGGCAGGGCAAAACTGATCGGCCAGCCAATCATCATGGAAATACAGTGGATACGCAGAAAACTTTTTGCCAACTCGCCGGCTTCTGGAGAGAGGTTAAAGAGACTGATCAGTTGTTCCATAAAAAGCAAAGCAGTACCACTCATAATAAACATGATGAGGTAGGCCAGCTTCATCAGTTTGACGCATTGTTTTTTGGCCTCGCCGTAATCGCCCGCGCCTACGCACTGGCCAACTACCGTGAGTAGCGCCATGCCACAGGCCATACCAGGCATAAAGGAGAAAGAGTTAATTACGCTGGCAATGGCATTGGCTGCAATGGCTGAGGTGCCAAAGGTAGGAAATATGCGCTGGGTGAGGAGTCGGCCTAACTGGAACATGGAGCTTTCAAGTCCGCTGGGAACACCCACATTCAGGATACTGCGGAGCATGGAACGTATGAAGCGGAGTTTGTGAAGGCCCGCAAGGCTTATAGGCGAATGCTTATCACGGACAAGCATGGCTGTGGTGATGATGGCGGCAGTGGTTCTGCTCACCAGCGTAGAAAGCGCCGCGCCAAGAACGCCGATCTTAAGCACATAAATACAAAAGGCATTGCCCCCAATGTTCATAATGTTCACCAGCAGGGCAATCCGCATGGTTACCTTGCTGTTACCCGCCGCGCGGAGCAGGGCTGCATTGGCGTTGTAAAGCGCGAGACTCGGATAGGAGAGCGATGTTACCAGCAGATAAATTTCAGCGGCGCTTCGTACATCGTCGCCGAGAGTTCCGTAGAAAAGCCAGAGGATAGGCTTCCTAAAGATCAGAGCCACGATCATGATAGCAAGCGCTGCGGATAGGGCTGTGTAGACCAGTTGCCTACTGGCAAGGCGGGAACTGCGCTGGTCCCGACGCCCAATGTACTGGCTGACCACCACCGCGCCGCCAGTGCAAAGAGCGGCAAAAACAATGATGAGCAGGTTGTTGATATTGTCAACGATATTAACCGCAGAAACCGCATGTTCGCCAACGCTACTCATCATAACTGTATCAGCCGCGCCCATAGTAACCGACAGAATCTGTTCGATAATAAGGGGCCACAAAAGGCGGAACAAAGACCTATTACTCCATTGTTCAGCCATACTCAGAGAAGCGCCACTTTTGTTATTGTCCATAAAATATACCTGACTTAAGTATAGTCCGATTCTGACGAGTACACAACGTTTACAGGGACAATTCCAGCAGGGCAAAGTCGCCATTGTTACCGGCTGAGCGCGAGGCATCGGGAAATGCACGGTGGAAAACATGGCTGCCGTAGGCGTGGACATTGTTATCTTTGACCTACTTGAAGAACTGGCCGCTCAAACTGCTGCGGAAATCGTGGACAAGTATCCTGTCAGAAGCGCCAGCTTCTACTGCGATGTTAGTTTGGCAAATGGCTTATTGCCCACGACAGGGGTGGCGCCATTGTCAACACCGCGTCGATGTCCACCGTATCATCAACACTCCCCCAACCGCAGGCTTCGTACAACGCCACCAAAGTGGCGGTCGAGCATCTCACCAAGTCGCTGGCAGTGGAATTGGTGCAAGGGCATACGGGTTAACAGTATCAGCCTCGGCTATATCTGTACCGACCTAACACCGCTGTCCGCGAAGACTATCGCAACTCGTGGATAGCGCAAATCCCCATACGCCGCATACTCGCACGTTGAACACGGGTAAAACCGTGCCACCGGAGGCAATGCCCAGACTATCGCCAAGCCCAACGTTTCTATCATCCTACCCAAACGTTTCTATCATCCTACCCAAACGTTTCTATCATCCTACCCAAACGTTTCTATCGCCAAGCCCAACGTTTCTATCATCCTACCCAAACGTTTCTATCAGCGACCCCAACGTTTCTATCGACCTACCCAAACGTTGCTATCGTCAAGCCAATTGTGGTGCTTGAAGAAGAACAGTACCGCGAGGTTTAGCGTCAGCGATGCCGCCAGAATCAAGCGCTTATACCGTAATGGCTTATCTTCCATATAGTAACGCCGGATGTCCATGTAATCAGCACGGAGAATCCGATACGGCCGCAGTAGGCTGATTCCAGCAGGTGTAGAAAACCAGCGAGACTGTGAGCAGGAACACCTGTTTCATAAGCGTCGTCTGAGGCGCGCCGCATACCCGCGCCCCAGCGCTGTTACCACCGGAAAGAATGGAATATATGGCACTTCAGATGTCTTTACAGTGAACTTGAGGAAGTATCGAAAACAAGCCTCGCTTACCCAGAAGAGACTTGCTGAACTCTGTGATACTGATCCGCGCTATATTGGACAACTCGAAACTGGACACTGTTGTCCATTTTTATGCCTAGTCTATGGGGATACAGTCGGTCATGACGATCTATGCTGATTACCTATGTCTTGTGCCATTACTATCAGCAAGCATTTGTCGCGCGTTGGCACGCTGTTCATGGAATTCATACTATATGCGGACGCTGAAAGGCGTCTGATAATCGGAGGGTTTTTATGGAAAAGAAATTGCTTTCAGTCAGGTCGATTGTCGCCATTGGAATTGGCGCGGCGATCATGTTTGTGCTGATGCGCTTTGTGGCGATTCCGTCCGGCGTACCAAAGTACCAAACACGAATCTCAACCTATCCAGCGCAATTGTCGCCCTGTTCGCGGTAACCTTTGGGCCGCTAGTGGGGTTGCTCATCGGCTTCATTGGACACACGCTGACCGACCTTACTTGGGGCGCAGTCTGGTGGAGCTGGGTTATCGCCGACGCCTTTTATGGACTGGCGATTGGATTGTCCTGGAAAGTCCTCGCCATTGAAGATGGCAGCTTTGGCATTAAAAAGATCGTGCTGTTTAACGTTATCTAGCTCGCGGCAAATGCGGTTACGTGGATCGGCGTTGCCGCCACTCTCGACGTACTCATCTACGCGGAACCGGCTAACAAGGTTTACCTGCAAGGCGCTGTTGCGACGGGCTGAACAGCGCGGTAACGCTTGTTCTGGGTACGATTCTGATTGTAGGCTATGCGCGTACCAGAATCAGAGCGGGCAGCCTGCGTGAGGACGCCTGACAAGGCGCGGCTCTTGACGGCGGGCGCGACTGCGCTCGCTGTGCTGGAGTAGTTGGATATGAGGAGCTATTCTGCGCCACCCATCATTGACGATGGAGATGTCGCTCGGCGAAGAGAAGATCGCGCCATGCGTCGGTGAGCTTTTTCCCCTCGCACCAGTAAGTGAGAGTGTCTCTGACACCGCGGGTGTGCGTCGGAAAGTGCTTTTCAGAGACGGGACATATTATGCTAGAGGCAGGGCGGTGAATCGATTAACCATAACAAACGCGATTAAACCAGCTTGTACTACAAAAAAATTCTAAATACCTAATTTATCATCATATCGAAGCTGGGGCTTACGAATAATCTGAGTGCGTTTATGCTACTGCAACTATTCAACGCCTTTAGTATTTTCATGCTGCGACAGCGGATGAAGACCATCAACAACGCCTATATCGAGGCGGCGATGATCGACGGGGTATCATACCGTTTCATTTTTTGGCGAATCATACTGCCGCTCTGTTCCGCGACGCTGGCGATTCTCGGTTTTATGCAATCATGGAATGACTATCTGCCACCGCTCATACTCTTGAGCGACCATGCAAAAACAACGCTACCGCTACTGCTTAGTACCCTCTCAAGTGAATATAGCAATCAGTATAATCTGATGATGGCCAGTTCACTCGTATCCATCATACCAATTCTGCTCGTCTATATTTGTATGCAACAGTATTTTAAGGAAGGTCTCGCCGGAGGCGGGATCAAGGGCTAATCATGGAACGTATTACTCTTGCTTCGTTACAACAAAGACTAACTGACTTCCCCTTTCCCGGAGGCGTGGCGCATCCGGGCTGGCAAAATTTTGCCAGCCCGGCGGTAGTATGCTAATCGCCAGTTCAAGCGCGAGGTATGAAGGCGCAAATCCCAGCGGAATCGGCAGAGCAGTTTCGTAGAAGGGTGGCAGGGCATAGTATGTGCGTGGAGGAATTGTTTACTTCATTCACAGTTAAACAAAACACCTCAAGTAGTTTTCCACAGTCGTTGGGTTTGTCGAAACGACCATGGCGACAATAAGAGCCGTGGCGTACTCTTGACATGGTGAGCTGTTTTAGCTAGTATTACAAAAGAAACTATGTTACTTTATGAGCCAACCCTTGAGCGCAATATGCGCGACTATGGGATTACGATTCCCATTGCTATCTCCCGACCGTCTCAGATTATGGCCTTTCTTACGGAACAAGGCGAAAAGTTTCCCCGCCACACACTCGCATCGGCAGCGGAGACGCTGGCAATAGCCACGCCGATCATCAGCCGTGCTGACCTTGAACGGGTACACTCGCCGGAGTATGTTGCCAGCCTCTACGATCCAATTGGACTTGAGCGGACTATACTTTCCACCTATGAGCTTATCAATGACGACGGCTCATACAACCGCTATGAGCCAGATACAGCAACAAGGCCGCTCACTGAGATATTTCAAGCCCAGCTTGAACAGGTTGACGGCACATATCTCGCCTGCCGTCTCGCACTCGCAGACGCGGGACGTTTCTGCTTCTATCTGGGCGGCGGCGCTCATCACGCCCGCTACGACGCTGGTTCAGGCTTCTGTATCCTAAACGACATCATCATCGCGTTAAGGAAGCTGCTGGACGAGGGACACGCCAGCCTCATCTGGATTATTGACGTGGACGCACACAAGGGTGATGGAAGCGCGGAACTGATACAGCTCTCACGACAGCGGGGCGAGACTTTTTCCGGCAAGAACCCGGAAATCTTCTCTCTGTCCATACACATGGCTCATGGCTGGCCACTGGACGAGGTGTCGCTGGCAAAGGCTATTCCAGGCCATGCGCCGCTGGTGGAATCAGACATCGACATTCCCATTGAGTCCGGAGAAGAAGTCCTGTACCTTCCCCGCCTGGCTGAGGGGCTTGCCCGTATGGAACAACGTACCGCAGGCCGCATTCCCGACCTTGCGCTAGTGGTGGACGGTGTTGACCCTTATAGGAAGGACGGCCTTGCCTCAAGCGCGCCACTTGCCCTCAGTCTTGCACAATGCGTGGCGCGAGACCGCTTCATTTACACCTTTCTGCAAAAGCGCTGTATCCCATCCTCATGGGTTATGGCCGGTGGTTATGGAGAACACGCATGGAAACCGACGGCGCATTTTCTCGCCTCGCTCTAAATTCGCCAAAGAGACGATAACGGTGGTGATATATACCGCCAAAGCGAAAAGCACTATCTGCTCCCTCAATGGCAAACTGGAAATGAAAAGGCTGGCAACGCCGCGCTCTTGAGAATCGGCGTTGCCCAGAGCCATGAAACCTATCGCAACGGCTGATTCATCCTTATTGTGGGACAGATGACCGAGCGCCAATGCAAGCAGAACCCAGCGGGGAGCAAAGGACTTGCACTCAGCAGCGTAAGCACGGCGGATATCTGCTGCGCCTCAATGGGTATATTTTTTGCGAAAACCGCTTGATCGCTTTTGCGCCATATAGTAAGTTCAAGTCCTTTAGCTTAAGAGGGTCTAAACACCCGATTGTTAAAAATTTTATTAGCGGTTTTTGTCTGTCATTTAGCGGTTGTTGTCTGTCATTTAGCGGTTTTTATCTGCGGCTTAGCGGTTTTTGTCTATCATTTAGCGGTTTTTGTCTGCGGCTTAGCGGTTTTTGTCTGTGGCTTGGCGGTTTTTGTCTGTGATTTAGCGGTTTTTGTCTGTCATTTAGCGGTTGTTATCCGTGGCTTAGCGGTTTTTGTCTGTGGCTTGGCGGTTGTTGTCTGCGGCTTGGCGGTTTTTGTCTGCGGCTTGGCGGTTTAATGGTATGCTTATGGATATGTTTTAGTTTGCGCGAAGAAGCCTGTTCTCTCTCATTCTCATGGTTTACACGGCCATTTCTGTATTGGGAACATTCTCATTCGCCGTGCTGGAGCCTTATCAGGCTGTACAATTTGAAATAGAAACCACTCAGGATACTCT
>JAITIX010000052.1 GCA_031279205.1 Treponema sp. | reverse complement strand
GTGAGATTTGCTGAGAAGGGGGTGAGATTTGCTGAGAAGGGGGTGAGATTTCTACAACTCGGTGGGTTTCGGGGAAAGGCCGCACTGCTTCAAAACAAAACTGAGCAGAAAGATCGCTTGAGCTTGGGGATTTTCCGCGCTATATTACGGAGATTCCCGTGTATTTCACTGTATGAAGGAGAGTATAAGATGAATTATGTTAAGAGGCGAATCGTAAACGTATGACCATACACTGCGTACTCAATGGTGAAGAAGTTACATTCAGTGCCAACGCGAATGAGCGGCTCATCAATATACTTCGGGAAACCTTCCCGCTCACCGGCGCGAAGTGCGGCTGTTTGACCGGAAACTGTGGCGCTTGTTCCATTATCTTTAATCATAAGGTGGTTAAGGCCTGCCTCATACCCGCGTTTCAGGTACGTGGCAGTAAGCTCATTACTATAGAAGGTTTTGCTCATACTGATGAGTGTCGAGACATTGTGCAGGGCTTTGCCCGCGCTGGCGTGCGGAACTGCGGCTACTGCGACGCGGGCAAGATACTCACTGTGGAAACACTGCTTGTGCAAAATCCGTACCCCTCACGAATCGATATCTTGAGTGGCTTTAACGGCATTCGCTGTCGCTGTACCGAACCTGACAGTCTTATTGAAGGGGTGCTTATCGCGGCTTCGATACGCCAACTGAGGTTATATGGACGCGCCGTTTAATCAAGTTCCTCCTCTGACCTCTTGGGAAGGGCTTTTCAACTTCTGGAACAGTAACCCTGACGCGGTTCCTTTTGCGGGCGGGATTCAATTTCTCCACTTTCAAGGTAAACGCGCGCCGGCGCTTCCGCGTAAGCTCATTGCGCTTGAGGATATTGAGGAACTGCACCTCGTTACCCGAACTGAGCAGTACCTTGAGCTTGGGGCTATGGTGCGTCTGAGTGAGATTATCCATCTGGGTACGATAGTTCCTGAGATACTCAGGAAGTGTCTTGAGGGCATTGCTGGTCCGCAGCTTAGAAACAGCGCCACTATTGGCGGAAACATCTGCACCACGCTCCGTTACATGGATTCTTGTGCTGCGCTTATTGCGCTGGACGCCCACTATGAGCTGCGCTCTATGCCTTCTGTACCGCCTGCGTCGTTTACGCTGTCTTCATTGTTTTCCACGCAATCTTCGACGCGCTGGATAGCTGCGTCGCGTTTCACGCCTGCGTCTCTCGCTCCCCGCGAGCTGCTTACGCGAATCCGCATTCCCCTTGAATCGTGGAACTATTCGTTATACCGGAAGTTCCGATGCTCTGATCTGGATAGACCGAATCTGGATGACGGGGTTATTGTTCTGCTTCTCAGGAACCAGAAAGACATTCTCACCGACATTAGAATCGTGTTTGCCGGCAGAACCGTGCTTAAGGATAAGCGCACTGAGAGTCTGTTGAGTGGGAAACATCTGCCATTGAACTGTAAAGATGCCCGTGCTGCCATTGCGCAATGGGAAACTTGTCTTGCGACGCTTCCGCCAGAACAGAGTTTTATACGCACTGAGTTATCAAACTTCGTTACAAGCTCTCTGCTGGGACTGGTTGATTAGTGGTAAGCGCGATTTTTTTACTAAAGGCCTGGAATAGCAGTCCGATATATAGATTATTGGAGGGGAATAACCCTGAAATACGAGACGGTGCGCGCACAGACGTCCAGGCGCACCGTCTTTTGTTTTTAAAGTATCTGCTGGTAACTGGCGAGGAAGCGGCGCATACGGCTAAGTGCGACGGTGAGTGTTTCCTTGTCAGGCAAAAAGACCAGGCGGAAGTGATCGGGGGCGTTCCAGTTAAAGCCTGTGCCTTGCACGAGGAGTAGTTGTTCTTCCTTGAGCATGTCCATAACGAAACGCTCATCGTCGCGGATGTTGAAACGCGCTGTGTCAATGCGGGGAAAACAGTAGAGCGCCCCTTTGGGCATAACCACTGAAAGACCTGGGATGTTGTTGATAAGGCTCACGGTCAGATCGCGCTGTTCCTTGAGTCGGCCTCCGGGCAGGATGAGGTCGTTGATGCTCTGATAGCCGCCAAGCGCGGTCTGTATGCCGAACTGTGCTGGCACATTCGGGCAAACCCGCATATTGCTCAGCATCTCCAGGCCTTCGCGGTAGTCGGCGGCCAGTTTCTTGTTACCAGACAGCGCCATCCAACCGGCGCGGAATCCCGCCGACCGGTAGGCTTTGGATAAGCCGTTAAAGCTCACATTCAGAACCTCCGGTTCTATGGAGGCCATGGTTATATGCTTTGCCCCGTCATACACGATGCGGTCGTAAATCTCGTCGGCGTAGATAATCAACTGATGCTCTAGTGCGATGCGGGCAATGCCTTCAAGCGTTTCGCGCTCATACACTGCGCCGGTGGGGTTGTTTGGGTTAATCACCACAATGGCTTTGGTTCGCGGCGTTACTTTGCTGGCTATGTCTTGAAGGTCGGGGTTCCAGCCTGCGCCTTCGTCGCAGTGGTAATGCACTGCTGTCCCGCCGGAAAGCGTTATTGCTGCGGTCCACAGAGGATAGTCTGGCGCAGGCACCAGCACCTGGTCGCCTGTGTCCAGCAGTCCCTGCATGGATATCATAATCAGTTCGCTCACGCCATTGCCGATAAAAATGTCGTCAATACCTACGTCCATGACGCCTTTGTTCTGGAAGTCGTGCATGACAGCCTTCCGCGCGGCGAAGAGTCCCTGTGAATCGCAGTAGCCCTGTGCGTTTTGCATATTGACGATAATGTCATGGATTATCTCGTCCGGTGCGTTAAAGCCAAACGGTGCAGGATTTCCTATATTCAGCTTGAGAATGTGAAACCCTTCCTCCTCCATGCGCTTTGCCTCTTTTAGTACCGGCCCTCGAATGTCGTAACACACGTCATTCAGTTTTATAGACTTCTTGAATGTTCTCAATTGTTCCTCCTCATGTTAGATAACTTGGTACGGCTTGCTTTTCTATCGGTTCTTCTTGATCGTAAACCTGATCGGATAACGGTAGCGCGTGCCGACCGCTTTACCATTAGCCTCAGCGGGCGTGGCTTTGACGCCTCGGAACGCGTTAAGCGCGGCTTCAGCGAAACCGCGTCCGGGCGGGTCTTCTTTAAGCACCTCAATTCGCTGTATGTTCCCCTGCGCGTCGATGAACATGTCCAGAATGACCATGCCCTCAACGCCGGAACGCTGGGCAATGGGTGGATAGACGAGCTGACTCCGAACCTGAGTAGAAAACTGAGGTGGTTTGGAAATCTTGTGCGCCGGCAGGTACTCAATCTCCTGCGTCTGTACTACCAGACGCGGCGTAGACGGGACAACGGTCTGTTGCGGAACCACGTCGACGGCTTTCATGTTTGCCGCGACTGCTTCCACCGTGTTCTGCTCGCTCGGCGGCGGCTCCTCTTCGGGCGGCGGCGGTGGTGGCGGCGTTTCTTCCTGAACGTCAACCAGCTTCATAATATCGGCGACTGGCTCGGTTTCACTGGCAATGGTGTTCATGGTGAATACCAGAAAGAAGATGAGGACGACGTGCAGAAGCGCCACAGCTGGAAACACGACAAGCCTGATTCTTTTCATGTTAATCATGTTTTTGTTATAAAACATCGCGCTGACAAGGGCAAGGAACGTAGCGGTGGGTCGACACAGCTTGTCATCAGGAGCAAAGTAGGCCATGCTCATAAAAAAGTGAGTATCTAAAAAAATGCATTTACCTTGGACAAAAAGCCGTTCCGCGCTGATCATCGCGGCGGCGGAGGATCGGCGTTTCCGTTTCATTCTATGTTGCCTTGCCACAATCGGAACCGTGTCTTTTTCTTTTGTAAGCCCTCAAATCATCAAGTATACCATTGATTCGGTGATTGGTTCAGCGCCTTTTGACGCGCCGGCGCTGGTCGTGCATCTGCTTGACGCCCTTGGAGGCGCTGTTGCGTTGCGGCAAAATCTCTGGGTTTGCGCCCTGTTCATCATCGTGGCGGCTATCTGCTCCGGCGGTCTTAACATCGTGAGAAAATATACCTGCATGGAGATTGGGGAAACAATCGCCTGGCGGCTGCGGAACATGCTTTACGGCCATATCCAGAGGCTGCCCTACGACTGGCACATAAGCTGCCAGACCGGAGACATCATCCAGCGCTGTACTTCAGACGTAGACACCATTCGTAACTTTATCCAAAACCAGTTGGGCGAGTTGTTGCGTACCTTCTGCGTCTTTACCATTGCTCTGGTACTGATGTTTTCTATGGATGTTTTTATGACCATAGTGGCGCTTGCATTGGTTCCCTTTATTTTGGTGTTTTCGATTATTTACTTCCGGCGGGTTGCCGAGCAGTTTGCCAAAGCCGATGCTGCGGAGGGAGCCATGCAAGCCTGCGCTCAGGAGAACTATACGGGAGTGCGGGTGGTGCGGGCCTTTGGCCGGGAAGCCTTTGAGATTGAGCGCTTTTCGGAAAAGACTAAGGCTTACGCGGACATCTGGCGGCATATCGGTAAGATGCTGGGGCTGTTCTGGGGCGCGGGCGATTTGATGAGCGGCCTGCAACTTGCCATTGTGGTGGCGGCAGGCATTTACCGGAGCGCGCGCGGCGATCTTTCACCCGGAACCTTTCTCGCCTTCTACACCTACTGCAACTGGATGATCTGGCCGGTACGGCAGCTTGGCCGTATACTCTCCGACCTTTCTAAGACAATGGTTGCCGCAGGCCGCGTGCGAGAAGTGCTTCAAGCTGAGCCGGAAACCGACGCCGTAGGGTCTCTGACACCCGCAATCAAAGGCGAACTTCGTTTTGACAAGGTTAGCTTTGCTTATGGGAAGAACGAGCCGGTCTTACGGGATATTTCGTTTACAGTGAAGCCGGGCAAAACCCTTGCCATACTCGGTGGAACTGGTTCCGGGAAATCCTCGCTGGTGCAACTGCTCAGCCGCCTCTACGACGTAGGCGAATACGGCGGCTGTATAAGCATTGACGGCGTGGATATACGCCGCATTGCCCGCCATCACCTTCGCCGTTACATTGGTCTTTGTCTCCAGGAACCGTTCCTTTTTTCCAAGACCATAAGAGAAAACATCGCGGTTCACGGGGCAACAATAGAAGAGGTCAGGAGCGCTGCTTCAGTGGCTCAGGTTGATGAGACCATCAGGGAGTTTGCCAATGGCTATGACACCGTGATTGGCGAGCGCGGCGTTACCCTTTCGGGAGGTCAGAAGCAGCGCGTTGCCATAGCGCGTATGCTTGCCACGAATCCGCCGGTGATGATTTTTGACGATAGCCTTTCAGCGGTGGACACCGAGACTGACGCGAAAATCCGTGCAGGTCTCCGCAGGCGCGTTAAAGACGCGGCGGTAATTATCATCTCCCACCGTATTTCCAGCCTAATGCAGGCTGACCAAATACTGGTGCTGAAAGATGGAACCGTGGAAGAGCTTGGCTCCCACACCGAACTCATGGCACGGAACGGCAGCTACCGCCGTATCTTCGAGTTGCAAAGCGACAATGAGGCGGCCTCCCTTGACGTCTGACCACGCGCGGTGTCTGCTGATACCGCGTAGCGCGCCTCTCTCATGTGTCTCCTCCACCACGTAGTGTGTGTCTTGGAGTGAGCCAGCCTACGAGCCTGACGAGGTATAGTGTCTGACACCCAAGCGCCAGATAAGCGCACAGGGCGCGAGGAAGAGTATGCCTAGAAGAGGGATAAACATATACAAGATGGATTCAGCGCGCCCCGTGATGTACAAAAGCGGCAGGTAGTTAATACAGCCGTAGGGAATGATAAACGTAAAGAAGCGCTGTACCCACTTCCCATATACAGGCAGTGGGTAAGAGGCGAGTTCACGACCGCCGTCTGTGAAAATGTTGACGAACTCAAGCCCTTCCAGCGTGAAGAAGCACATAGTTGCTCCCAGAATGAACACGCCTGCGAAGACCGCCGCGCCGCCGCTTATCATAAGGATGAGCGTGATGACTTTTGAACCAGTCCAGTCAACAGTCGTCAAGGGAATGGCGATGACGAGAACCACAATACTCTGCACGAGCCTGCCTACGCGGGAGATTTCAAAGCCTGCGCCAAGCACTTGCAAGAGCGTGGAGCGGGGGCGGAGCAGTATGCGGTCAAAATCACCGCGAATGACCAGACTGGAAAACGTATCAAAGCCACGCACGAAACATTCGCTTATGGCAAAGGCCATGTTTGTTACCGCGAAACAGAGGCATACTTCGGAAAAAGTCCAGCCGTCGAGAGTGCCAAAGCGTTCAAACAGAAGCGAGACGCTAAGAAACGAAAAGAACGCGACGAGAAACTGCCCCAGCGTCATAAACAAGGTTGAAATCCGGTACTGCATAAGCGAGCGCAGGTGCATAGCGATGTATTTTAGGTAAAGCATGACTCATCCTCCCTGTACCACAAGCCGTCTCTGAATCCCGCGAAACGCCATGCCACCGCTTATGACAAAAAACGTTATCCAGCATAGCTGTATACCTAAACCGGTGAGCGCCTCGGTTCCAGCGATATGGCCACTGTATACGCGAAACGGGAAGTCGGCCATGTAACGAAAGGGCAACAGAGCCAGAACACGTTGTAAAGAGTCAGGCATCAAGGGTATGGGAATCAACGTGCCCATGAGAAAGTCCGAAGCAACGCTAATGATAAGGCAGCTGTAGGGGTTAAGGGTAAAAAAGGTAAGAAGGTAGATAAACATGGAAAGCGCTACAACCAGAAACGTGGCAAAGACCAGCGCCAGCAGGAAACAGACGGCGGCCTGTGAACTCGGCGGCAGGTGAAAACGGAACGGTTCGGGCAGTAAGGCGGCGATCACCAGGATGGGTACACAGCGCAGGGCTGCGCGGGAAAACCGTAGCGCGAGGAGTCGCGCAAACCAGAAGGAGTACAAGTCCAGGGGGCGGCACAGCTCATAGGCCACATCGCCCTTTACTACCATGTCGAGCAGGCTGTTATCCTGCATCCAAAGCATCACAAGCGCTAGAAACGCCTGCCGCAGCCAGATCAAGTCGGCGAGCTGGTCGTAGGCAATGGGCGTGGGCGCTGACGCGCTTCGGTAAAAGGCGGCGTATACGAGAAGTTCAATGCCGCCCCAGAAGAACTGCGTGGTAACCCCCGCCCAAGCCGCGGCGCGGTACTGCATACCTGCGATGAGGCGCATCCTGAAGATAGCCCAATACGCTCTGAGATTCCGCCTCATAGGTTCCTATCCTGATAAAGCGCGGCAATGATCTCCTCAATACTGCGTCCACCGCCCTGGTCGTAGCGTTCCCGAATCGTTGCCAAAGAACCGTCGTAGCGTATCTTCCCCGCGTCAATGAGCAGGATTCTGTCCGTGAGAGCTTCAATGTCATCCATGTCGTGCGAGGTGAGGATAACCGTGATCTTGCGCGCTTGGTTAAGCCGTGCGATGAAGGCGCGGATTGCCAGCTTTGAGATCGCGTCAAGCCCAATGGTCGGCTCGTCCAGAAACAGCACTGCTGGCTTGTGCAAGAGCGAGGCGGCAAGCTCGCAACGCATTCGCTGACCCAGACTGAGTTGACGCAGCGGCACGCCAAGAAGCTCCGCCAGTTCCAGCACATCGGTCAGTTCCGCCAGGGTTTCATCAAACTGCGGCTGGGGAATCCGGTAAATATCCCGCAATAGCTCAAGCGAATCCTGAACCGGCACATCCCACCAGAGCTGGATTCGCTGGCCGAACACCACCCCGATATGCGACACATAGGAGACGCGGTTCTTCCACGGGGTAACGCCCAGAACCGTACATGAGCCGGAGTCAGGAACCAGAATTCCGCTCATAATCTTGATAGCTGTGGACTTGCCCGCACCATTTGGCCCGATGAAACCCACGATTTCGCCAGCTTCAACCATGAAGGAAATGCCAGCAAGGGCGTGTTTTCCCTCATACTGCCGATGAAACAGCGCCTTTGCCGCCGCCATAACGCCTTTTTCACGCATGGCCACGCGAAACGTTTTGTGTATATCCCTCAGTTCTATCACCACAGCTCCTTACTTACTGAAGCAACATACCTGATAATGAGGGAAGATGAAAGGACAAGGGCGGCCTAACTAAACACCGGCTACTAACTTAACCGTGAAACCGACAATGAGCGGAATGATCAGATTGTCATAGTCCCTGATCGGCAGAGCCTCTGCGAGCGTGGCGCTTATGGCAGCGCTCAGAGCGATCTTGTAATCCCAGCACGCGTAGTAGGCGGCAAGAAACACTGCCATAAAGCAGGCAATGGAACCTTCGAGGCTTTTGCCACACAGAAACGCAGGACGATACTGGCCAAAGAGCTTACCGACAAGACTAGCAACGCCATCACCAAAGGCCAGCGCGTAAATGGCAATGGTGGCAGCGGGCGACGGGTAGAGCAGAAGGGAAAGCAGCGCGCCAAGACCCAGCGTAACCGGCCCCAGCACGAACCGGCCCTTATCACGAGTGCGCGACGCCATATTGGTAATAGCAGAGATCAGGGGAACATTGATGCCTGAAAGACGCAGGTATTCTACCCATGCGTAAAACAGCGTACCAGCCATAAGGAGAACCATGGTGAGCAAATGGTTAAGCTCCGCAAGCGTAGGGCTTAACGCAATAAGAAAATGTATCGCTTTCCTGATGATTTCAGTCTTTATTTCACGAAAGTTGATTACGCCCATGAATGCTTTTGGCAGTTGAACCACTAATACTTCCTGTCGCGCTCTTTCCATTTTTATCTCCATACCAGTATTTATCTTCATACCGGCAATAGAGCATAGCCTGTGCCAGTCCACTTCACCACCCCTAATAGGGTAAATATTTAGACCTTTTCCCTTAAAATACCCTATATATAGTGTATAAGGCGTATGGGAAACCTTTGTTGCAACACTGCCTGTCTACAAAAACAGACAGTGTTGGTTCAAAAAAAACTACTCCGACTGCGTTTTGCACTGAGCCACAATCTCTGCGATCACGCGCTCTGCGTCCTCGCAAGCGACTTGGCAGCTTCCCACCTGGCGATGGCCGCCGCCGCCGTACTTGAGCAGCAGACTGCCCACATTAATGGCGGCGGTTTTGGTGATGATGCTATACCCAACGGTAATCACGCAGTTAGCCTTGTTTTTGCCGTCCATCACCCAGATGGAAATGTTCTGCTCAGGGAAAAGGGTATAAATTAGGAAGCGATTCCCCACGTAGATTGGATTAACATTTCGTATATCGACTATGATCACGTTATCCTCAGTGTGGGTATGCTTTTGCAGCATCTCGCGGTACAGTTTGCCCTGCTCGAAGTACACATCAATGCGCTCTTTCACATCACTCATGGCCAGAATTTCGTCGATGCTTTTGGTGATGCAAGCCTTTGCCAGCGCTTCCATGAGGGCATAATTGCTGATGGTAAAGTTCTTGAACCTGCCAAGACCAGTGCGGGGGTCCATGATGAAGCCTAAAAGTATCCAGCCGCTGGGGTTGAGTATCTCGGCCTGCGTCAGATCGGCGGAATCTACCTTATCCACATAGTGAACCATCTCGGCGAAACGCCCCAGTTTCTTCTTACCGCCATAATAATGGTACACCACATGGGCGCAACTTGGAGCTTTCCGGCACACGCCTTCAAAGAACACCTTGCTCCCCAGACGTTCGGTTTCGCTGGAGTGATGATCGAACCACAGCTTGCACCCTTTGACATAGGGAACATTGGCAAGCACATCGTTATTCGTAACTTCCACAAGCCCATCCTGAAGGTCCTTGGGATGAACGAACTTCCATTCGTCAATCAGCCCCAGAGACTCCAGTAACGCGCCACAGGCTAATCCGTCAAAATCGGATCTGGTTAATAAGCGCATAAGACCTCCACTTGGTTTTACAAAATCAGGTTTGTTCGCAATTAATGAACAAAGCCAGTATATAAAAGAAACACACGTTCGCCTATACAATGTTTCCTCTCTGCGGGTGCTGCACCGTGCCAAGGCGCACTTGCAACAGCCTGTTCACCGTCTTGCAGACCGCGGTGCCAGACACCACGAGCGGCACAAGCGGTGCCAGACACCGAAGCGGCAAGCCGTGCCGCAAGCAGTGCCAGACACCGGCACAAGCGGTGCCAGACACCGCACCACACGGTGCCAGACACCAAAACGGCAAGCCGTGCCGCAAGCAGTGCCAGACACCGCACACGGTGCCAGACACTACAAGCAGACACCACAAGCGGTGAGTGTCTCCCTACCAGTAATGAGTAGCTCCCTACCAGTAATGAGTAGCTCCCTACCAGTAATGTGAGTAGCTCCCTACCGGTAATGAGCGGCTCCCTACCGGTAATGAGCGGCTCCCTACCGGTAATGAGCGGCTCCCTACCGGTAATGAGCGGCTCCCTACCGGTAATGAGTAGCTCCCTACCAGTAATGAGCGGCTCCCTACCATTAGAAAAATATTCTCTACTTGCAGTAAACCGCCTGTTTCCGGTAAAATGACACTCGCTGCCCGCAGGAAGAATCTTTCTGCGGGCAGATAATACCTATCAAATCAAGGAGGACAAGATGTCTAAACATGGCGACTATTTGCCGCAGCAGGAAGCGGTGCTCATCGACTGGGGCGACAATTTTGCTGCGGAGATTACGGCGCATAGCGCGGAGTGGGAAATTCCCGCCGCAGAGATCACGGGGGTAAGCACGGCGCTTGCCGCGTTCAAGACCCTGCACGCGAAGGCGGTGAGTCCGGAGAAAAGCCCCGTGATCATCGAGGAAAAGAACGAGGCCAGGGACGCTTTCAAAACGAAAGTCCGCGCGATGGTGAAATTCCGCTTTGAAAATCCGGTGATCACCAACGCCGACCGGGTGCGGTGCGGGCTGCATCCCCACGATACGGTCAAAACCCCCATCGGAGACCCCGCGACAGTACCGGTGATCGCGGAACTGCACCCGCTGGGGAACAGCCGGGTGGAAATCCGCGCCCACGACGAGACCACACCGGACAGCCGCGCCATTCCCTACGGCTGCAACGGCTGCCTGTTGAAGTACGCGTGGGGGCCGGAGCGCGTTACCGACTACGCCGCGCTGACGCAAAGCGCGCTAATGACGCGCCTTCCCTTCACCCTCGTCCTGCCGCCTGAAGCGTCGGGCGCGCGCCTTTCCTGCGCCGCCTTGTGGCAGAACGAGCAGGGACGTCTTGGTCAGCCCAGCGCGATACAAAGCGTGGTCATCGCGTAATGGTTTTTTGAGACAACATAAAACGACAAGAAAAGCGTCAAAGGCGTTCTCAGAATATTCTTTAGAATATATATTCCGGGAGCGCCTTTTTTATGATGAAGTAAAAATATGAAACAATGAACAGTAACATGATGGGAGAACCTATGGAAAGAATACAACTGTTACAGACAGATTCCGCTAACGCAGACGAAATAATTTTTTCAATAAGACGGCAAGACATTTTTCACAAAAGAGATTAATTATGGCAAATAAAATACAAACAACCTCTGAAAAATTGGCATCGCTTTTTTTAGAACGGGCGCGATTTTTATCTGATAATATTGAACTAATAAAAGTCTTAAAATCGCGTACTTATCATATAGGAGGAGCAAATGTTCTCATTCGCGTCGCAACGGAAGGAGCAAATCGCCGTTTTTTCTATGGTGTCAACTATCTGCATATAGAAGAACTTGTCAATCTGGACAACCCGTTTATCGCTTTCATCTGCGGTTCGATTGATTCTGTTGTTATTATGCCTGCACAAATATTATTCGCTCATTTATCACAGATAAGTCATGACAGAAATGGTGAATACAAAATAGTTTTTGATAAAGACTTTAACTTGGTTTTAGCCGGAAAAAACAACCGGCTTGGTTGTGCTGGTTTTTATAACGCATGGGCTTCGCTGTTTAGCCCGCAAAAAATAAGTTTGAAAGGCCGCAACACGGTTGAAGAGAACCTGCATTCTATTTTGCAGGGGCGCCTCCACGAAATAGGCAATATTCGTGGGTATCAAACGTATTGTCCAAATAAATCTAAGGTATTCAATAATAAGAAACTAGAGAATATAGCAACATTATATACTTGTCCTCAGTTGCAATTTTCGGATTATAAACTTTTGCGTGAAATAGATGTGCTATGGTTTAGGTTAAAGGGAGACCGCTATATCCCTGAATACGCATTTGAGGTTGAATTATCTACAGGTGTATGGAGTGGAGTTGGGCGCATGGCGACACTAATTGATTATGCGAATGTTGGCTTGTTTATAATTGCTAATGATTCAAGAAAATATAAACAAGTATTGGCATCTTTTTATGATATTGCCAGCAGATATAAATTTATCTCAAATGAAACACTTGGTGATTTATATTCAGCTGAAAAGAATCTAAAAGAGTTACGGTATGAAATAGGGCTTTAATTAGAGTTATTCGGTAAATGCTGCGAAAAACCGCGTCGGGCTTGTGCGCCGGGCTATGGATACTCCAGCCCCGCTAGGCCATGGAATATCCCAGGGGCTGACGAGCCAACGCCCTAGGGCTGCGTCTAAAAGCGCGATCTTAATGCTTTTCCGCATCCTGTTCCCCGTAGAATTGCGCCTGCATACTAAACAGCTCGTGATACAGCCCGCCGCGGCTCACGAGTTCTGTGTGGGAGCCGTGTTCCACGATTTCCCCGTTTTTGAACACGGCTATTTTGTCGCAAAACTGGGCGCTGGAAAGCCGGTGCGAGATAAACACCGCGGTCTTGCCCGCCACCATGTTGTTGAAGTGCATGTAGATTTCATATTCAGCCCGTGGATCAAGCGCCGCGGTTGGCTCGTCCAGTATGACGACCGGCGCGTCTTTTAAGAGCGCGCGCGCCATAACAATTTTCTGCCCTTCCCCGCCTGAGGGCTCAAAGCCGCTTTCGTCCAGTATTTTGTAAATAGGCGTATCAAGTCCCTTTTCAAGCCGGTCTAGCTTATCTGAAAACCCGCTCCGCCGCAGCGCGTCTATGGCTTTCGCGTCATCCACATCATGTCCCGCCGTTACATTCTCCCGCAGAGACGCGGCAAATAAGACGAAATCCTGAAACACCACTGAGAAATTTCTCTCGTAATCGTCAAAGTCATACTCCTGAATATCAACGCCGTTTAAGAGAATGACGCCCTCTGTGGGGCGATAGAGGCGCATGAGCAGCTTGGTGAACGTGGTTTTTCCCGCGCCGTTTTCGCCAACCACCGATAATTTTTGACCAGCCGGAATAACAATGTTGATATGCTTGAGGGTGAACGCTTCCTGTCCCGGATAGCGGAACGACACGTCGCGGAATTCCAGCGCAGGCGCTGTGGCGAGCGTCAGCGCCTGCTTGCCCTCCCGCTGACGCTTTGGCATGTTCATAAACTCGTCCACCGCGTCGTAATAATCGCTGTAGCGGCGTATGTCAATAATGTTATTCATAACCGCGTTCATCGAGCCTGAGAAGGCGTTGATCGCCGCAAGGTACATGGTGAAACTGCCTATGCCGAACTGTCCGTTTATCACGCCATAGACCAGATAGGCGTAAGCCACGCCCTGCTGGATAAACGCAACACCATTGCCAAACATTTGTGCCTTCAGATTATTAGCCCACCATTTTTTGGTGAAATCATAGAAAAGCCCTACATACTCATTGACCTTTTTTAAGCCCCACGCGCCCATGTCGTTGATGCGCAATTCTTTTGCATAAAGATTATTGGAAAACAGATTGCTATAATAACTACTCCTTCTTTGAACCGGCGGCAGTCCCATTTGTAATTCAACGCTGACTTTCTTGTTTTGTGAGTTGAATAGGGTAGTGATAATCACTAAACCAATGAAAACCAGCACAACCAAGGGGTTAAGAAGTGAAATAATGGAGATGATGCCAACGAGGGTGATAATCCGACCGGCTATATCTGCGGTTTTTCCCAGCACTGCGCCAAAACCATAGCCGTCAGCCTCCAGAAACTTGTATGCCCTGGATTGCAGGTCTAAAAACGACGAAGCCTCAAGCCGCTCAAGGTCAGCCTCATACAGACGCCTGATCAAGTCCATTACCCAGCCATTGTAGATACGCGCCTGCCCCATTTCGCGCCGCGCCTGAACAAAGCCGATGAACGTATTACCAAAGAGACTGCACAGGAGCAGGACTGTAACAAAGAAGACAATGCGACTGATGTCATGAGCGCCGGTCAATTCATCAATGATATACTTGGGAAACACAATACCTGCAAAGGGCAGAACGCCTTCCAATACGCAGACTATTACTTGATAAAACAGCGTTGGCTTGTGATATTTCCAATAGACCTTCACCATGTAGCTCAGTCCAATAAACCAATGCTTGCCTACCTTGTTCTTCATATAATAGTCCAACTCCTTTAGTTTACAATAGAGCTACCTGCTGGCTTGCTCTGAGAAATCGCGCTAACAGCACGTTTATTCCAAAATTCTCAGAGCCTTTCGCTCATCTTTTCCCTCGCTATACCGTCTATGACACGCAGCGAGTCATAGTCGTTTTCATAAATAGTGTCCAGACGTTGTATAATTCCGGGCAACGAGTTCAGCTTGCCGCTTATGCGAGCCTTTTCCATAAGCAAATAACATTCCCGCATACTCGCTATGTCAGAACAATAGGTTTCAAAGGCGCTCTTGTACGCCTCATTGTCTATACCCAATTTTTCCCGCAACAGCTCAAGCATGGAACGCATGATACAGCGATGTTCATATAACTTAAAAAGTTTATCAACATTATCTTGACCCTTAGATGATTGATCATTATCTTCTAGTATACCGTTAAGAATTTCTTTCATCCCGATAAGACACCCTAAACCAGTATAGTTGATGAATTTACAATCTAATTCCTGCGTTTGTTTGTATATACCAATCTCATGACAATAACTGTTACACTCAACCTCTAGCTTCTTGAGCGCCTTCAATATAAACATATTGTCATCATTATATGTTTGCCTGATTTTTAGCTTGGTAAGTGGATAAAAGAAATTATAAAAATGCCAAAGGCGCTCATTAGGCTTTTCCCGATAATATGCGATAGCGCTTTCTATAGCCGGCGGTATAACGTCATATTCCAACTCAAAGGATTCAAACTGCCCTGTTTTTTCATTTTGCAGCGGGCTATAAAAAACACGCCTTTGCTCATCATAACCATACAGGAGTATCTCATGTACCTTGAAATTCTTATATCCCTTAATCAGGTCTCCAAGATTCATATCAACAATAACATAGTACCCTTCATCTATCCACTGCTCAAAATGTCTTATCAGTTCTTGAGACCTGTATTGTTCTATCGGGACACACTGATGTTCCAGAATATCATCATAATAGCTCATTGAATAGCTATTCATTCCATCGCCGAAATGTATTTGCCCCTCCCAATGCATAAATACACTATAATGACTGGCAACCCATTCCGGACTGGCTGGATCAGTCTCAATAATACACAGTCTGTCATACGTCCAACATTCAGATGTTATTGATGGATTGAGTTCAATCGGTAGCTGTTTCATAGTTCTTCTCCTAAATAAAATTACCTTAATAAAGTGTCCGGCGAACTAGCATTCACCGGACATATCCCGCAAAAACAAAGGTTCCACTCGCGTCAACCTGCTGGTTAGCAATGGTCGTTTACACAAGTGATGTTTACACAAGTGTCATTTAGAAATACAGTCCATTCAGCCGAACCATCACAAGAACTGTCTGTGCAGCTATAGTCGATACAGACCCTATTAGGCGACCTGTTGCAAGATTCATTGGCATAGATATTCACGCTGATGTCTACACTGTCCATCTGCGGTTTGTATAAAGCCTTTTTCATGCTTTACCTCCTTTTATCTTAGTATATATGTCCGGCGAATGGATATTCACCGGACAAATCTTTCGGAAACAAAGCTTCCGTCCCGTGCCAGTCTGATGCTTAACAATGGTCGTTTACACACTTGGTGTTTTCACAAACATCGTTAATAAAAATAGGCCATTGAGCCGAACCGTCACAAGCATTGTTTGTACATCATTGTTAGTACAAACTCTATCACGCAAACCCCTGCAAGATTGATTGTTATAGACATTCACGTTGATATCCACATCGCCAGTCTGTGGCTTGTACAACGGTCTTTTCATATATAGACGTCTGGTAAATAGGTATTCACCAGACACATCCACCGAACCGCACTAATGGAATTTACAGACACTCGTTGAAAGCATCTTTAGCAACTACAATCAACGCTATTATTGTAGGTACAACCACAACCTTGACGCCTGTTAATGCATACTTCATTAAAACGGTCTATGCAGCCATAGTCGACACAGACTCTATTAGGCGGATTCTTGCAAGATTCATTGGCATAGATATTCACGTCGATGTCTACACTGTCCGCCTGCGGCTTGTACAAAGGCTTTTTCTCGGGCTTTTCCATAAGTTTTCCTCCTTTTATCAAATTTCTTAACAAAAGAATTGCCCTGAAAACAGAACCTATTCACCAGACAACCCTGAAAAATTGCACTGACAGCGTGCTTCTTCCACAATAAACGCCGCGCTACAGAGACCTTGCCTCAACTAGCGTCTCCAGCGCGTTGCATAGACCTTCCAGCGTTTGCTCAGGACTGATTACCGAGCTGAGATACTCATCGGGAATATCAACGCTGAAACCTTCTTCCAAACCCACAAGGAACATCATATAGGTCATTGAGTCTCTTATGTATTCATTGAGCAAAAAATTCTCATTTGCGTCAGCGAAAATCCCAAGGTTCTCAAGACATCCAAGTACCTTTTCTTTTATAACCCCAGTTTTCATGACCGCCTCACTCATATACCGTAATGTAGTCGCTATTCGAGCGGTCCATGAGCCTAATAAGAGGATCAAGGGACTCGCGTTCATAGCCGCAGTGCTTCACGTCATGACCTTCCACGTCAAAAGTCTTCGCAGGACAGGTACGGTTCCGGCACAGCGCCCATACCGCGCACACCGCGCACCCTTCTGTTTTTCGTGCAGGCTGAACAAGCCAGCGGTCCAGCTTCGTATAATCAATAAGCAGGTCTCCATTCTCACTGATATGACCAAGGCGGTTATATTCCTGGTCAAACCTGACCGTGCATTTATAGATGGTTCCGTCGCTGCCCAGAATAAAAGAGTTCCGGTCAGCAGCATAACAAGTAGAATTACCCATCAGGTCAAGATTGATGTCATAGTTCAGCTTTGTCCCGCTTTGCAGCAGCGTGTCATACACAGCGTCCAATGACGATACCAGCTCATCCTTTACGCTATGCACTCGCTCACCGCCCCAATCACCAGCAGGACGGAACAGAAAGCTGAAGCGCGGGTCTTGCCCGAATTCAGCAGCCATAAACACGGCGTATTCTTGCATAAGCGGAATCTGGGATTTAGTAACATTCATACGTATTGCTATCTGAAAGAACTGGGACTTCACCTGATCGTGGATTGCTCTGAGGTTGGTGATGATTCGCTCAAAGCTGGATCCGCCATTGGCAAGAACCCGTGTCTTGTTATGGCTTTCAGCAAGACCATCCAGCGTAATCTGATAGTGAGACACCTTGCAGCGCAGCATCCGCTCCATCATGGGGACGTCCAGCAGATACCCATTGCTGGTCATGCTTGCGGTAAAGGGCTTGCGCGCGCGAGCACAGATGTCCATGACCGTTGTTGAGATACGCTCAATCTCTTTAGCGGCAAGCAGAGGTTCCCCGCCAAACCAACCGAGCGAGACACTGGTATAGTTTCTCAGATTCTTCCTTATGTAGCGTATGAAGGCGTTAATGACTGCCTCACTGATGTTGCCCCGCTTAAACTCCTCGTAGCAATAGACGCAGCGGAAGTTGCACTGCTCAGACGCAAGAATGGTCGCGTCTAAGCCGCTGTGATACCTTCTGCTTGTGTAGCGAACCTCAGCGGCGTACTCCTCCTCGCGCGTATCATCAACAAAGAAGCCGTCCCGCACAAGACAGGCGAAGAGCGGACTGTCGGGTATTTGACCCTGCTCAAGGGTCTGCTGAATCTTCGCAAGCTCCACCTGGTTCATAATCCGACCAATCGAGTTTGTCAAATGGTTGTAGACGAGCGTGTAGCCCTTTTCAGGCAGGTAGTGATTGTACATTGATTCTTTTAACAAGCAATCCTCCAATGGGAAGTGATTCTCTCAGTGGACCACGTTTCTTCCTCAATCTTGATTTAAACTTATTACACTCTGGACAAGAAATCAAGCTAATTTTTAAAAACTGGCATATTTTGAGTCTCACTTGGTCTCATATCACGGTCTCACACTAAAAGTCTCACAGAGTCTCTCACGGTCTTACTGGTCTCATTGAGCATTTTTTAAGACAGCTTGGCATGGAATTTGCTTGTCAAACCACCGCTTGAAAAAAGGTTGCGATTTTTCTTGACAGCATCTCGCAAGCTGGTATAGCATTTCTCTAAACTTGTTGAATAGGAGAGCTTTATGAATGACGCTATCTTAACCATTACCCGTCGTGCCGCTCAGAAACCAGCGGCGTCCCTTTCTGTGAAACTCCCTTCCCCCTGGGAGACGCTCTGCGAGAGTGTGGCTGAAACGTTCCGGTTTACCAGCCATGAACAGACAGCCTTTGCCGGCAACAACACCGCGCGGCTCATTGCCGCCATTCCTTTTGTCACGGGCTGTGAGGAAGCGGAGCGTAGCGCTCTGGCTCACCTAGCGGTGTACATGACCGAACTGCGCGGCGGAAGACTCATCGGCGCTCATACTCCGGCGGATAACGTCAGTCCTTTTACCCGCCTACGGCTTCTCTCTTCATTCATAGGCGGCAACCGGACATCATCAGGCACGGCATGTCTCAGCTTGCCCTGCTCATGCTCGCGGGATACGAGCGCAGCCGCGAACATGACCTGCGCTGCGGGGTCTACAACCCGCTTAACGATGGGTCATGGGACGCGGAGGCAATGTGGCTCACGTTGAGCCGGGAACTTCAGGCTTGCCCATGCGCGACGTTGGACGACATTCTGCCAGACATATATGAAGTCCCAGAGCGTTAGCTATGAAAAATGTAGACGAGAGGACTTGCTGGCGAATTATAGCAATCATTACGTTCATCGTATGGGGGTTTGTAACCCTAGGGAACCTCTACGTACACGCTCTGCTTCCTTATAAATTCAATGAAAAGGATTTAATACCACCAGCAATGATGCTACTGCTCTATATAAGCACTCTGGTAGGCTGTGGGGTATTGATAGCTTTTCCGTGTCAGTTTTATATTTACACATTCTTCTGCTGTATCTGGGGAATTGTGCATTTGGTAGAAGGCGGAAATGTTCCGGGGTTTCTGATGTACTGTCTGGGCATGATTTTTGCGATAGAAAAAGGGTTTTTTGCCACACGCTGGAAGCTGAAACTTCCCCTGTCAGCCGTGGTTTTAGTCGCGGTTCTGCTTTCACAAATACGCTATGGAGGAGAACTTTTATTTAATACCTTACAAGACTTGGCGGTGGTCTTCCTCATAGTGGGCATGGGTGTATTCCTGCTCAGGCATAGGCTCCAAAACCTCTACAAAGAACACGGTGAAACTGATGAAATCGAAGTTGTAGCGACTCCTCTTTTGCAGTCCCAAAAGAAACTCATGCTTCCCTGCGACAAGTTCAAGCGTCAGGATGTGTCGATGGCGCAGGGGATTCTTGCGGGCAAAAAGTATACCGCCATTGCCAGTGAACAACGTATGGGCTTAAGCACTCTAAAAAGACGAACTAAGCTGCTGTTTAAATACGCGAGGGTGGCGAATAGACAGATATTCATGGCAAAGTATGAAGGCTACACAGTTGAACTAGAGATAGAGGATTCCGTGTCTCCGGTGGTGGATAGCGCATCTCACTCCTAGCCTTGCAGGAACAGAAGACGTACTCACGTCTGACTTCCAGTGCCAGTGCCTCATCTCTGCCCTCCACGTCTGACTTCCAGTGCCAGTGCCTTTGGGTAGGATTCAAAGCATTCTATACTACTCCTCTGCTCCTCGACATAGCCGATTACGGCGGCCTTATGAATGACCACATAGTCCCCAATGTGTCCTTCATTAGCTGTTAGTCGCTAGACGACTAAGTTCCGCAGCTTTCCTTAAAAGGAAAAACCTGTTTCCCCAGTGTCAATGCTAATAGATTGTCCCAGCTTACTTGACAGATTAGTATAAGTTGTGTAATCTATAAAAAATAAATTTGTAAATGGATAGGTCATTAGCTCAGACGAATGACTTATTCTAATAGACGAATGAAGCATTTGGATAGACGAATGACTTATTCTAATAGACGAATGTTCTATTTGCTTGAGCAAATGGCACATTATTCGGAGCAAATGAGATATTTTCCCCGAAAAACAAGCCGTCCAAAAAGACGGAAAGGACAAATGAGGAGGCAATTATGGCAGATTGGATGCCAGGAACCCGTGAGGGGCAGTTGAACATGGCTAAAGTATGGAAAAACACCATACAAAGCCGGGGAACCGGTTGGGGCATACCCGCGGACATTATGAGCGAATTTGGAACCGCTATACAAAACGCTGAGGCGATATTACAAATCGCTCTTTCAGGCGACCGGACGTCCACTATTACCACTGAATGTCAGCGGCTTTTCGGCGCTTTGGTGGAAAAAATGCGTTTCATCAAAGACCGTTACTTCAAAAAGCCGCCCCTGATGGACGAGGACTTTACCGCCCTTCTGCTCAGTGTGCCAGACACGACCCGCAGTCCGCGTGGAGTGCCTAAGGCGCAAAAAACCGCTGAAATCGGCAGAAGCGGCGCAGCGATGCTGATACTCAATTACAAATACGCCGAAGGCACGGAAAGCCTCGCAGACCCCCGCACGGACATAAGGCTTCAAGTGCGCTATGGTGTATTACCGCCGCCCGGCATAGAATCCTCAGGAATGGACTTGCTCAAAGTTCCCATTACCCCAGAAGAGTTGCCGATAGTATTCGCAACCAAACGGAGAAAGGACATTGTAAACTTCAATTCTAACGATAGCGGAAAGACTGCTTATTTTGACATACGCATAGAAAACGGAGCCGGAGAATACGGTCCGTGGTGTCCGATGTTTCACACAATAGTGCCATAAGCGTTAGTCTCGCGCCTTGCAAGAACCCACTTTTGCGGGCTCTATCTGTTACGCAAGGCGCGAACGCTACACGGTCTATTGCGTGAGCGCCCGCTTAGTGTGGCTGAATCAGCGGGGCAGCATATCTACTTTTTTACGACTGCTAATCAGCACCTTGTCGATTCGGTTGCCATCCATGCTAAGAATCGTGAACTGATAACTATTATAGAAGAAAATTTCGCCGGCGTGGGGTATTTCACCGGCAAGGTTGAGGATAAAGCCGGCGAGCGTGTGGTATTCCTGATGTTCACCGGCGATTGTTTCCAGATTAAGTAGGTTAGCAACTTCATCAATATTGGCACCGCCTTCCACGAGTAAGGAACCATCATCCTGCTGAAGAATCTCGGCTTCATTTTCAGCCTCAGTCGAGAATTCGCCGACAAGTTCAGCTATCAGGTCCTGTATAGAAAGAATTCCGGCAAAGCCACTGTATTCGTCCATAACCATGAGCAGTGTTTCCTGCTTGAACGCCTCAAACGCCTTGAGCGCGGACATGGTTTCTGGTATGAAGTACGGCTTTTTCATAATGCTCCGCAGGCCAGGCCAGTTGTCATTAAGCAGGGCGCGAAGGATGTCCTCAATCGAAACCACGCCGCTAATCTCATCAAGCGTCCCATTTGCCACAGGGAAAGAGCGCTGTCCCTTAACGTTGAGAACCAAGTTTCGTACAGTTTCCGCGTCAGCGTTGATGTCCAGCCACTGAATCTCTGAACGATGAGTCATAAAGGTTCCTGTCTGCCGGTCGCCCAGGTACAAAACGCCCTCAACCATAGTCCGCTCTTTGCTTTCAACAACGCCGGAACGCTCCCCTTCCACAAGAGCGATATGGAACTCGTCTGCGGTCATGTTGCCCTCAGCGCTAGCGCCTTTGGCGTGGGAGAGACCGCGGGCAATGAGTGTAAGCGGCAGGCTGAAGAGGGTCAGCAGGGTGATGATGAACTGTTCCGGCATGATACTGGCAAGGATGCGGGGACCAATTTCGCCCAGAACAAGTGTGGCCAACGAAACTGCCAGGCTTATCAGCATTGCCTCCGGCGCGTTATATCTCACTACAGTGGCGACGCCGATGCCAGCCACTACGCCGGCTAGTATTCCTAGAAAAGCGCCAAAGTTTCTCAGCGGGAAATGTTCTGGCGACTCAAGTACCTTGAGAGCTGCCGACAGCGCCTTGTGTTGTCTGGTGTCAGAGACGGTTTCAATCCTGAAACGGAGTGCAGTCTTCCGCGTTGAAAACAAAACGCTTTCCAGCAGCGTGCATAAAATTTTTAAGATAATAACAAGAATAAATAAGAAAAATGGTAAAGGGTCTTCCATGTGTATTCTAATTTACACGCCGCTACTTAGTTTCGACTTCGCTACGATTGAGGGGGCGCGTGATAGAGATACCGTTCTCGGCGGTCTGTATGGTTGCCTCCTCTCCCAGAACTTGGACTGTGGGGAAATAGAGGTGTTCTGGATGTACATCCACGACCTGCGCCTTTTTCTCGTTGGAGAGTAGTACATACAGGCCTACAGGATAGGGCGAAAGGATGTGTAACAAGGCCTTAACAACGATGCTGTTGTAATCTTTATTCTCATTTTTGAGGAGAGTAATAATGTTGGTAGTGCTATCCTCTTCCTGTTTATAAGGTCTGTGAGATATGATTGCGTCATAGGAACAGGCTACGCTAATAATCTTGGCGTAAAGGCTAATCTTGTCTGAGGAAAGTTTCTGGGGATAGCCCTTACCGTTTTCCCGTTCATGGTGTTCTAAGGCGGCAAGGCATACTGTGCGGGGAAAGTTGAAAGACTTGAGTATGTTATGACCCACTAATGGATGGACGTATAAGGCTTTCCGTTCTTCGAGGTTGAGTTTTTTTGCCTCAAAGTAGCTTTGGGACTTGAGTTTGATCATGCCGATTTCATGAAGAAGCGCGGCAACTCCAAGCTCGATAAGGTTGCTCTCCGGCAACTTTAAGGAAAATCCAATGATAATAGAAATAACCATACAGGTAACTGCGTGAAAAGTATTGAAGTCTCCATTGACATGGCGGGTTTTCTGGAACTTGATCAGGAAATAGGGGTTTTCCCGTATGAGAGGGTAGATGCTTTGCATCTTATCAGCAATGTCTTTGAAGTCAAGTTGGCCATTTCTTGCGACCTGCGTGAAGATATCTTTCATATATTTCTCGGTATTCACAAATAAATCCTCAGCCGCTTGCATTTTGCCTGCATCAGCTATGACTCCAGCTGGCTCTGGCGTGATGGGGTTCAGGGCGCCTATGCTGAAAACTTCTCTAAAGTCCATTTCAAGGAGCATGTTTTTCAGTTCCTGTGAAAACGGCAGTTCTGACGTTGTCAGGATAA
This sequence comes from Treponema sp., assembly GCA_031279205.1. Lineage (GTDB taxonomy): Bacteria > Spirochaetota > Spirochaetia > Treponematales > Breznakiellaceae > JAIRMT01. The sequence goes on along the minus strand of JAITIX010000052.1, from coordinate 11,365 downwards.
ACCCCGTATCAAGATACAGATCTCCTGAGAATCTGCTTTCCACTGGGATATCCTTTACTACATATTTATTCATTATGCACCTACTTATCCGAATTGACGGTTCCTTTTCTAATCTTTTATAGTTTCGGTACTATTTTTAGATTATAGATAATTTTAGTAAGTTTGGCAACAATGAGGTGGTGGCTTGAAGCTTAGGTATGTTTTGTGTGTTCTTAACGGTATCATGATTGGCGTATTGGCTGTTTTGCTCTTGCTCTGGGGCTCAAGCTGGCCTTTTGTCGCGGTCTTTGCTGGTTTCATGCTGGCGATTGGTGTTTATTTTCTGGTGAACCGGCGCATGTTCCAGTTGCTTGAGCGGGAAGATTGGCCGGCGCTGTGTGTGTGGCTTGAGCGGCGTGTGTTTGTGCAAGGGCGCTATACGGCTGGTTTTACGCGGCTGTTGGCTAACACTTACCTGACGCTTGCTGATTCTGCAGCGGTGCGGGAGCTTGAGCAGAAGACTGCTCTGGCGAATCCCAATCTTATTGAAAAGAATGCGCTGGTTTTTGGCGTGGCGCGGCTTCTCAGCAAGGATATAGCGGGCGCGGCGCTTTTTTTTTCCGCAAGGCTTGATGCTGCGGTTCGCGTATCTGGTATGGCGCGTAAACGAGCATTCGGCACAAGTAGTTGGCTTCGCTGGTACTATGGTTTTTCCCTCTTGCTTGATCGGCAGTATTCCCGCGCCTCGGAGCAGTTCATCATACTGATAAACGAAAGTTCTCCTGTCCCACTCATCACCGGCCTGTCCGCCTTTCTCCTTGTGGATACCCTTAGTAAGGCGCTAGTTGAGCGCAAGGCTGAGCTTCTTACTGTTGCCGAAAGTGGACGCAGGCAAACGTGGAAACGCCTGCCGCGTATACGGGACTGGAACAAGGCTGTTTCTGAAGCGTGCGGTGAGGTTCACGCGGTGATACTTTTGCCGCGTCTGCGGGATGCTGGTGAATGGCTATACACCGACTCTGGCGTCCGTTAGTGCTGCTGCCTGCTTATCACAGCTTGTCGATAAGCATTGAGCATTTTCCTGAGGGGATGGGCAGGGTCTTTTTCTTCTTTCCCAGTATGTTGATAGTAAAGTAGTAGAGCTTTTCGCTTTCCATGTGGATTTCCCAGCCTCTGCCGCTTTTGTTCGAGAGTATGGTGATCATGTTCTTTTTGAGGGAGAGGTTTTCTACGCCCATGATCTCCAGATTGGGAATGATCCAGTCCACGGTTTTACGGGGCAAGGAAATGAAAAGCCCTACAATATTTTCTATCATAAGGCAGATCGTTGACAGTGCGTCATAGGTGAGATACTGGACGCGAGGGAAATCTGGGTTATCAGGCCAGATGGCATGTCCTTCCCGCAGGGGGAGATAGGCTTCCCAGAGATTGCCTCGGTGTGGGCTGTGGTGACCATTGGCATGGCCTTCGGTCATGGAATCAAGGACAAAGTAGAGGTGGCGTATGGCGCACTCTCGTGCCATGTCCCAGCGCTGGTAACGCTCCAGTCCTTTTATCACCATAAAGGAGAGGTGAGGATAAACCGAACCCCGATAACCGCACCCGTTTTCCTCAAAGCATGGCTCATTCACGGCCAGTGAGGGGAAGGGATGAGGAGTGCCAAAAAACTGAGGGTCTTGCAGCTTGGCGATAAGCCGTTCAGCCTTATCATCATTGGGGATTTCCGCAAGGAGGGGCCAGTAACCCGCGATGGTTTTTACCGGAATCTGTTTTTCGTCTCGGTCAATATCGTAGTAAAAGCCATCGTTGGCGTTCCACATGAGGCTGTTAATCCGCGTTTTGAGCGAGAAGTAGATTTTCTTATAGTGAAAGCTGGCATCCTTATCGTTAAGGATATCCGAGAGCGCTGACATATAGAGTACATTGATAGCCATCATGGTATTGAAATCCATGAGATAGACTGCCTGTTCACGCGGGGTATTCTCCATGCCTATTGCGCTGAGAGGCACTTCGTAAAGACCGTTAGGTCGTTTGAACGTGGCGTCAATCCAGTCAATATACCTATGCAAGACCGGCAGTATGTCCTTCACCCGTTTTTTGTTTGCTGACTTATGATAGAGGTTGAATTCAGCCCAGGCAAACAGAGGGATTCCAATGCCCTCTGGATTGTCAGGGGTAACCACGGGGAGTCCGGTCTCGATACTGTAGGCGTTACGAATCGCCCCGTTAGGTTCCTGACGATCATAAAAGATATCGAGGGTTGGGTGCGCCTGATAAATGCGGTTTGAGTAAACAAGGAAGAACGAAGAGTAGATTGCGTCCGCCTGCCGTGCCACGGAGCTGCCTGGGTATGCAAAGAACTTTCCTTCGATGATATGCGGTGTATTGAAGAGTGGCTTCTCCTCGTCCTGAGCCGCCGCCGATGCCGCGGTTTGTTCCGGCGCGCTTCCCCCGTCCTCAGCCACCGGTTCGGCTAGAGCCGCCCCTCCCGACGGCGCTGAATCAGCCACCGCGTCCGCCAGTTCAGCTAGAGCAACCTCAGCAGACGGCGGTGGTTCCGCCTCGCTCAACTCAAGCGGCGCGATTTCCTTACTCGCCATGCTGTTATCAGGCACTGAAAACACCGTGGGTAACACCATCGGGGAATCCGCCAAGATGACTGGCGGCGAAAGTTCCACGTCAACTATGGTTTCTACCGGGAAGTCAGGCGCCGTAGCAGCTTGCGTCGCCTTATCAACAGGCAATGCACCAGATGCGGCATGTTCCCCAAACGCGGCGTGTAGCATGGCTACTTTCTCGTTACCCGAACTCCAGCAATCCTGAATCCACGCCCACGTTTTATCATATATATCAACGAAATCCTGATCGTAGAAATGTATTTTAGGGAAATCACGCTTTATCAACACCTACTCCTTACGAATGTTCTATCCATTATTTTCTCTAGGGTAATCTATGACTTAGTAAAAGTCAAATAAAAGTTATTTTATTACCTATAAAAGAGATAAGGCAACTGAAAGTTTCATGTTTACCCTCTTTATTGAAACATGCTATTTCGCGTATATTAGACTTGTTGGCCGCCACTATCGGTGTGCCGGCAAGTTCAATTTTAAGAGGAGAGAATATGAGAAAGCAGGTGTTAAACCTAGTCTGTGGTGTTATAACATTCGTTGTGTTAAGCGCATGCAGTTCAAGTCCCAGAGTGAACCGCGTTGACGCGGATACACAGGTCGATCTAAGCGGTGAGTGGGATGACACTGATGTGCGGCGGGCTTGCGAGAGCCTTGTCGCCGATTGTCTGAAGAACCCCCGCGTCGCGCCGTTCATCGATCAGTACGCCGTTGAACACAACGGCGCACTGCCTACCATCATCGTTGGCCGTTTCAGTAACAAGAGCGGTGAGCATATCAATACAGGACTCATTTCCAAGAACATGGAGATCGCGCTGATAAACAGCGGCAGGCTTGAGTTTGTGGCAGGGGGAGAAACACGGCAGGAACTGCGAGCAGAGCGCCAAGACCAGCTCGCCAATGCCAGCGACGATACAGCGCCATCCCTCGGTAATGAAACCGCCGCGATCTTCATGCTGACCGGTACGGTGGACTCCATTGTCAGAAAGGTGGATAACGTTACCAGCAGATATTACTCAGTCAGTGCGGAGCTTACCAATATCGAAACCACAGCCCGTTGGTGGGCGGGACAGCACGAAATCAAGAAGCTTATCCAACAACCCAAGGCAAGGTTCTAGTAAGGACGATTCATCATGCAATTTAAATCTACCGTGCCATCTTCTTCTCCCGACTCTGCCGCGCCTCTGGTCTCTTTCAAAGACGCGGTTCTCCAGTGCCTGCCGCCGGAGGGCGGCTTGTACGTTCCAAGCGAGGTGATGGATATGCGGCAGTTCTTTTTGTACATGGATGCCAGCACAACGTACCCGGAACTCGTTGAGACCCTTACACCGGTACTCTTGCAGGGAGACCTTAATCCAGTTTCCGCAACACTGCTTGCCCAAAGCGCCTTCAGCTTTGAGCCTGAACTCGTGCAACTCGACGAGCGTTTCTCTCTCCTCAAGCTATACAACGGACCAACCGGCCTCTTTAAGGACTTTGGTACTGGTTTCCTCGCGGCAGCTATGGAGGAATTCCTCAAGAACAACGGGCATAGCATGATTCTATCAGCCGTGCGGGACGACACGGGCGTGAGCATTGCCCGTGCGTTTGCCAGACGGCTGAACATCGTCTGCTGCCTGCTCTACCCATCAGGACCCATTCGTGGACTTGATCTGTCTACCTTTCTGCCTAATGGCGGGAACATCCTCCCCATTCAAATACGCGGCACCTTTGACGACTGCCAGCGGCTCATCACGGAGTGCATCTACGATACCTCTTTCGCCGAACGTTACCACATCACCACTGCCAACGCCCGTAACCCGGGACGGCTTCTGCCACAATCCTTCTATTATATCTACGCCTTTCTCAAGCTGAAGAAGCAGTTACCGGGCGGCCTGATATTCAGCGTGCCTTCCGGTAACTTCGGAAACCTCATCGCGGGACTGTACGCATGGAAGTTTGGGTTACCAGTAGGTGGTTTTATCGCGGCAATGAACGCTAATAACTCCGTCGGCGACTTTATCCAGGGCAAGCCATTCAAGCCCAAGCAGCCGGTAGCCACGATTTCCCCGGGTCTGGACGTTGCTGTGCCTTCAAACTATGAGCGACTATCCTCGTTCTATGCGGAAGCGCCTGCGGTTATGCGAAACATGGTGTTCCCCGCGTCAATTGATGACAAGACGACTGTTGATACCATTGGGAAGGTCTGGAAGAAATACGGCGTCTTGCTTGATCCTCATGCAGCGGTTGGCTTTGCCGCTGCTGAACGCATGATCGAGGAGCGCAACCTCTCAAGCTGTGAGGCGCATATCGTGGTACTTGCTACGGGACATCCAGCAATAGAGAGCGGACTTATCAAGGAAATCACGGGTCAGACCATCAAGATGCCGGAACACCTCCTTGCCCTGCGGAAAAGAACCGACTCAATAGCCATCATTGATCCACGGCTTGAAGCCCTGGAAAGCGCTATAGCGAGCTGCGTTTAACAAGCAATTCACGGTATCAGCGCCTTATACCTTGTATGGGATTGACACCGGTTTTGTGCGCCGCGTTTGGCGCTGCACTCGCTTATTACAGCGGTATGACGTTTTCACTCATGGCTTTCGGCGTTGTTGTGGTTAGCCTCATGCAGACCCTTGCATACATGCCTATACACCTTGGGTTACGCTACAGCTTTCGCGTGGTGAGGGTCTTGATTATTGCCTTTGCAATCGGCCTGAGCATAGGGCTTGCTGCTGCTAATGTTGCCGGGAGCGTGAAACCCCGCTTGGGCTTGTCCATAAGCACAGACATCAAGGGACTGCGCGGAATACTCCGCGATGACCCCCGTTTTACCCAGGGCGGCGGCATGGCTTCTGTCGCGCTCAAACGGGTGTCTGGCTCTGACGGCTTGAGCGCGTCTGCGTCAGGAAATGTGCAGGTGTTTTTCCCAGCAACAACGATTCCGCGAGTGAAAGGCTTTGGTCGGGGCGCTGAGGTATACGTCGAAGGGACCTTCCAGCCGGCTGAAGACGGGGCGGGGAAGCAGACGTTTCGCGCGTACGCTGTTCATGTTGTGCGGAACGCACCGGCTCTGGAACGCCTAAGAACGAGCGTCCGCACGCGGCTGACAGAACAGTTCAGTGGCTTTGAGTGGGGCGGACTTGCCGCCGCCTTGCTTCTGGGCGTGAAGGACGAGCTTGCTACCTCGCTTGCCGCTGCGTATCAGGACGCGGGCTGCGCTCATATACTGGCGCTGTCCGGTATGCACCTTGGCATAATCACCGCGCTCATTGCCTTTGTGCTGAGACGTCCCTTGGGGATGCGGCGGTCTGCGCTTGTCTGCTCTGCACTCATTCTCCTTTATGTATACCTTGTAGGAAACCTGCCGTCCCTGAATCGCGCCGCCATCATGTACCTGCTGAGAACGCTTATGCTCCTTGCCTCCCTGCCTAAACAGGGCGCGTCGATCCTGGGCATGAGTTTTCTGATACAGCTCATACTCCAGCCGGAGTCTGCTCATACCCTGTCTTTCATCCTGTCCTATCTGGCACTTGCCGGCATCCTCTTCATTGGCGAACCCCTCTATGAGCTTATTCACGGCTCGCTTCCCGACCTTATGGCAAAGCCGCTTGCCGCCTCCTTGGGCGCGTTTATCGCAAGCGCCACTGTCGTGTCCACCTGTTTCGGCGTTCTACGCCCCATCGGTATCATTGCAAGCCTTGCCATGATCCCGCTCACTACGGCGTTCATGCTCGTGGCGATACTTTTTCTCGTGGTGAGCAATGTCGCGCCTCTCTTATCCCTGCTCTACAACGCGCTCGTCGCGCTTTCGACCTTTGCAGCCCGCGTCCCAGGCCTGCCCGTCGCACCGCTTCCAGTTCTACTCGTGTCCGCGCTCCTTGTTGCGCTTTGTGCCTTTTTATATCACCGACGGATCAAACACCTTGATCCGAGCGTATCAAACACTTTGATCCGAGCGTATCAAAAACCTTGATCCGAGCGTATCAAACACCTAGATCCGAGCGTATCCAACACTTTGAACCGAGCGTATCACACACCTTGAGCCGCGCGTATCAAACACCTTCATCCGAGCGTATCAAACACTTTGATCCGAGCGGTTTGAATACCTCAAACAGTGCTGTCAACTTACCCCTGACAGTACATCCTCCAGCTCCACGGAGATGGGCGCCTCTACCCACGCCTCTGACACCGCGCCCCTCGCCCATGTCTCTAAGCCTAGGCCCCGCGCTTTCAGCCTTGCATCGCGTCGGCCAGCCATAGCGCCAGCGCCGTAAAATCGTCCAGCGACAGATTCTCGGCACGCGCGCCGGCGCCTATGTTGCAGTGAACAAGGGCTACGTCCATAAGACGCACCGCATCGCCGGAACGCTGCGCCAAGAAATCGCGAAGGTTGTGCTTGACGGTTTTCCGGCGCGACGAAAACAAGGCGCGTATCAACGGGTAAAACAGCGCAGGATAGCGGGGACGGTCAGGACGAAGGTCGAGGCGAACCGCCTGCGAATCGACATGAGGCGCAGGATAAAAACATGCGCCTTTGAGCACCATCAGCGGCGTTACAGTGTAGGCAGAGGCGCAGAGTATCGAAAACGACGAGTAGTTCTTTGTGTGAGGATGGGCGCTCATACGCTGGGCAACTTCGCGCTGTATGGTTACCACCATGCGCTGAAAAAAGCGCCCCTGCTCAATGAAGTCGGCGATGAGGCGTGCGCCTATGTTGTAAGGAAGGTTGCCGAGCAGGTATGGCGCGGCGTCTGTATCGCGCCAGGCGCTGAGCGCGTCGCCTTCGATAAGCGTGAGGCGTTCATCGAAAAGGTTGCGCAGTACGCGGCAGAAACCCTGGTCAATCTCAAACGCGGTAACCTGTGCGCCGCGTTCAAGAAGCAAGGCAGTCATGGCGCCAAGCCCGGGACCAATCTCCCAGACCGCGTCGCCCCGCTCAAACCCAAGGGCGTCGATCAGGCGTGTGCGGATGTCCCGCCTGATTAAGAAGTTCTGCCCAAACTGCTTACGCGCCCCTAAGCCCTCCGTGTCAAGAAAAGCGCGAAGCGCGCTTGGAGAGTCGTAGTTTATCGGGTTACACACTGATTTGTTGGGCGGGCTAGGCTCGCGGGGCTGTGGCTGGATCAACCGGATTATTACGCAGGAAAACCATGAGAGAAAGCTGCGGCTTTCCACTCGTCGCGTCTACGCCCAGCCGCCCCAGCTCTGTTCCATGGCGCACTGTATCGCCGGTTTTCACCAACAAGCTATCGCACCCGCCGTACACGTAAGAATAGCCCCCTGCTGTTTTAACAACCACGACCTGCCCAAATCCGTGATAAGGTCCCGCTGATATTACGGTTCCTGTGGTGATGCTTTTCACTACTTCGGAAGGCTCCCCTATCAGGATCACGCCGCCTAGATTCCCGTTTCGGTATGCCACCTCTTTCGCCGCTATAGGCCAGAGGGATGTACTGGATACTGTCGCGCCTTCGTGGGGGATGCGGAGTACATCGCCCGCTTTGAGTACATACGTTTCTGACAGGTTATTCACGCTTCTCAGCGTTTTAATATCGATCCCGTACTGACGGGCAATGCCGTAGAGGGTCTCGCCGCGAACCGCGCGATGCTCAATGCTTGCAACACTTGGTATGACTAGTTGCTTGCCAACCTGAAGGCGCTGAGGATCAGTGATGTTATTCACGCTCATCAGTCTATTGGCATCAACCCCATAAGAACGGGCTATCGACGTGATTGTCTCGCCCTGTCTAACCACGTGGGTCTGATTCTGTCCGAAACAGGCGAAGCTTAATGCGAAAAGAAGAAGGTAGAGAAGACCATATCGCACATTCATACTTTGTTTAGTATCGGAAATGGGCTTGGTGAAATTTAAACACGTGAGCAGCCCTTTCAAGCCTGTGGTTCACAGCTGATAAACAAAGGCTGGGAAGTATGCTAGTATGCACTCATGGCTATTGAGATCGAGGTTAAGGCATGGGTTGACGCGCCCGAATCCCTGAGACAGCGTATCGACGCTATTGCCCACTTTACCGGTATGTTTGACAAGCTGGACGCCTACTGGTTTCCGGCCACAGGAGCGCCGGCCACTGCTCTGCCAGTGTCAGGCGTGCGGGTGCGGAGAGAGCTTGTGGGGGATGGCGAGGATATACGAAACGGCGTTCAAACTACGCGAATCACCTATAAGGTAAAGGAAGTGCGGGATAGCATTGAGGTAAACCATGAGCGGGAGTTCACCGTATCGGCTGGTGCTGTGTTTGAGGAATTGCTGACAGTGCTGGGGCTTACCCCCGTAAAACGTAAACACAAGATCGGCTGGGCCTGGGTGTATGGCAATGGCACGCTTGCCGTTGAGGATGGCATCACGGTGGAGCTTGCCCTGGTTGAGCGGCTTGGCTACTTCATCGAGCTGGAGATACTGGCAAACAATGACGCGCCAAACACCGTGGCGATGGCAAAGGAAAGACTCCTCGCCCTGCTTGATCTGCTGGGCATAGCCCGCAATCGCATTGAGAGCCGTTACTACACGGAACTGTTGGGACAGTAGACATGGCGGCAAATCTGTTACAGGTTGAGCGGCTGTCGATTAGCGTTGGCGGTGGTGCCGGACGTGTGGTGTCTGATACCGGCAAGCCACTCCTCGCGGTCGATGACATCAGCTTCACGATACGCGCCGGCGAAATTGTTGGCATCGCGGGCGAATCTGGCTGCGGCAAGACCCTCACCGCGCTCTCCATACCCGCGCTTCTGCCAGAAGGCGTCGGCCGCGTGGGTGGCTCCATCGTGTTCGACGGCGTTGACTTAGGCGCGTTGCCGCCCCACGAACTGACTGCGCGGCGCGGCAAGGATATATCTATGATCTTTCAGGAACCCATGACATCACTAAATCCCCTGCTCAGAGTAGGACGGCAGATCGCAGAGAGCCTTGAACTGCACGGCGAAACCGACCGCGCCCTCGTCAGGCAAAAAACACTGGACATCATGCGGCAGGTGGGACTGCCCGACCCGGTGAGGCTGGCCGCCATGTACCCTCACCAGCTTTCCGGAGGTATGCGCCAGCGGGTGATGATCGCACTCGCCATCGTATGCGGGCCACGTTTGCTCATCGCCGACGAACCAAGCACCGCACTCGACGTTACCATTCAGGCGCAGATACTACGGCTCCTACGGCGCATAAACCGCGAGCGTGGCGTGGCGATCCTCTTCATCTCACACGATCTGGCCCTGTTGAGTCGTGTCTGCGACCGTATGCTGGTCATGTACGCAGGCAAAATCGTGGAAGAAGGCGCTGCCAGCGACCTTTTCACCGCGCCTGTGCATGAATACACGCGAGGACTCATCGGTTCAATCCCTGATCGCAGTCGTAAAGGCATGGCGCTGGTAAACATTCCGGGTAAGGTTCCCTCCCTTGAGGAACTGGGCGGCATACGCGACGGCTGCCCCTTTGCTCCCCGCTGTTACGCGGCTGTGGAAACCTGCTTAACCCATTTCCCCAAACCAACAATGCTCAACGCCCATCACCGCGTTCACTGTGTTCACGCTGGAGCGCGTCATGGCTGATACGCCGTTACTGAGCATCGAAAATGTCTCTAACGCTTACACAAGCCGCGCCTATGGTCTCTTTGGCAGGAAAGAGGTGAAACCTGTGCTTGACAACGTGAACCTTGAACTGGGTTCCGGCGAACTCTTTGGGCTAGTGGGCGAATCCGGCTGTGGTAAAAGCACGCTGGGGCGAAGCATACTGGGACTTATCGACTACAAAGGTCTTATCACTATTGATGGTATGCCGCAACGGAACAGCTTTGATCGCTTGAACCGACGTAGACAGCTCACCTTGGCGCGGAAGGTACAGGCGGTGTTTCAAGACCCATTGGCATCACTCAATCCCATCAAGCGGGTGGGCGAAATCCTTGAAGAGCCGCTGAAGATACATCGGCTTGGCGATAAGTGGGAACGCAACCACCGCGTTGACGAGGCGCTCAATCTCGTGGGGCTTGACCCCTCGTACAAGGCGCGCGCGCCCCGTGAGTTGTCCGGCGGACAGCGCCAGCGAGTCTGTATCGCCTCAGCCCTGATGCTGTCGCCCAAACTGATCATCGCCGATGAAGCCATCAGCGCCCTTGACGTATCAGTTGGGGCGCAGATACTCAACCTCTTTCAGGACCTGCATCACCGGCTCGGCCTCGCCCTCTTCTTCATTTCCCACAACCTCAACGTTATCTATTACCTCTGCGACCGTATTGCCGTGATGTATCACGGACAAATCGTGGAACTCGGCGTGGCTGACGCTGTGTATAACGCGCCGGCACACCCATACACCCGCGCTCTGCTTGCCGCTGCCACCACCATTCTTGGCGAAGACAGCACCGGCAATGCCTCTGACAGCACGCCCACCCTATTCTGCCGCTATGCCCCGCGCTGCCCATCGCTTTGTCCCGCCTGCTCCACCGCCCTCAGCAAGCTGGTAAACATTGCCCCACCCAACGCGCCGCCACACTTCACCCGCTGCTTGCGCCTCGACATTTAAAACGGTCAGTACGTTCATAATAGCTATCTTAAGCCATTTTCTATTCCCCTTATACGTTTTAGGCACATTGCGCGTAACGTTTCGGCTGTTGGCGATGTTTTTGCAGCCCGAATAAGGGCTTTGCGCAGCAAAGACCAGGGCTGCAAAAATGTGGGTGGAGGCTGGCGTGGGAATGGAGCGTAGCGCAATGACCTAGCCAGCCGGAACCCCGAGCCGCCTACTGGCGGCGAAGCGCTAACAGTCCTGTTATGCG
>JAITIX010000134.1 GCA_031279205.1 Treponema sp. | reverse complement strand
AGTCGTGAGTCGTGAGTCGTGAGTCGTGAGTCGTGAGTCGTGAGTCGTGAGTCGTGAGTCGTGAGTCGTGAGTCGTGAGTCGTGAGTCGTGAGTCGTGAGTCGTGAGTCGTGAGTCGTAGGGTGTGTTCTGTCCTGTTATCTATCAGTTTCAAAAACATGAAAGCCATGCTACTCATTTTTCTAAGAATGTCAAGTGGTTTTTAAAAAAAACATAAAAATTTTTTTTCTAAAGTCGCCGCCAACAACAGTGCAACGGGAACACGTACTGGTGCCAGACGCGGTGCCAGAGACCTCGGCTCAGACACGGTGCTGGTGCCAGAGATGGAGACACCACCACACAATCTGCTAATCTTCGTACTCAATCGGGAACATGGCACCGTCGCGGCTGAGTACAGTATTGGGGAAAACAGCCTGGGCTTCCTTCAAGAGGCGTTGAAGGTTGTACTCAGTATAGCGGGGACTGTAGTGGATGAGCGCCAGCTTTTTGACGCCGCCGGCAAGCTGGGCAATGTGAGCGGCCTGTTCAGCGGTCATGTGGCGTTTGGCTATCGCGTCTTCTAAAAGATCGCTTTCAAACATGCCTTCGCAGACAAACAGGTCTGAGCCACACACCTCGTGAGCAATGCCCGGAAAGGCAAGCGTATCAGTAACAAACGAAAACTTCCGTCCTGAGCGGTCTCCGCCGAGTACCTCCTCTGGATGCACTTCACGGCCGTTTTTCGCAAACACAGAGAAGCCGGACTGAAGCCTTGCCCAGAGTGGGCCGATTGGCACGCCAAGCGCCATGGCCTTGTCTGGGTGGAACTCGCCGGGGCGTGCATCTTCCTCAAGCGTATAGCCAAAACAGGGCTTGGTATGCCGCAGCGAAAAGGCGCGGATATGAAAGCCTTTACCTTCATACACCACGCCGGGTTTAGTAACTTCCCGCACCTTGATCTCATAGTTAATGTACATATCTAGCACACGCCGGTTTGATTCAATGTATTCGGCAATACGGGGTGGACCAATGATATACAATGGGTCGTCGCGATCAACCTGAGACGAAAGCATGAGCAGACCGGGGATACCGGTAACGTGATCCGCGTGGGTATGACTAACAAAGATAACGGATATTTTCTTCCATCTAAGATTAAGGGCGCGCAAGGAAACCTGAGTCCCTTCTCCACCATCAAAGAGAAACAACTCACCCTCGCGCCGCAGTAATACCGAAGTGAGGTGTCTATTCGGTAGGGGCATCATACCCCCACAGCCAAGTATAAACGCTTCAAGGTTCATGACAGAACTATACGGTGAAACTATGGGTTTGAAAACCTGTGGTTCCTCGTATCCCATTTGTGTCAAGCGCTGGTTTTGGATATACTTCTGGTATGGGAGAAAGTTATGCGAGATCTAAAATTACTTAATGATGATAAAGAATATGTTCCGACTGGTGTGCTGGCAAAGCAGGGTGTTACAGCAGTGGCAGGTATTGCTGGTGGAACAGCTCTGCTGGTTATGGGCGCGCTTCCCTCAATCGCCGGGGTGATCGTGGGTGGCGTTGCTACAGTAGTGGGTATTGGGGCGCTCCTTTCTAAAGACCCTGATGATAAAAAGCCGGGCGCGGTGCTTACAGGGGCAGGTTTCCTGGCAATGGCTTCCAAAGTGGGCATCCCTGTGATAAAGCCGCTTGCCGGAACCTTTCTCGGACTCGGTGCTATTGGTATGCTCGCCATGGGTGTCTGGAACGGCATCAAATTCCTCAAAGGGCTGAAAAAGAGAAGCAGTTGACGTACTTCTTTGAAACTTATGGCTGTCAGATGAATATTGCTGAATCAGCGGCTCTCACGCTGGTACTCAAGGAGCGAGGCTGGGAACCCGCGCCGGATGGTGAGCATAGCGATCTTGTGCTGCTCAACACCTGCTCGGTGCGGGCAACTGCTGAACAACGAGTGCTGGGGCGGCTTGCCCTGTACGAAGCGCTTAGGAAAAGGGCGGTGCGTCCTTTTACCCTGATTGTGGCGGGTTGTATGGCGTCGCGTCTGGGGGAAACGCTCCGAGAACGTTTCAGCGTGGATTATGTGATGGGAACGTCGTTCCGCGCCTTGTTTCCCAGCATACTTGCCGCCATTGAAAGTGGGCAGCGTTTTGTTACTGATGATGAGAACCCTGCGTTTGCCTTTTCGTCGTCCCACCTTGAAGAGGGGCGGTTCCGCGCCTTTGTCCCCATCATGCATGGGTGTAATAACTTCTGCACGTATTGCATTGTTCCTTATGTGCGGGGGCGCGAAGTCTCCCGTAACCCTGCCTCTATTATAGAAGAGATTCATCTGCTTGCTGAAAAGGGCGTGCGGGAGATCACGCTGCTGGGACAGAATGTGAATTCATACCAGTGGGAAGACGGCGATCATACCTTTGTTGAGTTTCCTGAGCTGCTGGAACGTATTGCCAGAGCAACTGAACAAAGCCCGATTCGCTGGATCAGGTTTTTATCAAGCCACCCGAAAGACCTTTCTTCCAGAGCCATTGCGGTTATGGCGGTGCATCCTGCGTTCTGCCGCCACATCCACCTCTGCGTTCAGCACGGTTCCAACGCGATACTCGCGGCAATGAACCGCCGCTACACCCGTGAACGTTATCTGGAACTAGTTGCTGAGCTGCGGTCGGCCATGCCGGACATCACGTTTTCCACAGACATACTCATTGGTTTTCCGGGTGAAACTGAGGCTGATCTTGAGCAAACGCTGGAACTTATGGATAGCACTCGTTTTCTCTATGCCTATATGTATCATTATAACCCACGGGAAGGCACTGCGGCTTTTCAACTGCCGAACCGCGTCCCTGAGCCTGTTAAGCGAGAGCGCCTTGCGCGGGTTATTGCCTTACAAAAACAGCATACAGTAGAATTGCTCCAGTCGCGTCGAGGTAAGCAGGTTAAGGTACTGGTTGAGGGCGTTTCGCGCAGAAATGCCGATGAATTTATAGGTCGTACGGAACATGATGAGAGGGTGGTTGTTCCAGGCAGGCAGGCTCGATTTGGGTCTTTTGCCGAAGTAACCCTGTCCAGTCTCAAAGGCAACACGTTCCGTGCAAAGGAGATTTTATGTCACGATTGATTGGAATGATCGTTATCATAGCCGTTATGCTGTTCTTCATTGTGCTTAACACCGGGGATGCGAACAAGTGTGATATTCAGTATTGGGTTACTGAGACGGCTGTATTCAAGCAGGTTCCGGTTTTTCTTACCGCCTTTATTTTCTTTACACTAGGGATGCTTTGCTCCTTCCCCGTTATGTTCTTCCTACGCCGCAACAAGAAGATCAAAGCTGATCGTGATAAACAAAGAATGGCGTTGCAGGAGGAGTCTTTTGACACTCCTAAGAAAAAGAGATAAGAGCAGGGTCTTTTGCGCGTTGCTTATTGCCGCCCTGTCTCAGGCTGTGTATGCCCAGAACCAGAGTGCTTTTCTCGCCGAAGAAATCAAGACCGCTGAAAAAATCATCCAAACTCCGCAGGTATCTGGCGCTGATAAACACGCCGCGTTTCTGCGGCTTGCGAAACTGTTGCGCCTCTCAGGAAACATAGAAAAAGCCGCCGCCGCATGGACAGACGCGGCCTTCGTGGAGCCGGGTAAACGGGACGATGACGCCTTGCTTGAGGCGGCGTATTGCTTCATTGCCATAGGCGAGATGGAAAAAGCCGAAGCCAGCATCAAAACCGTACTGCTCACCAGTACGAACAGCGCCGCCCTTTTCAGGGCGCGATACCTTGCGGCACAGCTTCAGGCGTTCAGGGCAAGCGAAACTGCATTACTGATGAACCTTGCCCACGACGCTGACTATGAGCCTTATAAGGCTTCTATTTATTACACGATCTGGACTGTAGCCCACGACGAGCGTTACAAAGCCCGGCTTCTGCTGGAATATCCCAGTAGCCCCGAAGCGCTCATTGTTAAAGGTGATCCAAGCGCTGTTGCCACAGAATCAGCCATGTGGCTATTGTTTCCAGCGCGGGAACTGGACAGCGTTGCTTCCGCCGCTCCAGCCGTACCGCAGACCGCGCCCACAAGTCCACCCCCGCCAGTTGCCACGAGCGCCTCGCCAGCCACTAACGGTACTGTTTTGCAGACCGGACTTTTCAGCGTGGAATTGAACGCCCGCGCCCAGATCGCCCAGTTAAATGCGGCGGGTTTTCAGACGCTCCTTCAGGAACGAACCGTGAACGGACGTCAGTATTGGGCAGTAGTTGTGGTTCCGGGCGTGGATGTCGCACAAACCATGCAGCAACTCAAACAAAAAGGCTTTGATTCCTTCCCCCGATAGCTGCTTCACTAGCACGTTTGTTCCAAGCCGGAGCGCTCTCGCTCTGAGGCTACGTTACGTTATCTAACCAGCAAGAATTCCACGCGGCGGTTTTTCCAGTAGTTGTCCACATCACCAAATTCGGCAACAGGCTTTCTGCCACCCATACCGACAGCGGACAGCCGGTTTCGGCTTATGCCGAAGCTGACTAGCATATCCAGCACCGCCTTTGCCCGGGCCTCACTCAGGGTGGTCAACTCAATCCCGTCGGAGGTGAGACTGCTGCGGTTGGCGTGTCCCTCAACCTGCACATGGTAATCAGGGAATTTGGCGAGGATTTCAGCTACACGGCGCAACACGCGGTTGTTGTTCTCCACCGTGTCCTGAGCAAGCCCAACGAAGTCCGCATAATCCCCCCTAAATATGATAGAAGGAACTTGTAAGCGCAGTCCGCCCTCTTCCCGAACAACCAAGACATCAACCCCAATCGTGCCGTTCACGCTGCTCGTTCTGCCTTCACTGTCTTCGGCGGTGAATATAACCGTATAGTCGGAGGCGGCCTGAACAAGCTCTCCCCGTGAACTTTTGCCGTTCCAGGTAAGCCGGCTCGGAGGGGCGCCTATACCGCCAAAGCGGTAGAAAAGCTGGAAGGGACTCTGGGGTTCCCGGATTTCAAGACTCCATGACACAATGGGGGAAGCTGCCTGAGCATTAAGAAACATAGTAAGTTCATCATCAACCCCATCATTGTCCGGGCTGAAGTATGCTGGATATGTCCTGAAACCAAGCACTGGCGCGGGCAGGTCCTCCACGATGGCTGGAACCTCTTCTTCCACCGGCTCTTCCTCGATGCCGGAGCTTTCGGTCAGTGAAATCGGTGTTTCACGGAGCCGCTGTATCCCTCTCAGGCCAATACGAACCGGTGTGAGGGTAAGGGCTTCCCAGCTCCCGTTTTCTCTGAGCGTTTCCCCATGTTCAACAAGATAAAGCTCCCGAACCCCGTCGCTTGAACGGAACTCCAGCAACGTCTCCCCGTTAAAGTCAAAGAACACATACTTCCCTATTCTGCCTATAGCGGAAGAACTGAGTTCATAAGAACCACTGGGGGAAAAGCGCAGTTTCCCCATAGAGCCGTTATACTCAGCCTCAATGTAGGATACAGTCGGAACGTTAACAGACCCAGCAGCAGCAACGTCGCTTAGCTTCTCGTAAAAGCCGTCCCATATCTTGTCGCTCCCTATCTTGAGATTTACATCCTCAACAACCGTTACTTTAATACGCCTTATTGAACTCAGCTCAATATCCACAGAACGCCCCAGTGTAGTAACGGAAATGTTATACCCGGCTATTGAAAGCCCGCCACGGGTCATACTGGAACTCTGCCAGGTGAATACCTGCTGGGCTTCATCCCCATAAAAGACAAGCTCGCGCCCAACCGGATCGAAATAGATATACTGGCTAGTATTCACCGTGCCTGTCGAGTCAACAAAATACCACAGCCCCTCAATAAACGCCTCAAACGACCGGGAACCACCGTTGAGCGCGGTCTGGATCGTGCGCTGTTCCACTTGGGACCCCAGTATCTGTATCAATTCGCTTTGCTCATAACGTCCCAGCGTGGAGTTATAGGTATACACCATTTCCACCTGATCCAGCGGATTCGCCATATTGAGGTTTTCGTACACCAGCAGTG
This sequence comes from Treponema sp., assembly GCA_031279205.1. Classification (GTDB taxonomy): domain Bacteria; phylum Spirochaetota; class Spirochaetia; order Treponematales; family Breznakiellaceae; genus JAIRMT01. Next base: position 1,353 of record JAITIX010000134.1, on the reverse strand, counting down.
GAAAACTCGCGCCCCGCGCCCCGCGTTGATACGTCTGAGTCCGCGCGGTTTCCTGAATAGCAATGCTTCCTGTTGTCTGTATATCAGCTATGGAGACAAATAGTTCTGCGCCTTGAGAGTGTTTAAACACAGTAAGAATACGTTCACCAGAGTCATTCATACCGCTGAGGACTACGGAGAGACTGTGATCCCCGATGAGGTCCTTGACGTCCAGCGCCGCTGTCCACGGTCGGGTGATGCCGGTCTCTTTTGTCCAGAGCCGTTGATACGTATGAGCATCTTGCGCCAGATAGCTGAGGTACAAAGGACTGTTTGGTTCCGCATTCCGATAGAGAAGAAGCTGTTCAGCTCCGGGTATTTCAGGATCAAAGTCCTGAGTGAGGACGCTTACCAGAACTTCCCCAGGATTAAGCGGCACCAGTATGGTGTCTGACACCATGCTGGTGCCGACTGTTTCAATCGCTGGTTTTTCCGGCGTGATGATCCGCGTATACCCTTGTTCCGATTGTACAAGTTCAGCGTTACGAGCCGCGACAATGAGTCGCCATATCCCTACAGCGCTCAGTAAAAAAACAAGCAGGGTCAGAACCCTGAAAAATCGTACGTTCATAGATCGCCTTTTATATAGTTTGAGGCAGCCCTTTGCGCCTGAGAACTCAGACCCAGACCAATAGTCAGGACACGCCAGCCGGAAAAGTCATCCACCCGTGAAACGCGGAGGAGACCCACAATATCAGTATCGGTTGTGGAGAAGATACTTGCTTCCGAGCCGCTCACCAGAAGCGTATAGACGATACGGTTCGTGTTTTGAATAGCACCTGCCCGTACCGAAGCGGCGCGGAGTGCTCCCGCAAAATCCGCTGGTGCGCTGGAATCTGCCATTGTATGCAGCATGTTTTTAGCGGTCTCCTTCCGTACTCTGTCCACCGAATCGGAAAACACAATCCGCGCGGTATCCGAAGTAAGCCAGATTGTCAGGTGATCCCCGTCCTGCAACAGCTCATCAATCAGATGATTGCACATCCATACTGTTGCTGTGTCTTTGGCCGCTGCTAATAAAGAGGAATCATCGATGATAAGGAAGAGGTCAAGCGGGATAGTCCGTGTATCAATGGCAGAAAGAGTGCCAGAAAAACACAGCGCAAGTATCAGCACTGGAACACTTTTTTTCATTTGCGTCCGACAGGGCTCGAACCTGCCACCTACGGATTCGAAGTCCGTCGCTCTATCCAGATGAGCTACGGACGCATATCACTGATATAGCAACCATGCGCGGTTTTGTCAATGCGGCACATAGAATCTTACTATGCGTATGTCACCCTCCGCCCCGGCTTTGCGTCCTCGCCTATCGCG
>JAITIX010000133.1 GCA_031279205.1 Treponema sp. | reverse complement strand
ACTTTGAGGCGATAAGTCAAGGAGTACGGACGGTAACGGATCAGGAGGCGAATGTCCGCAGCGCCATGGAGGAGCAGGGGATAGGGAGTAAAGCCATACTGGACTCCATAGGGAGTCTGGACGAGATCACCGGAGAAGTGAAAGAGAGCGCTACCGGTATGCTGGAGGGAAGCCGAGAAGTAATACAGGCGAGCAAGGTGTTGGAGCGACTGACGGCGGAGATAGGGAACGGAATGGCGGAGATGGCTAATGGAGCGGAGCAGATAGATAGCGCGGTGAACCGGGTGAATGAGATAAGCGTTGAGAACAAGGAACAGCTAGAGCAGCTTATGACAGAGGTATCGCGGTTTAAGGTTGACTGACAGGCCGCGCCTGTTTCTAAGTTTCCGGCAGGTATCATGTGTGGCGTACAGCTGACGCTCGCCAGTAGCCATGAGCTGTACGGCGTCCTTGACGAGCCTGCGGGAACTTAGAAGCCCGCGGGCGGACAGGGGGCTTACCATTCTTTGGGGGAAAAACCTTCTGGACACTCAAGCTCTATACTGTCCCCTGATGGGGTAAGAATAGGGAATCCTTGCTTAAATGCATACTTTTTAACCTGTTCAGTTACTACCATACCTGCTATCGCTCCCATGTACTTCCTCTTGTCATTGTGTCTATCTGCATATCCTCTCAGCTTCTTCATCCTTTTTACATGCTCGTCAACGTCTTTGATACTGGGCTTTGATTTTACCTCCACCGCTACCGCATACTCGCCATTAGACAAAAACACGTCTATTTCCGCAATGATTCCTTTCCCCGGCTCTTCAAGGGTATGTTCTATGATGATGGTATCCAGCTTAATACCAAAACGCGTAAACTTATGTTCAAGGTGAGGTGATACTATGTATTCTACCATCTCGCCCAAGCGTCCTCCCAGTTCGCTTATCCTTTTGTTAGTTGCTTTCATCTGAGCGGCGGTTTCTTTGATCTGCGCATCCGTCTGGGCGGCTTTCTCTTTCATCTGAGCGGCGGTTTCTTTGATCTGCCGGTCTGTCTCTTTGAATAGCGCTTTTAACTCTTTATAGTCGGCTTCTCTCTTTTCAAACAAGCGATCGATAACTGCCAACACATCGTCTAGGGTTGCGGCTTTTTCCATGGCTATACTCCTTAAGAAGGTTTTAGTTCTTACGCTGCCGCCGCCGAGTAAAAAGTGGATCGAAGTATTTGTCCATATCGATCCGCTTGATGACTTTTTTCAGGATAAGGCGGTACAGGACAAAGGACAGGGCTATAGCGCCGATGAAGATAACCGGAAACCCCCAGCCAATGACAGGATTGGGATTTTCAGGGTCAGGGCTGGGGATCAGAGGAACCACAAACCTGCCGTATACTATCAAAAGCACCATAAAGGTTATTATGGTGATCAGCACGTTAAATATGGTTGCGCCCAGCATAAAAAGAAGTGTGTTAGTTTTTTTACTCATATTATAGCCTCGTTTGAAACAGAGTGTTTAGGACTTAGCAGAATTGAAATCAGCAGGATGATACAGCAGACAACCACACTGGCGTCCGCGATGTTAAAGGTTGGCCAGCGTTGAAATCCCAGGATACCGTAAAACTTCACGCTGATGAAATCGACCACGCCATCCGGCCTGAAAATGCGGTCGATGATGTTGCCCGCGCCGCCGCCTATGATGCCGGCAAAGACCCAGCGCTGAAGCGTGGTAAACTCGCTAGACTTGAAACAGTACCAGACCAGAAACCCCAGTACGATGGTGGGAAGTACGATAAACAGAACTGGCCGCACACTATCCGGCAGATTTTCCCCTATGCTGAATGCCACGGCCTTGTTTCGTACATGAATGATCCACAGAATTTCATTGCCAAACACGTCGCTTATAAAGTGGTTTTGGGGCCACTTGTTCGCTATGAAACTCTTCACCCCCTGATCCATGATGATCACAGCCCCTGTCAGCAAAAAGGGCAGCAGTTTTGCTGCGCTTAACGCACGATTGCCTGTCCGGTCTGGCGAGGTGCCTTTGGGTGGAGCAGTCTCTATCTCATTCATTCTTACCTCCTTTTGAACTTATTCTGGATTAGTATACACCAATCACAGCCCTGTGGGAACATCAATAAACTCGACGTTTAGCCCGCTAAGGTCTGCGGCGCGTTCCATGACAGCGTGGACGCCCCAGACTTCAGTGGCGTAGTGGCCGCCGGCAATCATGTTCAGATGTCCCTCAAGCGCGTCATTGTAGACCGAATGGGAAGCCTCGCCAGTAACGTAGAGGTCGATTCCTTCCTCAAGCGCGTCTCGTGCCTGTTCTGCCGCACCGCCGGAAACCACCGCGCAGGTCTCGCTCTTTTCCTTGCCAAAGGCATACACGCCAAGGGGCGGCCTACCCATAAACGTGATACGCTTAACCGCCTCGTCAATGCTTAACGGATTTAGCAGCCTGCCCTTATAGCCAATCTTACGGCCATGGTACACGCCAAACGGCTCCGGTTCGACAATGCCCAGTAGTCTCGCCAGAACCGCGTTGTTGCCTACTTGAGGATGCTGATCCAGAGGCAAGTGTACCGCGTAAAGGGCGAGGTTATTGTCTATCAACGCCTTGATCCGGCTGTGGAGATTACCCGTGATTGGCAACGGCCTTCCCCAGAAAAGGCCGTGGTGAACAAAAAGCAGACCGGCTCCGGCAGCGGCGGCGCGGGTGATTGTTTCAAGGCTGGCATCAACGGCAAAAGCCAGCTTGTCTATCTGAGTGCCGTCATTATCCACCTGCAAGCCATTTAACGAGGGGTCTATGCCGCTAAGATCTTCTATATAGAGGATGCTTCTGAAGAAGCTGTCTAAGGTTGCGCTGTTCATGGCAGAAGTATAGATCGGGCGTCGGGTAAATTCCAGCCGCCGCCAGCCTCAAAATAACTTTTGTCGCTCAGGCCGGTTTCCCAATGACGAATCCCGTCCACTGGCTGCTCAAGAACCAGAACCGCAAAGTTGCCCATAAGCGAGGCCGTCCCCGCGATGAAGTCCTTGTCGCGCCAGGCTGCCGGGCTGCGGCCTGAGAAAAGGAGCGAGTAGAGTGGGTACTTCGCGGGGTAATCAGCATAATCCAGCGTACCCGCGCCTTCCACCGCGATCAGTAACGCCAACGATGATGGCAGGCGTAGGGAACGCACAACAGGGCTGTATCTGCCATTGCGCTCTTTCTGATTCGTTACCTTGTCTGACACCATGAGTAGGGTAGGAATCGCTGGACGGGGAAGCTCGCCGGTTGCTCGTACCGGTTTGGGCAAAATATTCGCAAGATTGTTCAGCAGCCTTGTCCACCACGAGGCATTTTCCCGCGCTACTTCAGTTTCAGTCTGATAGGCCGACCAGAGCGGGCTTTCCACGGCAATGACACCCTTTACCTCTGGATGCGCGGCAACAAACACGGGACTGGCGGCAAGCATAATTAGGGCGGAAGCGCCCGCGTCATAAGCGACTAGTATCATGGAGTCGGGCGGCGCAATCCCAAGCCCGCCGGCGTGGATAGACGATAGCAGGAACTCGATGTCTCGCTGTCGCCCTTCTTCTATGAGCTTTCCCCGTTGATTAGCTTTTTCGGTGTCTGACCCCGAAATGGAAGCGTTGAATAGTCCCATGAGGTCTCCAAAGGCGGGATAATGCAGCTTGCCGTCTTCGGAAACCGCTGGCGCGTCAAAGCCCAGACGGGAATAGCTGATTACCGTGAACCCTTTATCCCGTAACTGCCCGCAGAGGCGATCAACGGACGGCGTCGAACCCAGCGCCGGTGGAGACATGAGTATAACCGGATGCGTGCCAGACGCTTCATAGACGCGGGTTACGATAGGTGCGTTTCGCGCGCTGTCAATAAGCCGGACGCTCCGTACACCCTCGGTAAGCAGAGCCGTATCCACCGACGGCGCGAAGTACAGCACCATGCCCGCACTTAGGGACAGGAACAACAGGGATAACAAAATAGGTACAAGGTTTTCGTCATAGGGCGCGGCATAGGCGCGATTCACATTTGAGATAAGCGTATGGAGCCTACGAATGTTTATCACCAGGGCGTATACAAAGAGTGGGACACATTCAGGCCGAAAGCCATAGGCGGGTAAAAGTCCGACGCAGACAAGCAGGGCAATCAGCGGAAGCCAGACCAGTCCATCCTGGGTACGAAGAGCTTTTATAAAGGGTCGGATAGCTGGCAGGAGAAGCAGAAACACGATGACCAGCTCAGGCAGCATGATTTCTTTCATTCCAACAGCGTATACCAGTGTTTTGAAAAAGCCAATAAGAGGCGGGAAAGGGCTATTTAGATTTTAAGATTTATGCTAAGGTTCAATACATGACAGAACAATTACAGCTTGATCGTATCAACTTTAAAAAAGGTACATACCTCATTGTTGAAGGCACTCAGCAGGCAGAGCGCTTCTTCATCATTGCAGCAGGTACTGTGCGCGTCTCCAAAGAGTCAATGGCTGTGGTCAAGGAACGGGATGTTCTTGGACCAGGTGACTTCTTTGGAGTTATCTCAACCATGTCGAGCCACGGACATATTGAAAGCGTTCTGGCTATGACTGATGTATCGGTACTCTCGGTGCAGAAGAAGCAGTACGGCGACGTTATCCGTAACAACAGCTCACTGGCTATGAAGATCATCATGCAGTTCTCTAAGCAGATGCGCTTTTTGGACGACGCGCTTGCTATTCGCACCTTAAAGCAGAAGACAAACGAAGACGTGTCTCACTTACTTGATGTTGCCGAGTATTACACAAGCAAGCAACAGTACAACCATGCCTACTTTGTCTACCAGCAGTATCTGAAACATTGTCCTGACAGCGATAAGGTGAATCTCGTCAAGGACCGGCTCATGGAGATCGGCTTTCAGGTTGACCCTTCCAAGCTCGCGTACCGAAACGAAGGCGAGAACCGTATCTATCCCCAGAACACGATGTTCTTCTCTGAAGCCGAGCCGGGGAATGAGCTTTTTATTATCAGGAAAGGCTCGGTGAAGATCACCAAGATCATTGCACAGAACGAGGTGCTTCTGGCTGTTCTCAAAGAGGGCGACATCTTTGGGGAAATGGCTCTGCTGGAGAATAAGCCCCGAACAGCCAGCGCTATGGCGTATGAAGAGTGCGAGGTTACGGCGGTGAACCTCGAAAACTTCAAGCGCCTCGCGGTTGATTCGCCTGATCTCATCACGCGGATCACGATTTTACTTTCCGAGCGAATCTGGCTCATCTACAAACAGCTCACCAGCACCCTGCTTATCGATCCAGTGGCTCGTATGTACGATATGCTTTCGATTCAGCTTCAGAAAGACCGTGTTGATCCAGAGAGCAAAGAGGGGTACACGTTTGACTTTGGCCCAAAAGAGTTGGGCAACATGGTTGGTCTTACCTCTGCTGAGGGAAACGAGACCATTAACAAACTGCTTGAAGAGAAAACTATACACATAATTGAGGACAAAATTATCTGCCAGAAAGTAGCGGATATTTTTAAGTTGAGTACATTTCACTGGAACGCCCACAGACGTCAGGCTAAGATTAACAAACAGCGGGGATAAAAAGGATGATAGCTGGCGTCTGTAAACGCCGGTTCTGTAACAAGATCTCATTTTGAAGGAGCGGGACATGAGCATTCATTACAATCAGGTTGGGTATGACAGCAATCTACCCAAGAAAGCCGTCTTAACCGGGCAGGGGGAACTCTGCGTCATTCTCGACGCCAATGGACACGCAAAAGTCTGCGAGCCGCGTCTGTCCGAACCGGTCTATGACGAGGCTTCAGGCGACACGGTGCGGATCGTGGACTTCTCTAGCCTCGTTAGTCCAGGGCGCTATTTCCTCATAGCCGACGGGGAAAAGGTAAGCATCGAGATAAAGGCGCGCCCCTACCACGACTTGAACAATGCGCTGGTAAAGGCGCTGTATTACCAACGCTGCGGGTGTTCGCTCCAGCCGCGTTACGCCGGCGAGTTTCAGCACAGAGCCTGTCATCTGGGCAGAGCTACTCTGGTGAAAGCCGATGGAACCCTTGATGAAAACGTGCTTATCGAGTGTTCCGGCGGTTGGCACGACGCCGGCGACTATGGTCGCTATGTTCAGCCAGCAGCAGTCGCGGTTTCTCATATCCTCTACGCATGGGAACGCTTCCCCAATGTGTTTAACGAAGAGCTTGCCATTCCCGAAAGTGGCAATGGAGTTCCCGATATCCTCAACGAGTGCCGCTATGAGCTTGAGTGGTTCCTCAAGATGCAGAGAGCCGATGGCGGCGTGTACCACAAAGTTACCACCCGCCACTTCGCGCCTTTTGTCATGCCCGAAGACGACTGTGAGGAACTCCTGCTCTTTGACGTCTCGCACTGCTCTACCGCGTGCTTTGCAGCCGTAACCGCCCAAGCCTACCGTGTGTTCAGAAAGTACAACCCGCTTCTTGCCGAAAGACTCCTGCAAGCCGCGAAAAAAGCATGGTCATACCTTGAAGAACACCCCAACTTTGTCCCGTTCAAGAATCCGCTGAACGTCAACTCCGGCGAATATAGTGATCCAAACTGTGAGGATGATCTTTTCTGGGCTGCCTGCGAACTCTACGCTGCCACAAATGAGGCGCCGTACCTTTCCGCCATAAAAAAGCGTGCGGACAAGGTTGACATTGCCCAGTTCGGCTGGCGAGAAACCGCTGGCTTTGGTGCGTTGTGCTGCCTTTTTATCATTAAGAACACGCTGGAACCAATGTTTCTCTCAAGCCTGCGCGACCGTTTCCTCAAGCGCGCCGATGAGATTGTGGAACTTACCCAAAAAAGTGGTTATGGAACCGCCCTTGCAGCAGATAACTACATCTGGGGAAGCATATTACCTATTCTCAACAATGCCATCGTCATGATTTGCGCCAAGCTGCTCACCCACTTGGACAAGTACCAGAACGCCGCGCAGACCCAGTTCAACTACCTCCTCGGACTCAACGCGACTGGTTACAGTTTTGTTACGGGCTTTGGTGACAAGGCTGTCCGCTTTCCCCACCACCGACCTTCCTATGCCGATGGCATTGACGCGCCGATACCCGGTTTGGTGTCAGGCGGTCCCAATAAGGTACATCCTGACGACGCCGCTAAAATGACGATTCCACCGGATACGCCGCCGGCAAAGTTTTGGATCGACCATACGCCAACCGCGTCATCAAACGAAATTGCGATCTACTGGAACTCTCCGGCGGTTTTTGTCGCCGGCTACTTTGACTCGTTGGCGCGTTAAGCAAAGCCCGCAAGGAGTAAAATAAGTCTCGTAGCTCTGGCACCTGTCTCTCTCTCCGACCCGTGTCTCTGACACCTGTGCGACACCAACAGCTCTGAGTAAGTTCTTCATCAAACTCACTGAGATTATCTTAAAAACCAGTCTGTTCTATCAAGAACTCACTGAGTTCTTACCCAAATCTCACTGAGTTCTTACCCAAA
>JAITIX010000063.1 GCA_031279205.1 Treponema sp. | reverse complement strand
ACGCTATAAAACAATGGGTGCTTGCCTAGCATAACAACCCCTGCTTAAAGATTGTACGATGCTCGCCTACCTCTGCGCCTGCGCTCGCCTACCTCTGCGCCTGCGCTCGCCTACCTCTGAGCCTGCGCTCGCCTACCTCTGAGCCTGCGTTAGCATACCTCTGAGCCTGCGCTATCTAGCTCCTGAGCCTGCGCTCGCATACCTCTGAGCCTGCGTTAGCCGACCTCGGAGCCTGCGTTAGCATACCTCTGAGCCTGCGCTAGCATACCTCTGAGCCTGCGTTAGCATACCTCTGAGCCTGCAATAACTAGCTCCTGAGCCTGCGTTAACTAGCTCCTGAGCCTGCGTTAACTAGCTCCTGAGCCGGCGTTAACTAGCTCCTGAGCCGGCGTTAACTAGCTCCTGAGCCTGCGCTATACTGTCCGGAGCCGCAAGGTTCCAGCCGCCGTTCATCTCGTTGGGCGTTACCGACTGCGGAATCTGCCATAAGACTTTGTCAAAGGATTTTACGGAGTCCGTGCAGGCGCCTTGAACCGTTTGAGCCGCAGGGCGTTGGTCAGCACCGACACGGAACTCATGCTCATGGCGGCGGCGGCGAATATCGGGTTGAGAAGCGGCCCGCCAAAGAGATACAGCACGCCGGCGGCAATGGGGATGCCCAGCACGTTGTAACCAAAGGCCCAAAAGAGATTCTGTTTGATATTGCGGATTGTCCGCTTGCTCAAGGTGATCGCCGTGGGTACGTCCATTAAATCGGAACGCATCAACACAATGTCCGCGCTTTCCATTGCCACGTCGGTGCCGCTGCCAATGGCGATGCCGATGTCGGCCTGAGCCAGCGCCGGGGCGTCATTGATGCCGTCTCCTACCATCGCAACCTTGCGGCCTTCGTCCTGCAATTTCTTCACCTCGGCGGACTTGTCCTGCGGCAGTACCTCGGAAAGCACCCGGTCAATGCCTACCTGCCTGGCGATTGCGGCTGCGGTTTTTTTGTTATCACCAGTTATCATGGCGACTTCGATACCCATTTTGTGAAGACTTTCAATGGCAGCCTTGCTCGACTTTTTCAGTACATCCGCAACGGCCACAATTCCGGCCAGCTTGCCGTTCAGGACAACGTACATTGGGGTTTTACCTTCACTGGCAAGGCGGTCGCTTTCCGTCTCAAGTTCGGCAAGGGAAATGCCTTTTTCGTCCATAAGTTTCCTGTTGCCCGCCAATACCGCAAGGCCATTGATGTCCGCCTCAATGCCCCGACCCGTAATGGCCTGAAAGTTTTCCGCAGCGTAAATTTCAAGCCCCTGATTTTGCGCTTCCCTCACAATGGCCTCTCCCAGGGGGTGTTCGCTGCCCTTCTCGGCAGAGGCTGTTATTTGCAGGAGTATAGCTTCGCGGCTTAGGGCAGGGCTGGAGCTGGGGGGGAAAGTTTCCCCCTCTAAAACAATAATATCGGTAAGTTCTGGCTTGCCCTCGGTGAGGGTCCCGGTTTTGTCAAAGACGATGGTGTTGATCTTATGCGCGGTTTCAAGCGCCTCGCCGCCTTTAATCAATATGCCGTTTTCCGCGCCCTTGCCGGTTCCGACCATGATCGCTGTGGGCGTTGCGAGTCCCAGGGCGCAGGGGCAGGCTATCACCAGTACGGAAATGAAGATCGTCAGGGCAAACTCAAGTGTGGACTTTCCGTGGGGCAGTGTTACCAAGCCGGTGGAAGCTGCCGTGAACCACGCGATGCCGGCAACAACAGCGATGACGCACACGATAGGCACAAAGTAGCCGGCAACAATGTCAGCCATTTGCGCTATGGGAGCCTTGCTCCCCTGCGCATCTTCTACCAGTTTGATGATCTGCGCCAAAGCAGTTTCCCCGCCGACTTTCTCCGCCCTAAAGCGGATAAGGCCGTTGGCGTTAATCGTTGCTCCGTACACCTTGTCGCCGCTCTTTTTATCAACCGGCATACTTTCGCCGGTGAGCATTGATTCGTCAATGGCGGTCTGGCCATCGGTAACAACGCCGTCCACGGGGATTCTTGCACCAGGCTTCACGACAATAATGTCGCCGGGGATTACCTCGTCAATGGGGATTTCTTTTTCTTCGCCGTTTTCTATGATGATCGCGGTTTTCGGCGCAAGCCCCATGAGCTTCTTGATGGCTTCGCTGGTCCTGCCTTTGGAAACAGCCTCAAGGGATTTGCCCAGCAGTATAAGGGCGATAATGACGCCAGCGGTTTCAAAATACAGCGCGTCCACAGCGTGAACATTGCCACCCGCTATCTCGAAAATGTTGTAGACACTGTAAAGCACCGCCGCCGTGGTTCCAACGGCGATAAGGCTGTCCATGTTGGGACTGCGATGGAAGAGGTTCCTGAAACCCACGGTGTAGAACTTGTTGCCCGCTATGATGATGGGAATGACTAAAAACAATTCTACTAAGCCGTAGGCCAGGGGGAACTTCATCGGGGCTAGCGCTTGGGGAAAGGGCAGGGAGAACACCTTTATCATGGGAACCATGGCAATATAGAGCAGGGGAAGCCCGAATGAGGCGGCGACGATAAACTTTGTCCAGAGGGTTTTGATTTCCTTTTCCTTGCGGAGCTTGTCTTCGTCAACCGCTCCTTCTTTGGAGAAATCAAGCGCTGTATAGCCCGCCTTTTCAATAGCTTCCTTAACAGCCGACACCCGCACCTTAAGGGGGTTGTAAACCACTGTGGCCTTTTCCGTGGCAAGGTTCACTGTGGCAGATTCTATCCCCTCCAGCTTGCGAATGGCCTTCTCAACCCGCGCGGAACAGGCCGCACAGGTCATGCCGCCGATGGGAATGATTACGCTTGCGCCTTTGGGCTTGTCCAACACACTGTAGCCGATTTTGACCACCGCCTCCTTGACACTGGCCAAAGTTTGATCGCCGGTAAACTCAACGAATAACCTTTCGCCGGCAAGGTTCACCGCAGCGGCGCTAACGCCCTCAATTTTCCTCACCACCTTTTCAATCCGCCCAGCGCAGGCCGCGCAGGTCATGCCGCCGATGCTTAATGTCTGGCTCTGCATTTCTACTCCTTATAGTTCCTCATAAAATTTATCTGCAATACTTCCCGATGTACTCGTTCATTACCTTGATAAGCCAGGCTTCCATGGCTTTGTCGTAACGCAGCCCTCCGCCCTTGATCGCTTTGGCGCCCAGAATATGACCAATGCCGGAGTACATGGCCATAAAATAATGGTCGTTCCCATAAACATTGAACACGCTGTTCAGCGCCGCGGAGTTCGCGTAAGGAACAATCGTATCCGCGACATCGTGAACAATGATGGTCGGGGGACTTTCGGGGGTAGCAAAGTAAATCGGGGAAATTGACGCCAGCATTTCCCGTCCCGCTTCGCTGTACCCTTCGGCAGTAACGTCGCCGTCTACAACGTGATAGCCGCTCGTTTTTTCGGCCAGTTGATAAAAGAATTTCTCCCACCCCAGCTTCCTGAAGTTGTAGAGAAAGGCAATGTCGCTCATGTCCGCCGGACCCGCCATATCCACGCAGAACGCCACAGGTATCGGGCTGTTCTCGTGTTGTTTATAGGCGTAGAGCATCGCAAGATGCGCACCGGAAGAATGACCCATGATGATTAGCTTTCCGGGATTAACGTTGTTTTGCAGGCAGAATTCCCGTATAAAGGCAACAGCAGCAGCCACATCATCCTCCAGATCATTGATGTGAACAGTTTCGTCAATGTAGCGGTGGCTCATGGAGGCAACAACGAATCTGTTCCTGAAGTCGTCCAGAAAAACCGGATAGCTTTCCTTATCGCCGTACATCCATATCCCGCCATGGATAAAGAGGATGGCGCCTTCAGCCGTTGCGTCCGGAATTGAAATGTCAACCAGATTCCGCTCATGAGAACCGTAGCTCAGATCATTGTGCTGCGAGTACCGAACATCCTCCACCAGCTTACCAGTTGAAACACAGCCAGCCGCAGCGAGCAAACAAAATAACACAAGTAACCCAATTAAAAATTTCCTCATAATCATCTCCTAAATAGACCGAATATCGAGTTTTACCAACGCGATGGTTCTGTTCTGAACCCCGAATTGTCTAGCTCTGAGCTTCAGATTGTCTCACTCCAAACTCCGAATTGTCTAGCTCTGAACTTCGATTGTCTCATTACCGCCGCCTTCTCTATTATTTCCTACCCGCGCCTCCAGCGGGCGAAAATCGCCTTTGCTTCTTTAAGGAAATCCTTTGATATGGTGATGCTTGTATCCGTTACAGTTTTGTTTTGCGGGAAAATAGGCACAGGGTTACAGCCGCCGCTTCTCACTTCAATCTGAGTCATGCGAAAACGGTTGCCGCAGTTCTGGCATACCAGCACCGTACCCTGCTGCTTGTAAAAACCCCGACCTGAACTATAGCAAACCTGACAAGTGTTGAAGGCCGTGCGTATCCTGCCATCAGGGGTCTTCACCGCCAGCACTTCAAGCCGGGTTCCCTCAATGTCCACTGGATAAAAAACCGCGTTCCCCGTAAGCTCCGCAATCTGGATAACCAAATCACGGTCGGCAATCACCGGCTTTACCACGTTAAGCTGGCTGCTCTGGGCGGATACAAAAGACCCCGCAACAGTTATAAGTACCGCAAAGATTAACGCCTTGCCCTTGTTAATATAGTTTTTCATTTTTCTTTCCAGCGCATATTTCTTCCACTCATGTCCATTCCCGTCGTTTGTTTCGCCACTGTTGGTTTTCCACGCAGATTTTGTAATGGTCTCCCATATATATCCCTGGGAATACCATCTTTTGGACCTTCGACGAGACGTTCCGTCCGTACACGGGATTTACGGGCAAAGGTAAGAACCCGAACCTTGCAACACAAACACATAACTTTACACTCCATTCAGATAAGACTGATAAACGTCAACGACGTGTTAAACTTCAATGCCCTGGTTTTTCCTTGGGAAAAACCTCACCCATGGTCCTGTTTTTTACGCCCCGGCTCCACCGCAACAACCGCCCTGGCCAGCAGCCGCTTCAAAATAAGCGTCAGGGTAAATCTGCGTCTCAAAATCGGAAACTTCCGCCTTTATCGCTTCGATCACAGTGGCGTCTACATTGTTTAAGTCATCCACCACTTTTACATAAGCGTAAAACACACTGTCGCCAGTAGAAAAGTCAAAATCACCCGTGGGCATTAACTGAATAATGTTATCGCCTTGGTTTATATCAAGCTGTGTGTAATAGACCGGGAAGATGAGGCGGCTGTTTCCAGGATCAAGCGAGTCATTGTTGATGCTCAACAAGGCCGGCATATCCCGCTGCAAAACAAGAACCGTGGGTTCTATGCCGTCATCACGGAGATTGACGCTTATGGTCTGATAAGGAAAACCATAGGTTTCCGCGTCTTGGATTTCAGCCAACGCAATATTGTCCGTGGGAATCACCACGCCAGCCGGACTGGGGTTAAGATTCGGTTCTCCGACGCTGGCCATGCTCTGCCCTTCCTCAACTACAGTAATGGAACTGCGGATCATGCCCATCCAGCAGGAGTAAGAAAATCTGCCCGTTTTTTCAGGCATAAACTCGATTATGTTTTCACCCAGCGTAAAGCGGTGTTCGATTTTGTATTCCCGGATTATCATACGGTTGTTGCAGCCGTTAATGCTGCCCTGCGGGGCGCTGATAGTCCACTTAACCGGAATGCCCTGCTGCACAGTGATTGCCGGGTAAGCTCCGGGAAGCAGGGTGGAGTTGACAATCTGCACGCCGTTTTTAATAACAGGCACAAAGGCTTCATTGCCATCCACCGCTGTTTTGGGAGCGAATGTCCTGGCGGCAACGCTGAGCCTATCGACAAAACCAACATTGAAACCAGAAAGTCCCCAGCCGTAAGTGAACATGATCATACCCATTACTGTTACAAGAATCGCGCCCGCCTTCATCACGTGGCGGGTAAACCTCTTGCTTAATAAAGAACTTAAAGCCCCAATGCCAAACATCAGGGGAACCGTGCCTATGCTAAAGAGGAACATGGAGATGCCCCCGGCAATGGGATTTCCAGTGGAGAGGGCGTATAACTGCATAGCTTGTAAGGGGCCGCAGGGCATAAGGCCGTTTAAGAGGCCGATAATGAGCGGGTTTTTATTCATGGCTTTTTGCTCGTCTATCTTCCGGACAAAAATCTTCGGCATACGTAGGTTGAAGCGCCGGAGACTGGGGAAGAAGCCGAGCATATTAAGCCCCATGATCACCATAAACACACCAGCAGCCAGTTGAACTATGCCCTGAAACCGACCGGATACTGAGACAAGCGAGCCTAACGCCCCGACGATTACGCCCACAGTGGTATAGGAAATGACCCGTCCAGCATTGTAAAGGATAGCGGGAAACAGCGCGTACCAGCGCTGTCCTTCACGCGGCGCGGCAGCGGCAGGTATACACTGGGAAAGGTTAATGCCGCCGCACATGGCAATACAGTGAACTGAGGTGATAAGGCCGATGACAAAGAGCATACCGTAGCCCATGCCGACTTCCGCAAGCGGGAAGGCCGATGTGATCGCGCTGATACCCAGACCCCGCGCCAGTACATAGAGGGAAAGGATTATCACCAGCGTCCCGATTATTTCTATAACCAAGGGTTTTTCCTTATTGCCAAGAACCTTGTAATCCAGTTTTTCAATGACTGCTTTTATCTCGTTAAATGTTACTATTGAAGCATTCCAAGTAACGGTTGCCGTACCGGTATTGTAATTAACCGTGGCTTCTTCCACCCCCACAGTACTTTTCAGCTTCTTTTCGATCCGGTTTTGGCAGCTTACACAAGTCATGCCGCCGATACGAATTGTCTTTGTTGACATATCATAAACCTCCGCCTATGTTCGATACTGATTTCAAGTTAGCCTTTTGCTCCTTCTGATACGCTCAATCTAGCAAGAAACTGTGTCAGAATTATGTCATATTAAAAAAATTGTGATTTTTTCATTTTCCCCTACGGCAATCTGGAAAAGCCTGAATTACCATAAATTTGCCCCGATCGTGCCTCAAATAAAACCGTTAAAGGCGAAAAGATAATAGGCTTGTTTAAGAATCGCAAGGATGCTGGATGCTCAATGGGAGGAAGGTACGCCGGTGAAAGACGGCGCGTTCGCCCTGACCGGAGAAGAGTTTTCAAGAGAAAATCAGCCTCAATTCATCATCACGTCGCGGCAGATGCTATCGAAAGAAGCCAAAGGCAGCGAGCATGATTTAGTGTTCAGTATGAAGTGGTTGGCGTTCAGTATCATGAACAGGTTGTTCAGTATACTGAGCAGAGTGTTTAGTATACTGAGAGAAGTGTTTAGTATACTGAGCGGGTTGTTCAGTATACTGAGAGAAGTGTTCAGTATACTGAGAGAAGTGTTCAGTATACTGAGAGAAGTGTTCAGTATACTGAATGGGTCTTATGGAAAGAACATCAGTAGTTCGATTTCGCGGCAAAGAGCATTGTTGACCGTGAGGTAAAGAGAAAGTAGAATAAGTCTTGTACCCGCGTGGCGCGGGGAAAGAAGTAGAAACCTTGTAGAGTAAGCTGAGTGATCAATTTAAGCTACAAGCCCCGGCCTAAAGGTTGCGGGGTTACTGACGGGGGAAGTATGAAACAACGGGCGCTTATCAGCGTTTATGACAAAACAGGAGTGGCGGAACTTGCCGCTTTTCTGAGTGATGCGGGCTGGGAATTGGTGTCTACCGGTGGCACGGCTAAGTATTTGCAGGAACAGGGGTGTGCTGTTACCGATGTGGCGGCTATAACCGGCTTCCCGGAGTGCCTTGACGGGCGGGTCAAGACCCTGCATCCAGCTATTCACGCGGGCTTACTGGCGCGGCGTGATGTGGCGGCGCATGTGGAAACCCTTGCCGCTCAGGGCTTTAGTCCCATTGATCTTGTGTGCGTCAACCTCTACCCCTTTTTTGATAAGGTTCAGGCAGGGCTTTCCCTTGAGGAAACGGTTGAGTTTATCGACATTGGGGGGCCAACCATGTTACGCGCGGCTGCTAAGAACTATCGAGATGTGCTGGTACTCACTGATTCGGCTGATTACGCGGCAGTGATCGCGGCGCTCAAGGCGGGAGTGGTGTCGGCGGAGTTCCGCAAGCGGCTTGCCGGCAAGGTCTTTAACCTCACCTCAGCCTATGACGCGGCGGTTTCACGGTATCTGCTTAACGATGAGGAATATCCAGCGTATTGGGCGATGCCGCTCAAGAAGGCGCAGTTGCTTCGTTATGGCGAAAACGGGCATCAGAGCGCGGCGCTCTATGTTAGCGCTGATTCTCAGGGGGCGTTGTCGTCAATGACTCAACTTAATGGAAAGGAGCTGAGTTACAACAACATTCGCGATCTTGATCTTGCGTGGAAAGCGGTTTGTGCCTTTGGGCTTGCTGCTGATAAGACCGCACCGTTGGGCGATGCTGATGTTCTGCGTCTTGCAGTGGCGCCGTTGCGGGCTGAGAAGGCGGCGGTGTGCTGTGTGGCGGTGAAGCATAATACGCCGTGCGGGATTGCGCTGGCTGATAGTTTGGCGGCGGCGTATGCCAAGACATACGCCTGTGATCCGGTGTCTATCTTTGGCGGCATTGTGGCGTGTAACGTCGCGCTTGATGCTGAGACCGCGGCAAAGCTGGCGGAACTTTTCCTTGAGATCATTGTTGCGCCGGATTTTGATGCCGAGGCGCTTGCCATTCTCAGGAAGAAGAAGAATCTGCGGGTGATGAAGGCGCCGTTTGCCCCAAAACAGCGACTGGAATGTATCGCGGTTGACGGCGGACTTCTGACGCAGGAAACAGACCGTCGTCTCCTTGAGAAGTGGGAGGTTGTTACCAAGGTACAGCCGGAGGCGCGGGACATTGCCGACCTGCTCTTTGGTATGCGGGCGGTAAGCTACGTTAAGTCCAATGCCATTGTGGTGGTCAAAGATCAGGCGGCGGCGGGCATTGGCGGCGGTGAGACGAATCGCATATCAGCCGCTGAACTGGCTTTTCAGCGAAGTGCCAAGCTGACTGCGGGCGACGAGCCTGCGCGGGTACTTGCGTCTGACGCCTTTTTCCCGTTTCCCGATGTGGTTGAAGCCGCTGCCGCCGCTGGTATCAAGGCAATCATCCAGCCAGGGGGTTCGCTCAACGATAAGCTGTCAATAGAAGCCTGCGACAAGCTTGGTATTGCTATGGTTTTCACAGGCACGCGCCACTTTAAGCATTGAGTTAAACATGGAACTGATACTGGCAATCATCATCATCGTTCTTTTGCTTATAAACTCGATTCTGCTTATCGTCATACTTGCTGGAAGGCGTAAGCAAGGGGCGGAAACGCAGGTGCTTGATCGGCTCATTGGCTATGAGCAGCGTCTTGACCGTAACGAGGTGTCTCTGCGCGATGAGTTTGGCAGGAACCGCGATGAGATCAGCAGGTCGGCGCGGGATTCGCGGGAAGAACTCACCGCTGTTTTCGCCCAGTTCAGCGCCATGCTTGATGGCAAGCTGCGCGGCATCACCGACTCAGTGGCGGATTCGGCGCGGGTGAACCGCGAAGAGCTGACCGCGTCGCTCAAGTCCTTTGAGGAACGCTTTTCAGACAATGTGCGGCAGTTTAACGATGTTCAAAAGGAGTGTTTCGCCGACCTCAGTGTTAAGCAGGACGCGCTGACGCGGAACACTCGCGAGAGCTTTGACCGCATCCGCGATTCAGTTGAGCAGCGCTTGCTGGATATACAGGCTGACAACAGCGTTAAACTTGAGAAAATGCGTGAAACGGTTGACGAGAAACTGCATCAGACCCTTGAGACACGGCTTGGCGAATCGTTCAAGCTGGTGAGCGACCGGCTTGAACTGGTGCAGAAGGGGCTTGGTGAGATGCAAACGCTGGCAAGTGGTGTTGGCGATCTTAAGAAGGTACTCACTAATGTTAAGACCAAGGGTGTGCTTGGCGAGTTTCAGCTTGAAAGCATACTGGAACAACTGCTTACGGTTGAGCAGTACGCAAAAAACGTTAAAACCAAAAAGGGTAGTAACGATGTGGTTGAGTTTGCGGTAAAGATTCCGTCTAAGGCAGACTCGTCCCGTATACTCTGGCTTCCTATTGACGCCAAGTTTCCCAGCGAGGACTACGAGCGCCTGAACGCGGCTTATGACGCTGGCAATGTCGACGAGATTGAGCGTTACAAGAAAGAGCTTGCGCGTAAGATCAAGGCTTTTGCCAAGGATATCAAGACTAAGTATGTTGACCCGCCTAATACCACTGACTTTGCGCTGATGTTCCTGCCTTTTGAGGGGCTTTATGCTGAGGTACTGCGGATTCCCGGTCTGTTCCAATCAGTACAGGAAGAGTTCAAGGTTACTATCACCGGTCCCACGACTGTTTCCGCCTTTTTGTCGAGCCTACAAATGGGCTTTCGCAGTCTCGCGGTGGAAAAGCGCACGAGCGAGATTTGGGACTTGCTTGGCGCGGTTCGCACTGAATTCGGCAAGTTTGGCGTGGTACTGCAAAAGACTAAGGAAAAAATTGACGCTGTAGGTAAGGAAATCGAGAATGTCGGCATCCGCACCCGTGCGATGGATCGCAAACTCCGCAAAGTGCAGACTCTGCCCGATGCTGACGCGCAAAAGCTGCTGGGGGTGGCTGACGAAGAGGGCGACGGCGAATTGTTTTAACTCATGTTACCACACGACGTTCATGATTCAGTCCGCGTAGAATCACTCTCTGATGGCGTTCAAAAATTCTTTTCCAATCTTTGAGCGTTGGTATTCATCCGGGCTTCCCAGAAAGAGTTGTTCATGCTTAACGTGGAGAATGCGTTTTGCGTTCTCCACAGCGCTCTTGATGTCGTGCGATACCATGACAATCGCAACGCCGGTTTCGCGGTTGATTTTGGCGATAAGACGATACAGTTCCACGCTGATAAGTGGATCAAGGCCGGAAGCCGGTTCGTCCAGGAGCAACAACTTCCGCGACGCGCAAAGCGCACGGGCAAGCAGTACTCGCTGTTGCTGGCCGCCGGACAGTTCGCGGTAACACTTTCTTCGTAGGTCAGCGATGCCGAGCCGCTCAAGGTTCTCGGCGGCAACAGCCCTGTCCTGTCTGGAATAAAACGGCAATATGCCTCGCCCGCCCTGCCTGCCTGAAAGAACTACCTCTGACACTGACGCGGGAAAGTCCTTGCGCGCGACCTTATACTGGGGAAGATAACCGATCTCGTTGCGTTTCACGTCTCCCCAAACCACGCTTCCGGCTTGTGGCGGCATCAGGCCAAGCAAGCCCTTGATGAGCGTGCTTTTGCCGGAACCATTCTCCCCAACCACGCAGAGATAGTCGCCAGTCCCAAGCTCGAAACTCAGGTTTTTTATAACAATGTTTCCATCATACGCAAAGGCTGCGTTTTTACAGGTGATAAGGGTCAACGCAACGCCTCTCTAAGGTTAATCACATTCTGATTCATAAGTTCCAGATAGGTGCGCCCCTGATCAAAGTCGCGCTTTGAGATGTTATGACAGGCATGTAACAAATGTTTTGCCGCCCCAGTTTCCTCGCTAATCATGTCGGCCATGCGCTCATTCGACAGTTCTATATAGAAGACAGCTGGTATATGTTCTTCCCGTATCTTTTTGATGAGGAAGGCTACAGTCGCGGCGCTTGCCTCGGTTTCAGTGGAGCAGCCTGGGAAAGCGGCGAAGTACGAAAGGCCGTACTCTTCGGCAAGGTAGCGGAAGGGGAAACGGTCGCCAAACACGATGGTTTTGTGGGTTCTGCTTGCGACCGCGTTACGGAACGCCGTGTCAAGCGTCTCTAGCTCGGCGAGATAGGCGGTGGCGCGTTGCTGATAGGCAATGGCGTTTTGCGTATCCAGCGCCACAAGCGCGGCAGTGATTTGCTCTACAATACGCATGGCGTTGCGCGGCGAAGTCCAGATGTGTTCATCATAGGCGACCTCCTCTTCCTCCTCCGCTTGCATCCCCTCGACTACTTCTTCTTCTAAGGTTTGTACGCAATCCATCAGCCGTACAACCCGCAGCCCGCTTGTATCCATTGACGAAAGTATCCGCTCAACCCATGATTCAGACTCACCGCCAACCCAGATGAAGAGGGCGCTGTTCTGTATCCTGATGATATCTTGTGCCGTTGGCTCAAACGAATGACTCTCCGCCCCCGGCGGCAGCAGCATAGACACGCTGACAGCGCTTCCAGCGATTTCCCGCGTGAAGTCATACGCTGGGAACACCGTTGTTACCACGCTGAGGCGGTTAACAGCAGCGGTGTCTTGTTTTGCCCGCGCTTCCACTGTCATAAGCGTCGATACCATAAGCGCTCCGATACACCATTGTTTCATGTGTTTAACTCCTTTTGGCGACATATCCCACATTTCCCGTAGAACACTGTTTTGAGCGCGTTGATTTGGAACTCATGCTCGGCGAGGAGGTGCCGCTCGATTTCGTCCAGCAATTCGCAGTCAAGGTGGATAAGTTCACCGCAGTCTTCACACTTGAGATGGAAATGCTCGACGCAGGCGATGCCTGCCACATACTGATAGCAGGCGCCGCCTCCCTCTCCATGCGTGTATTTCCTTATTCTGCCAAGGCTCACCAACTTCTCAAGCTGGCGGTAAATAGTGGTCTGCCCGATAGCTGCGCCCTTATCTATGAAGTGCCGCGCGATTTGGCTGACCGTAACATGGCGGTCTCCCAGAGAAGCCATGTAGTCAAGAACATGCTGACTCTGGCGAGTCTTATAGTTCGTAGGACGTGTATATGTCATAGCTCGATATTAGCTTAACAAGGATGGAGTTTCAATATGAAAACGGAAACATTTTTCAGATTAGCGCTCAATGATATGAGAAAACGAGTATTTAACCGCTCCATGCTCATAAGTTGTGTTATAATAGGTTATGAGCTGGGAGGCTCAATGTTTTATGGAAAAGAAAATACGGATTGGTTTTATTGGTACCGGAGGCATTGCGCACGCGCACATGGTCCCGTATACATCATTTGACGACGTGGAAGTGGTCGGGGCTTGCGATATAGTTCCGGGGAGGGCGCGCGAGTTTCTGGATAAGTACGGACTGAAAGGCGCTCCAGCGTTTGAGAGGGCAACAGAGCTGCTGAAAAATGTCCAGTTGGACGGCGTAAGCGTCTGTACCTATAACACCACACACGCGGAATGTGCTATCGCGGCGCTGGAAGCTGGGGTTCATGTACTCTGCGAAAAGCCCATGTCCTTCACTATTCAGGAAGCGGCGGACATGGTTAAGGCTTCGCGTAAGGCGAAGAAGATGCTCACCATTGGTTTCCAGCCGCGCTATGATTATATGCGGCGGCGGATTGATGAGATCATCCAGAGTGGTGCGTTGGGGAAGGTCTACTATATCCAGTCGGGCGGCGGTCGTCGACGAGGCATCCCCGGCGGCACGTTTGTTGACCAGGCTAAGGCCGGCTATGGCTGTCTGGGCGACATTGGCTGTTACTCAATCGACGAATGTCTGCACGCTGTCGGCTATCCTAAGCCGCTCACGGTGTCAGCCATTGCTACGGACTACTTTGGCAAGAACGCGAAGTATTGGTCTGAGTATGCTACCTTCAATGTTGACGATTTCTCAGTGGCGCTTATCCGCATGGAAGGTGATCTTACCTTCATCTTCAAGCAGTCATGGGCCATGCACGCCGATTCCCTCGGCGACACACTCTGGCTTGGCACGGAAGGCGCTATAAAAGTCGTCAACGGGAACAGGGAACTCAACATGCCGTCGCGCTACATGTACTACACCGACGTCAACGGTATGCAGATCGACTCGGTTATCGAACCGTCGATTCCTTTTGTTACTTATGGCGAAAGCCCAATCAAAGACACCTTTGCCGCAAAGATTCGCGGCTTCGTGGACGCGATCAAAACAAACGGTCCCGCGCCGATCCCCGGCGAGGAGATTCTTTACAATCAGGCGATCTGCGATGGCATCTATCGCTCATCGAAGCTCAAGAAAGAGATCGAGATCGTCATTCCGTCCATCGAAATAGGAGAAGAGAATGCTTAACGTACTCATGCTTTCAAAGTGGCATGTACACGCACAAGGCTACGCAGAGTTTATTGGCGAACAGCCGGACGCTAAGGTTACCTGCGTCTGGGATGAGGACGCGGCGCGGGGTGCAGCTTGGGCAAAGGAACTTGGCGTGGATTTTGAGTCTGATCTCGGCAAGGCTCTGGCGCGTCAGGATGTGGATGCCGTAGTAGTAACAACGGCGACGAGTGAACACCGTAAGGTGATGCTCGCGGCGGCAAACGCGAAGAAGCATATCTTCACGGAAAAAGCGCTGGCAACGACTGTTGCCGACTGCAAGGTCATTGCCGAGGCAATCTCGCAAAACAACATCAAGTTCTGCATCAGCCACCCGAACCTCACCACATCGTTTACGCAATACTGCAAGCAGGCGATTGATGAGGGCATATTGGGCAGGGTGAACTATATGCGTATGCGGAATGCCCACGATGGTTCCTTAGCCGGCTGGCTTCCTCCGTACTGGTACGATGTGGAAAAAGCCGGCGGTGGGGCCATGATGGACCTGGGCTGCCATCCTATGTACACCGCCGCCTATCTTTTGGGTAAACCAAAACGCATCGCCTCGATCTTCACCACAACCTACTGCCCACCACCGGCTGACGACCACGCGGTATCAGTGGTCGAGTTCGAGAATAGCGTGATCGCGGTGCTGGAAACCGGCTTTACCTCAAAGTATCAGGCTGGCTGTTTTGAATTACTCGGCACAGAGGGCGCTATTGTGCAGGTCGAGGGCAGAATCAAGGTGCGTTCCAACAAGTTTAAGGACGGCTGGTTCACCCCTGATACGCTCCCCAGTCCTTTGCCGCCTGCCCTGCGTATGTGGCTCGACGGCATCATTGATGGCAAACCTATTCCCTTTGATACCGCTAAGGGCATCGCGCTTACTGAACTGCTCGAAAACGCCTATATCTCGCATAAAGAAGGCCGGATAGTGAGTATCTGAGCTTAGGAACGCAAAATTTGTCCACAGATTAAGAGGAAATGAATCCGTATAATCTGTGGATATTTTGCTTCATCTCTTGTAAATCATGCGTAACATGAGTTCCCAAACGCTAATCAATAGCGCTAAACGTGCACAGTGCTTTACAGAGACCGCAGCCGGTACACAGCACAGGGTCAATCACCGCGCTGGCGGTGGAGAGCGAAAGCGCTGGACAGCCGAGTTTTTTAACGCAGAGACCGCAGGCAGTACAGCGCTGGCTGCTGATTTCATGGCGCTTTGATCCCCGTTGAACCATGATACACGGCCCCTCAAAGATGATGACACGTACACCCGCCTTATCAAGCACCTGTCTTACCGCCCCTTTCGCCGAAGCCAGATCAAAGGGGTTCGCCCGCACTAGCTCCCGCACGCCAATGGCCTTCACCATGTCAACAATGCTCACCTTCCCCGCGGTCGCGCCGGTCGCGCTCCTGCCCATGCCCGGGTGCGCCTGGTTACCGGTCATGGCAGTTGTGAAGTTGTCCAGAATGACCACAATGACGTTGGCTTGGTTATACACCGCGTTAATCAAGCCCGGAATGCCAGTATGGAAAAACGTGGAATCCCCGATAAAGGCGAAGTTAAGCGTGTCTGGTTCCACGCGGTTGATGCCCTGCGCCATGGTAATGCCCGCGCCCATGCAGAGGCAGGTATCCACCATGTCCAACGGCGGAGCATTGCCCAAGGTATAACAGCCAATGTCCCCGGAAAACACGGCTTTCCGCTTCTGCTCGGCGACTGCGGCTTTAACCGCGAAGAATGAGCCGCGATGGGGACAGCCTGCGCACAGTACCGGCGGGCGAACTGGCAGCGCCCCTATGTCGATCCCGCGATCCAGCGGCAGCGCTTTTGCCGCAACGCCCAGAAACCCGCGCGCCCGTTCAGCAATCAGCGCAACCGTGTTCTCGCCAGCAAGCGGCATATCGCCAGAACTCTTGCCCCTCACCTTCACCGGTAAATGACGCTTGCCGCACAGGGCTATAAGCTCCATCTCAATCACCGGGTCTAGCTCCTCGATAACCAAAACCTCGTCAAGCCCGTCAAGAAAGTCCAGCCCTAGGTTCGCGGGAAACGGAACTGTTCCAACCTTGAGCAGCTTATACTCCGCCTCAACATCCAGCAGCGCTTCCCGCGTGTAGGCGTAACTGACACCGCCGCAGGCAATGCCTTTCACGCCAGAACCGGACAGCGCATTCCCCGAATATGATGAAAAATCCTCCGCCACGTGAACAAGGTCTTCCTCAATCTTGATATGGCTGCGGTAGGCGAGGCTTGGAAAGATGACCCAGCGCCCGTTGTCGCGCGTAAAGCCAGCCCGCTGTTTAGGCAACGGCGCTTGTTCCAGCAGTTCCACCGAAGCGTAACTGTGGCAGATGCGCGTGGTAGGCCGCAGGATAACCGGATGCCCATACCGTTCCGAGCAGGCAAAGGCGTCCGCAACCATCGTATAGGCCTCTTCCGGCGAGGCGGGGTCAAAAACCACCAGCTTAGCGTATTTACCGAAGTACCGTGTATCCTGCTCGGTCTGGGAAGAAATGGGGCCAGGGTCATCGGCAACCGCGACCACAAGTCCGCCCTTCACGCCAATGTAGTTAAGGCTCATCAACGGGTCAGAGGCGACATTAAGCCCCACCTGCTTCATGGTTACCAAGGCCCGCGCGCCGGCGATGGCGGTTCCCGCCGCAACTTCCAGCGCAGCTTTCTCGTTCACCGACCATTCCACATAGATTTCAGCCCCTTGCCCCGCTTCTCTGGCAATAGTTTCCAGTATCTCGGTGGAAGGCGTACCCGGATAGCCGCTTACAACCTGTACGCCGGCGTGAATCGCGCCCAAAGCAATAGCTTCATTCCCCATTAACATTGATTTCATGTTTCCCCTTTGGTTCAGCCCTGAGATGAACAGTAAGTTTACTATAGTTATCCCAGATTCTTCGCAAGCCGACAAGCGCCGCGGATGAGAGGCGCGCCTAAGGACTGGTCTGCGATCACAAAATCACCAGGCGCCCTCGACCGCCGCCTCAACCGGAATAAAACCAGCGCCGTTCATGGTTCCCAGCGGAATGATTCCCTGTTCTTCGTAGCTTTTCTTCAGTGCAAAATAACGCGCTTTACGGCGCTCAAGATACACGCCGATGTTGTCTTTTGACAGTAATACGCCCCAATCATCAACAGCCTCTTCCTGATTAAATACAATGCGGAGCATTTTATCGCCCATCTCTTTGCGGTAGTGCGCGTTATCAACAAAATTATAGGGGTTAAAATTATAAGGGGCATAGCCATTAAAATTATAAAAAGCCGTTATTGCCGCCAGGTTGCGGAGATAATCCCAATAGAGCGGAGATTCAGTGTGTGCAAGCACGTAGACCGAACTCGGCGCGAGCAAAACAGTAAGTTTAACATCGTTCATTGCGCATTTTTCCCTGATTCTTGATAACGACTCAAAACAGAATTCCATTATGGGAAAATCATAAGCCGTCTTTTCTGAAAAGATGCGCTGATACAGGGATTGAAAATCCGGCGTAACGGTCTTTTCCACAAAACCCAGATTGGCAGCCTCTGCGGGACTATAATGCCCGATATATTCGATCATCCCATTGCTTTGCACTCTGGGAATATAAGTTGGTCTTCTTAAAATAAAGTTTAATAGGTTCACTGAACAACCGTACAGCAATACGGTTGCAAGCTCCGCTATTTTCGATGACACTTTTGAGTCAAGCGCGTACAGATGTTCGACACGTAGATCGTCGCCGCCTATTTCCTGACCATTAAGCTGCAAAATAATATGCCGCACTGGTGTACGCGCTATGATAAAATCAACAAGCATTTCATAATCTTCCTGATACCCCTGGGGAAAACAAAAATTATAAAAGGATAAGCCCGTATATTCCGATGCCAGCGCGGGATCAAGCGCCCCGGTCCGTGAGCCGCCAATAATAAAACCAGTATATACATCAGGATTCTCTTTTATATAGCGTATTTTCGCGTTCCGTACACTGAGTCCCTCACTACCATTCTGACCATAATGAGTGTTTAAAAAATAGCCATACGGATCAAGAAAGTAATTTGCCCCTATAATGATTGCCATTGCCAATAAACAGGCTACGACGAAAAGCGCGCACCAAACCTTTGCGGTGATATTCATATATACCTCTAAAATTGAAAATAGAGAAACGCCGCGCCACTATTCATGCGCAGCAAACTCAAACCAATAAGCGCCGCGGAACATAAGCACGTGAGCCATGATGGCTTAAATTGACGCGACAGTGTTTGCGAATTAGGCGCGAACCAGCAAATCGCGAGACCAATCGGGAAAAAGACCTTCTGGATTAATCCAATCGACAGAACCAGACCAGTCTTCGTCAGCGAAGTAATGTTTACCATGCCCCGATACACGCGCCACGCATCAGAAAATGTCGCCGAAACAAACAACACGCGCATCGCCGTTACCCCCAACGCGGTCAGACAAAAGGCAACAATAAACGGAAACCGCTTGTTATGCCGCTTCATCCAACTGGCGCTACACACAAAAATGCCGTTCAACACACCCCACGCGACAAACGTCCAGCCCGCACCATGCCAGAAACCGCTCACGAGAAAAGTTATCATAGAGGCAACATAAAAATTGCGGTACTTATCGCCCTTGCGGTACACCCCGCGAAAAATATAGTCCCCCAAAAAGCGGGAAAGCGTGATATGCCAGCGCTGCCAATAATCCTGAAAATTACGCGCCTTATACGGCGAATTAAAATTATGCGGAATATTGATATTAAACATTTTGCCAAGCCCAATCGCCATATCCGCGTAACCCGATAAGTCAAAATAATACGAGATCGTGTACTCAATCGCGTACCACCATGCCTCAATAAACCCAGGCTGCGCGGGAACCGCGTCAAAAAACTCTTGCGCGTTAATCGTAAGCGGATCCGCCAGCAGGATTTTCTTCGCACATCCTATGGAAAAGAGAAACAAACCAGCCGCGACATTATCCCAGTTGAAGCGGGCGTTTGCCTCATCCTCAAACTGCGGCGTCATTTCTCCATGATGCACAATCGGACCCACGATAAGCTGGGGGAAAAAGGTGATGAACAAAAGATAATCAATAATGGAATACGATTTGGTCAGCCCGCGGTATGCGTCAACAAGAAAGGCGATCAGTTGAAACGTGAAAAACGATATACCGATTGGCAGCACGATGTGCCTGAGCGCAATGTCCGTATGCGCAACCGTATTAATGTTCGTTATAAAAAAGTCCGTGTACTTGTAATAGCCGAGAAGCCCGACATTGGCCCCGATGCCTATGGCGAGCGCCACTTTGCTTTGAGCGCGGGCTGCCGTTTCAGTCTCCCGAATGGCCGACAGCAGCGTTCCCATGATGTAGTTTCCCACGACGCTTGCCAGAAAGAATGGAAAAAACGCCGGGCTTCCCTGTGCGTAGAACAAAAACGAGGCTACGGCAAGCCAGAGCTTCGCTATATAGCGGTATCGAACACGGTTGAGCAGGAAGTAACCGGCAAACACAGCGGGCAAGAACAGGAAGATAAACCCATAGGACGAGAAGATCATTTTTGCCTCCTAAAATGGATATGCTTATTCTCATATTCTATTATTAGATACAATGATAATATCCATACTGTCAAGAGGATATGATGACTTTTTCATACTATAACTCAATGGGGTTCAGAGAAAATTTGAAGGCGCAGTTAGAGTTTACGAATATGTATGTAAAAGAGCTGGCTGCGCTCTCTGGTGTGAAGAAACAGACGATTGATAGCTATCTGAGTACACACAACTGCACGCCTTCCGCTGAAGCAGCGGTCAGGATAGCGCGGGTCTTGGGAGTCTCGGTTGAATACCTGGTTACAGGATGTGAAACCGTGTTACCGCAGCCATTGCTGCCTTTGACTGCTGAAATGCGTTTACTGATGCAGAATATTCAACGCCTGAACGATGAGCATCGGAAGATCGTACTCAAGAACGCGATCAACCTATCGAAGGTTTTGCAAGAATACGAAGGCCAGAAGCTTTGAGTCCGCGTAGAGCCAAGCGGCTTAGAACTTTCCACCCCTGAACTTATCAAAAGCGCCGTAAAATCCCTGACTTTAGGCATGGGACTTGTCAAATCTCGCCCAACACCCTTCACAGCCTCGCCCAACACCCTCCGAACATCGGATTAGACTGAAAAAGCATCTCCACCGGAGTTTGATGAGTATTCGTTGGGCCAGAGACAGGCAGAGGTGAAGACGTTCATGAAGACGGCGGAGATTTTTCAGCGCAGGTACAGTTCCGCGCGAAACACAGCCTCTTGTTTTAGGCTTGTAGTGTCAGCCCCATTGCGTCGTCCCTCAAACACAAAGGCTGGCGCGTTACTCGCCTGCCCACAGTGCTGTGCATCCCGCGCTTCTGCTACTGGCATTGGGGTCAGAGGCGTTTGCGGCGGCAACTGCCACAGCTCAATGGTTTCGCCGAGCTTGATCTCTTGCAGGTACACGATGTCAAGCCTGAGCGTTTCAGCGTATTCAAGCAGCTCAGGATCAACACTGTCCTGAATCCACTGGGCATAACGGGCGTTGTTCACATGGCCATAGTAGTCAATATCCGAATACAAGGCGCGGCGTTCGCCAGTTTTGGTCATCCCCTCACGCGGTTCAAGGTTTATGACGCGCTCGCTGACCATATCAATGCCCTCATTCAGTGGGAGGTGTTCCATTGTCAAGTGAGGGCGCAGTGGCCGGCGTTTTTCTAAGTCCACGATGAGCCAGTTACTTCGCGCCCGCGCCAGAATCGCGCCAGAATCGTCAAGGATGGAGCAGTCTCTCACGGCGAAGAGCTTTTCTGCGCCGCGTGGCCATGTCTGCACGGTGAGCTTGTCTCCATAGCGAGGACGACGCTCTATACGCACCGTGATCCGCGACAGTATCCACGCTACGCCGGTTTGCTTCATGGCCTCAATGCCAACGCCTAACGTTCCCGCGTGCTTAATCGAGGCTTCCTGAAAGTAGTCAAAGACCGCCGCTAGTGTTAGGCGGTTGGAATGGTCAACATCAGCGAAACGCGCGGTGATGTTTTCTTGCCAAATGGGTATCATAGTCATAATGTAGCGCGAAACAACGCATTATGAATAGGGATTCGGTATGGTCTCCTATGACCAAGTCTGGCGCCACCTGCAGGGCAGTAACGCCAAGCGTCTCCACGCCTATTACACCAACATACCTAAGACTACTGTCAGCACTTCTAACCCTAAAGCGTCGACGCTTCCAGCTCTAAAGTGTCAGCACTTCTAAACCTAAAGCGTCGACGCTTCCAGCTCTAAAGTGTCAGCACTTCTAAACCTAAAGCGTCGACGCTTCTAAGGCGGTTATGGGTCATGAACCGGGATGGGCGGTCAGCTTGAACTCGGAACG
>JAITIX010000025.1 GCA_031279205.1 Treponema sp. | reverse complement strand
TAGGTTAGGGCGCAAAACTGCGATAGGCTAGCGCGCAAACTCGCGATAGGCTAGCGCGCAAACTCGCGATAGCCTAGGGCGCAAAACCGCGATAGGCTAAGGCGCAAACTCGCGATAGGCTCGCGCGCAAAACCGCGCTAGCTTAGCGCGCAAAACCGCGCTAGCTTAGCGCGCAAAACCGCGATAGGCTAGCGCGCAAAACCGCGATAGGCTAAGGCGCAAACTCGCGCTAGGCTCGCGCGCAAACTCGCGATAGGCTAAGGCGCAAAACCGCGCTAGCCTAGGGCGCAAACTCGCGCTAGGCTAGCGCGCAAAACCGCGATAGCTTAGCGCGCAAAACCGCGATAGGCTAGCAGAGGTTTAGATAGAGGTGAGATACAGGCCGGCAGAGGGTGAAGGGTAAAGCAGCATCTATACTCCCTTTCAACAATGCCTTTGTGGTTATATCATAAGTTATGACTACAGATTATAACAAAGCTCCCTTAAAAATCTTCGCGGGGTATTATCGGCCGCACCTGCTCTTGTTTGGCGCTGATATGCTCTGCGCGTCGTTAAGCGCTGGCGTAGACCTGCTCTTCCCCATGATGACTAAGTACACGATTGAAACCCTTCTGCCCAAACAGATATTCAGCTTTTTCTTCATTATGATCGGGCTTATGGTCGGACTCTACCTGCTCCGTACCCTGTTTTCCTACTTCATCACCTATTGGGGACACACTGTGGGCGCGTACATTGAAGCTGATATGCGGCGCGACCTCTTTACTCACCTGCAAAAGTTGTCATTCTCATTCTACGACAACAACCGTACCGGCCAGATCATGTCCCGGGTAACCAATGATCTCTGGGAAGTTACCGAACTTGCCCACCATGGACCCGAAGACCTATTTATATCGGTTCTGACGCTGGTGGGTTCGTTCATCCTCATTCTTACGCTGCGCTGGGAAATGGCGGTGATACTGTTTTGCATCGTGCCGTTCATGGTGATTCATACGGTGCGCTCACGGCGGCGGATGATGCAGGCGTCGCGAAGCGTGAAGGAACGCACCGCCGAGATCAACGCTTCGCTGGAATCAAGCATATCAGGAGCGCGTGTCGCTAAGGCGTTCACGAATGAGCCTTATGAGACGAATAAGTTCCGGTGCGGGAATGAGAACTACAAGTTGGCCAAGAAGGTGTATTACAAGTCCATGGCGACTTTTCACTGTAAGCTGGACTTTTTGCTTCATATACTGAATGTGGTGGTGCTGGCGGTGGGTGGTGTTCTCATCATGCAGGGGAAGATGGATCTCGCGGGGCTTATTGCCTGTAATCTTTTTGTGGCGGCCTTTCTGCAACCTATACGCCGTCTCGCGGGCTTTGTCGACCAGTACACCACTGGCATGGCGGGCTTTGGCCGGTTTGTGGAAATCATGCGCATACAGCCGGACATCCGCGACAAGGATAACGCCATTGCGCTTAAGCATGTGCGCGGTAATATTGAGTACCGCGACGTTACTTTCTCGTATAACAACGATATAACCGTGCTGGAACACATCAACCTGCGTGTGCCAGCGGGAAGCACACTGGCGTTGGTCGGGCCTTCTGGCGGCGGCAAAACCACGATCTGCCACCTGCTGCCGCGTTTTTACGAGATCAGCGCTGGTTCTATAACGATTGACGGCTATGACATCCGCGATCTTACGCTTGAATCACTGCGACGGAACATTGGCATTGTGCAACAAGACGTATTTCTGTTTGCTAGCACGATTAAGGAAAACATCGGCTATGGCCGAATCGACGCGACTGACGATGAAATCATTGAGGCGGCAAAACGCGCTGAGATACATGACGACATTATGAGCCTGCCCGACGGGTATGATTCTGTCGTAGGCGAGCGCGGCGTCAAACTTTCTGGGGGTCAGAAACAGCGGGTGAGCATAGCCCGCATTTTCTTAAAGAATCCGCCAATCCTCATCCTTGACGAGGCGACTTCGGCGCTGGACTCAGCGACCGAACTCAAGATACAGCGGGCGCTTGAGGACTTGGCCAGGGGACGCACCACGCTCATCATTGCGCATCGGCTGTCCACTATTCGCAACGCGGATTTTATCGTAGTGATTGACGATGAAGGTATCAGGCAGCAGGGTAAACACGAGGAATTGTTGGCGCATGGCGGATTGTACGCGGAGCTGTACACCGCGCAGTTTAGCGCGCTCGCTGTTCCGGCATAACCATGCCCGCGCAGGTGGTATTGAAAAGAGAACGGCCAGTCCTTGTAATACAAGGACTGGCCGTTTGCCGGCGGTGGGAGTTGAACCCACACACCCTTGCGAGTAGTAGATTTTGAGTCTACCGTGTCTGCCATTTCACCACACCGGCGTTGTTTCACTGTTTTTTATTTATACCTCTCTTTGGAGTCTTTGGCAAGGGGTATCAGTGCCAATGACAAGGTTTTTTTAAATGGTCTTCCCCGCTTCACGTCCCGTTGTCATGGCTTTGACGGCCTCGTACACGGCGCGTCTTTTGTAATCATTGTTCCAGCGATTAATGCCTATATAGTCAAAGATGATCGCGCCAGTGTGCCGGCTAAAGCGGTCCATCTGCTCAAGGCAGGTTAACATTCCATTACCGGAGCCGCCCGGTGAGGCGACC
The DNA here is from genome assembly GCA_031279205.1 of Treponema sp. Lineage (GTDB taxonomy): Bacteria > Spirochaetota > Spirochaetia > Treponematales > Breznakiellaceae > JAIRMT01. Next base: position 9,324 of record JAITIX010000025.1, on the reverse strand, counting down.
AGTAAGGCCGGCTTGCCTGAAAGCGCCCCGTTCTGACCAAACTCGCAACGGCGCAGGCGGTCGAAGAAGCATTTCAGGGACTCTGCCATTTCACCCCAGTATACCGGCGTGATGAAGCAGAAGGCATTCGCTTTCCGCGCCTTTTCCTGTGCGGCGTTAAAGCCGTCATCGCCAAATACGCAGGTATGCATTTCACGGCAGGTTCCCCAGCCATTGCCGCAGACATGACAGCGCTCCAACTTCTCCAGCGTGAGGACTTCCACCTCAGCGCCACCGTCCAATGCGCCCTGTCGCGCCTCCTCACTTACCGAGTAACAGAGACCGCCTCGTTTGGGATTGCCTGAAATAATAAGATAGCGCATGACAAAACTCCTTGCTTTCAAGGCTATCACTTGATCTTTACCGTAGCAAGCGTATCTAAGTTACCGGCGCTGGCGTGATGCAACCGAGAACGACGGGGCGTTTCGCGCCGGTTGCGCCCGGCACGTTGGAAGGGTGGCCTCGCATAGTTTCATGCGCAAGAATCGCGAAAGCAACCGCTTCCTTTGAGTCTGAATCCCAGCCTAAATCTTCCTGAGTACGCACAGTACATTCCGGCAAACATCGGGCAATCTCGCGAAGCAGTGTTTTGTTATGAGCGCCGCCGCCGCTTGCAATGATTTCTTTTACGGGGCAGCGTGGGAATACGAAGCGGCGATAGTTCAGCTCAATCGTGGCTGCGGTGTAGGCTGTTGCAGTGGCAAGCCAGTCTTGCGGACGGATGCTGGTGTGCGCGGCAAGCGCCGCCTCCACAAACTGCGCGCCATACAGTTCGCGTCCCGTGGCCTTTGGCGGCGGGGCGCTCACGTAGGGAAGGTTCATCCACTCGGCAAGGAGCGCCTCGTTGACCGCACCGGTTGCGGCAATCGCGCCGCCATCGTCGTAATCAATTCCGTAAAAACGCTTTGCCAGCGCGTTGATGATCATGTTGCCCGGGCCTGTGTCAAAGGCGAACACCTCATCCAAGCCGCAGAGTGCGCCCAGCGCCGTTACATTGCCGATGCCGCCGAGGTTTTGCAGCGCACGCGGATAATCTGCGCGGTACAAAAGGTACTCCGCGTATGGTACCAGCGGCGCGCCGCGTCCGCCTGCGGCCATGTCCATTGCCCGCAGGCTCGACACCACTGGAATACCAGTCTCATACGCAATGATTGCTGGCTCGCCTATTTGCAGTGTGGATGCCAGGTATGGCTCCTCGTGTTCCGCGATATGATACACGGTCTGCCCGTGCGAACCGATACACTCCACATTGCCAGCCGCAACGCCCGCCTTCGCCAGCACTGCCTTTGCCGCCTGAGCAAACCAGTACCCGATTTCCACGTTCACGCTGCACAGGAGCCGCACATTCGACTTTTCAAGCGAACAGCAGTCAAGGATTTTGCCGCGCAGCGCCTCAGACATTGGCAACGAGACAAAAGCCACTGGACTGATCTTGTCTCCATCAATCCGTATCAAGGCCGCGTCGCACCCATCCAGCGAAGTTCCACTAATCAATCCAATAACATACGCCATGTTAGCCTCCTAAAGATGATGGCAAGCCACAACATGGCGAGCCTCTACTTCTATTGTATCGGGGATTGTCTCACGACATATCGCAGTTGCGCGAGGGCAGCGCGTATGAAAGGAACACCCCGCAGGTGGATTCGCGGGATTCGGTACATCACCTTCAAGCACAACGCGCTGTTTCTTTTTGAGCGGGTCGCGGGATGGAACAGCCGCGAGCAACGCTTGGGTATATGGATGCAGCGGTTTTAGGTAGACGCTTTCCGTTTCGCCACGTTCTATCACGCGACCCAGGTACATCACGGCGATATTACGGCTGATATGCCGCACCACGTTAAGGTCGTGAGAGATGAAGATGAGCGACAGCTTCATCTCCTCCTGTAGTTGCATAAGCAAATTGAGGATTTGCGCCTGAATTGATACATCAAGCGCCGACACTGGTTCATCGGCAATAACAAAACGGGGTCGGCTGATCAAAGCGCGGGCAATCGAAATGCGCTGTTTTTGTCCTCCAGAAAACTGATGCGGATACCGGTCAAGATGATCGCGGGTCAAGCCCACGAGTTCAAGCATTGTCGCAACCTTATCGCGGATCTCCGTTCTACTCAGGTTAAAGTGCAGATGGAGCGGCTCAGAAAGGAGCGCACGCACATCCATGCGCGGGTTAAGCGAAGCGTAGGGGTTCTGGAAAATAAACTGCATATCGCGTCTTTTCTGCCGCATCGCCTCATCGCTAAGACTGATAATGTTCTCGCCGTCGAAAAATACCTCCCCACCCGACGACTCGATTAGGCGCAGGATACTCGCGCCGGTGCTACTCTTGCCACAGCCTGATTCACCGACCAGCGCAAGCACATCCTGCTGGCCAACAATAAGGCTCACATCCTCAACTGCGTGAACATAACCAGTCGTTTTTCGCAGCACACCAGTTTTTACAGGGAACCATGTTTTAAGGTGTCTGACGTCGAGCAAGATTTCACTCATACTGTTGCCTTTGAAGCCGAGCGGAAACAACGGCAAAGATGTCCACCCCCGGATTGGCTCTGGGGACTAATAGCGGCAAGCGCGGGGTGTTCTTCGTCGCAGCGCGGCATTCTTTTGTCGCAACGTCCGGCAAAACGGCAGCCCTTCGACCATTCTCCGCCGGATGGGACCATGCCAGGGATGGTGTACAGTTGTCTTGACACACCCGCGGTTCGATCCGATTCAACTTCAACGGCGCCCATGGATGTAACCGCGTGTAAGAGACCCAGCGTATACGGATGGGCGGTTTCGTGAAACAGCGCCACGACCGGGGCCCGCTCCACAACTTCTCCTGCGTAAAAAACAGCGACTTCGTCGCAGGTTTCGGCGATAACGCCAAGATCGTGTGTAATCATGATAATTGAGGTGTCGCGCTCTTCCTTTAATTCATTCATTACTTCAAGAATCTGCGCCTGAATCGTAACATCAAGCGCGGTGGTCGGCTCATCGGCGATGAGTAAGCGCGGGTTATTAATGAGCGCGATGGCAATCATCACGCGCTGCAACTGTCCGCCTGAAAGCTCATGGGGATAGCTGGCGAGCGTTTGTTTTGGTCGAGGAATGTTCACGCGCCGCAGCATTTCAACGCAACGCTCTGTCTGTTCTTTTTTGTCTTGCGTACTATGGTGGGATTGCGTGGTGTGAAACTCTATCGCTTCCCGCATTTGAAACTCAATGGTAAAAATTGGATCAAGGCAGGTCATTGGTTCCTGAAAGATCATGGCTATTTCCCGTCCGCGGATACGCCGTATTTTTTCGGGCGGTAGGCTGATGAGTTCAAGCTCGCCACCCTGCGCGTCAAAACGCGCCGTCCCCGCCTGGGTACGCAACGGATATGGCAGGAGTTGAAGCAGGGTGTTCACCATGATACTTTTACCACACCCGCTTTCCCCCACAATACCGAAACTCTGTTTCTTTCGCACATCAAGATCAACGGTATCAAGCAGCTTTACGGCGTTCTTTCCTCTCGGCAACTCTATTTGCAAGCCGCGAATTTCAAGCAAATTATCCATTCTTTACACCTTCAGCTTGGGATCGAGTACATCACGAAGGCTATCACCCAGCACATTAAAGGACAGTATCGTCAGGACAATAAACAGCGCGGGGAAGATGACCAGCCACGGCGCGATTTCCATGTATTTGCGTGCGTCGGAGAGCATCGATCCCCATGATGGATCGGGCGGCTGAATACCCATACCCAGAAAACTCATCGACGACTCGGTAAGGATTGCGCCGGACAGGGCAAGCGTCGCCTGCACGGTAAACGGTGCCATCACGTTGGGAGTAACATGGCGAAACAGTACCGACACGGGCTTAAGACCGATGGAACGCGCATTTTTGATATAATCCATGGACTTGACCGACTTAACCGAAGCGCGTACGGTCCGTGTAAACACGGGAATATTGACAATACCAATGGCGATCATTGTGTTGATAATGCTCGGACCCAGTGCCGAAACGATAAACAAGGCAAGCAGTATCGACGGAAAGGCGAAGATAATATCCATAATCATCATTATGACACTTTCGGTTTTACCCTCAAAAAAACCAGCGAGCATGCCCAGAATGTAGCCCATACCAGCGGCAATACCCACTGAGACAATACCGACAACAAGCGAAACGCGCGCGCCATACACGATACGGCTCCACACATCGCGACCAAAGTTATCCGTGCCGAATAAAAAGGGCGTGTCAGACCCCGACTGCGTACATGGAGCGACCAGTCTCGCGCCTGTGTTCATCTTCGCCACATCGTAAGATGCAAGCGCTGGCGCAAAGAGAGCCATCAGGACAATCAGCGTAATACCGAGAATACCAGCGCGACCCAGTGGATCCTGCCACACAAGAACGAGAACATTTTTGTTGCTCTCAGGCAGCCGCCTAGTCATACTGAATCCTTGGATCGACATAGGTATACAAAACATCAACCAACAAATTGATCATCACATAGATAAACGCGATGAATAACACCGATCCCTGTACAACCGGGTAATCACGCTGCGTAATACCCGTCAGGACAAACTGTCCGAGACCTGGTATCGAAAAAATTTGCTCAATAACAACCATGCCGCCGAGTAAGGACCCCATCTGCATCCCTACTAGGGTAATGATGGGAATACAGCCGTTTCGCAGCGCATGACGGAAAATTGTTACCCGTTCAGGCGCTCCCTTTGCCCGTACAGCCTTGATGTAATCCTGCCGCAATACTTCGAGAATTGACGAACGCGTCATCCGCATCACAGAGCCAGCCATCGCCATCCCCATGATAAAAGCCGGTAGGATCATTATTTCAAGGTTTCCCCCCAGGTTTTCCAATGGGTCAACATACTTGACCGGCGTAAAGTAGTTAAAAAGTTTTGACAGCAGGAGAATCACCAGCGTCGCGGATGCGAAAGTTGGGACTGACACGCCGAGAAGTGCCAGAACGCGCACTATCTTGTCCGCCGGACGGTTATGCTTGAGCGCCGAAAGAATACCCAGAGGCAAGGCAATGACAAGCGAAAAAAAACAGGCAAGGAGGGTAAGTTCCGCAGTGATTCTGAAACGACGTAGAATTTCGGGAAACACCGGGGCGCCGGTGCGAAATGACTCGCCAAAGTCGAGGCGAAGTATCTTACCTATCCATGTGAAGTATTGCGCGATGGTCGGTTTATCCAGTCCCAGCTTCGCCTCCCACATGGCGCGCAGCTCCGGCGTCTGCTCAATACCAAGAATGCCGCTCACCACATCGCCCGGCACAAGCTGCATGACAAAAAACACGCAGAGGCTTATACCGAGCAACACAGGAATGAGTAGCAGTAGCCGCCGAAGGATGTAGTCGCGCACGTCTAAAAATAAACCTCCGCCATGTTGTAGGGTATGGAAGCGCTGGGGTTAAAGCCCTTCACCTTTTGGGAAGCGAGGAAGTATTCACGAGGACTTGCCACACCTATGGCGGGAGCCTCCTCAATGATGATATTGATTGCTTCTTTATAATACGCCTCACGCTTCGCTGTGTCGGTTGTAGCGGCGGCTAGACTACAGAGCTGGTCAACCCGTGTGTTGGAATATTCGCTGATATTCGCGCCTGCGCCAGTCCCGAAGAAGAAGGCAACCGCACGGCTTGGATCATTGCCGCCACCATTTTGGCAGACCATCAGCTCAAAATCGTGGGCGCTCCAGAGCGCTACATATTCGGCGTTTTCTTTATTGACGACATTTGCCCTAATCCCGATGACGGACAACTGCTGCTGAATCACCGTACCAATATCGCGCAGACTGTCGAGCAAACCAACGATGATCGTTACCTCAAAGCCGTTTGGATAGCCGGCTTCGATCAGAAGCTGCTTTGCCCGCGTAAGATTCTGCTGATACAGTGCATTTTTCGTTACATCCACAGCCCAGTGTCCCATGGATTGAGGCACAAAACCAGAAATCGTAGCCTCGCCGTTGTAGGCTATATCAATCAGTTCCTGCCGGTTAAGCGCAAGTGAAATGGCTTGACGCACCCGTACATCGGCAAACTGCGGTTTTTTCGTATTGATAAAAAGAGCAGAGTAGTTGCGCGACTGATAAGAAATCGTATTGATGTTCGCGTCCCGCGCCACAAGCGACAACATGGATGTATCGGCATTGATGACATCAACATTGCCGGTACGCAAGGCGGCAAGCCGGGCGGAACTGTCCGTCATCACATAAAATTCAATTGTTTCCAGTTTTGGCTCACCCGCAACAAAATAACTGGGAAATTTGTGTACAGACACAATGTTGTCTGGAACCCACTGCCCCAGGGTGAAGGGACCAGTACCACCGTCAGCGCGGAGAAGGCTGCCGCCATTTGCTTCGACAACTTCCTTTGCCACAATTGAGCAGTAACTGCTGGAAAGGCTCGCAAGAAACGGCGCGTTTATCGATTTCTGCTTGATTTGTACAGTATAGTCATCAATCACCGTTATTGACTCAATGCCGCCCGCGTAACTGGCGCTGTTCCCCAATGCGCCAACAGCGGGATCAAGGATACGCTCAAAGCTATACTTCACATCAGCCGCGGTCATAGGCCGTCCATTATGAAATTTCACATCCCGGCGCAAATGGAAAATATAGGTAACATCGTCCGGCTGTTCCCAACTCAACGCCAGTTCTGGTACCACGTTGAGGTTAGCATCAACATTGATCAACGTGTTGTAGAGCTGTGAGATGATACGCATAGACGCCACCGCTGAAATGGTATGCGGATCAAAGCCAACCGGTTCTGCGTCGGTTCCAAACTTGAGTACGACGGACGCCGTTGCCTGCACTTGCGTTTGTCCTGCCGCAAACACCGCGCAACCCAGTGTTCCCATCAAAAAAAGCCCAATAATCTTCTTCATTGTTCTCCTCCTTAATTAAGGTTTTATGATTATGACATACGGTTACCAACTGTCGCAAGTGAAGAGTCCATATCCTCTATTTCAACATACAGATATAGGGTCGCCAGCTCAAAGAGCTTTCGGAACCGTTTGACCTTCGTTAGTTGTCAGATACTGCCGGAGCGCCTGCTCGATCTGCTTTTCATTAGTCCTGATATAGCCTTGAATTTGGGGTTCCACGAGGGGCGCGCTTCCCGTTAGGCGGAATTGATGTGGAGTCCGCTTCGTTTCCTTCTTAAAAACCCGATAAAAGGTTGCCTCATTGCTAAAGCCACATTCATCGGAAATAACAATAATCGACTTATCTGTTTCTTGGAGCAGTTGTTTTGACTTTTCCACTCGAGCGATATCAATAAGCTCCTTCAAGGAAAGACCAGTGGCATCCTTGAGATACCGGTACAAAGTCTTTTCAGTCCTCCCAAAGGTACGCAGAATATGTTCATGAAGCTGTTCATCCTGTAGATTATTGTCAATGAACATACTTATCTCTGATATGGTTTCCCCCAGATGATCCTCGCAAGACCTCATGCTCCTGGTATCATACTCCGTATATTCCACCAGATCCGCCGCCAGAGTTTGGAGTAGAGCGTGGGTCCGTAGGTTTGCCACCAGACCAGACTGCCGCCCGTAGAAGCCAATGCGGACCGAAGCCGTAACAAAGTGCCGATAGGGAAGCTTGGGTGGCAGCGTCTCGCCTGTGCTATTCAGGTAAAAATAAAATACCTGTTCATGCTGTATAACCCCTTCAAAAAAAGAAGGAGAAAACTGAATAAAAAGGCAAAGGTTGCCGTCTTCCGTACCCTTCATCCCATGAATAACCTTGCTGTTAAGGAGGATGATGTCCCCAGCCCGCAGATGATAGATTGTAGGGCTGGTGTAAATCTGGAGCTTACCCTCCAGCACTACCACCAGCTCGTAGTCATAATGCCAGTGCAGGCGGGAACTCTCCAGACGGGTTACAAAAACTTTCGCCGGATATGCTCGGTTATGGCTAATCTTCTCAAAAATACTGCCCACCTTTACCTCCTAATTACAGACTAATGCTCCCCTTCAGCAGATCCCGTTCCGCTGAGGAGCTGCCGATATATACCTCGTAACTCATGGATTCAAGCTCAAATTCCCCAGTTTTCGGGTTGTAAAATTTCAGCTTTTCTAAAGGACAAGAAAGGTACACCCGCTCACCAGCACCGGGTTCCAAGGATACGCGGGTAAACCCTCGGAGCAGCTTGACCGGGCGGTCTATCCGAGACTGCTTAAAGCCCACGTAGAGCTGAATCACCTCGTCGCCAGCCTGTTCCCCTATATTTTTAACCCAACAAGAGGCGGTTACCTGCCGAGCATCCACACCAAAAGCTGGCTCCGAGATTGCAAACCGAGTATAGGAAAGACCAAAGCCAAAGGGCAGCATGGCCGCTATACCCTCCTTTTCCAGCCTTGTGTAGCCGTGGTAATAGTCGTAGTGCTGATTTTCCGTGTCCCAATTCAGGGAACGCACCGGCTGAGGCAGGAGATCGCCTTCATCCACCGGAATGACAAAAGGAAGTTTCCCACTAGGGTTCACTTCGCCAAAGAGAATCTCTGCTAGGGCGGTTCCCCCTTCCTGACCTGGGTAATAGGCTAAAAGAATTGCGGAGACACAGTCTTTCCAGCCGTCTAGGAGCAAAGCCCCGCCGCCCATGAGTACCACTACAGAATTCTGGTTCTCCAGTCCAGCGGCTTCTATCAGGGCGATGTCCCCCTTATGCAAGCCTAAGCCGTCCTTCCTGTCTCCTCCCAAGTTACTACCCTCCATTGGGGAACTGATATAGTCTTGGGCTTGCTCCTCTGAGACATACTCACCCTCGTCTTGATAATCCAACCCGGCGATGATCACCACCGCGTCCGCTTCCCGTGCCAAGAGCCGGACATGGTCCAAGCTATTCCCGTCGTAGTAGATGATCTCTATGTCAGGCGCCATGTTGATCAATCCTTCTAGCGGAGTCTTGATATGAGCAGGGTACACACGGCTTGAACCATGGTCCCCGATGTTATCCGCGCTACCCAAAGCGCCGATGAGAGCCAGCTTTTTTACCCTCTGTCGCTTAAAGGGTAGCGTTCCCTGCCTGTTTTGCAGCAGAGTGATGCTCTCCCTGGCAGACCGAAGCGCTAAGGCACAATGCTCCACACAGCCTATTGTCTCCAAGCCGTAGTGTTTGCCGCTTGCCCGCCAGGATTCCTCAAAGGCAGTTACCGTGCGGACAATCCGCAGAGCCGCCTCGTCGATCCGGTCTTCCGGTACGAGTCCGTCCTTCACGGCTTTGACCAGCTTGTCTCCATAGACGATAGTGGCGCACATTTCCAAGTCTTCGCCATTGTTGGCGCCCTCCACAGT
>JAITIX010000131.1 GCA_031279205.1 Treponema sp. | reverse complement strand
TGATCAGTTGACTGATGCTACGGACACGCTGAGTGGTATTGCAGCTAATGCACCGGGGCTTGCTGATCAGTTGACTGATGCTACGGACACGCTGAGTGGTATTGCAGCTGGTGCACCTGCTTTGGCTGATCAGTTGACTGATGCTACGGACACGTTGAGTGGTATTGCAGCTGGTGCACCTGCTTTGGCTGATCAGTTGACTGATGCTACGGACACGTTGAGTGGTATTGCCGCTGGAGCTGATCCTTTGGCTCGTCGGTATGAAGATGCGGCGGACACGTTGAGTGGCATTGCCGCTGGAGCTGATCCTTTGGCTCGTCGGTATGAAGATGCGGTGGCTAAGCTCGACGCATTGATTGCCCGGGCTGAGAAACTAGTAAATGCTCTTGAGCCAGAGACATCGGCTAGTACAACAACCCCCGTTGACACAACGCCTGTTGCTCCTCCGCCTCCACCCCCTCCTCCTCCAATTGCTACATTAGAGGGGGCTTTCTCCGCTACTGGTATTCTTAATAGTGAGACTGCGCTTGGAGACGCGATTGCTGACGCGATTGCTTATTATGTGCAATTTAATCCTCCTCCGCCTCCACCAGCGCCGTGGAAGGTTGATTTTGCTTTCATTAATGGCGGTATTGTCAAGGCTGGTCTAGATGCAGGTCCTATTACTGAGCAGCAGGTTAAGGCTGTTGTTGGGGATTCTCCCGTTAAACTCGTCTGGGCTAGCATCCTTGGTTCTGACGTAATCAAGCTCTTTGAACAGATTGTGGCTGTCCAGCCGGGAACCACAGGTTTTGTGCAGGTATCTGATAAAGTAACGTATACCATTGATGGGACAGGGAAACTGAAGGAAGTGCTTCTCGATAAGCTTCCGGTTATTGAAAATCTCCCTTACGCCTTTGTTACGACTGATGAGCTGTACAATGCTTATAATGTTAATGCGCTGGAGACACGGGAAATCAGCTATCCAGTGTCAGAGGTACTGATCGAGGTGGTTAAGTTCTTTGATGAGAATAACTTGCCGTTGGGTCCTTACTATGATCCTGCTAATCCCCGCATTGTAAAATAACAACCAATGTATTATAATCACGAAGGCTTAAAAGCCTTCGTGATTTTTTTATAGGGAGGATTCTTTAATATGAAGCGTATTACTTCGTTATTATCAGCAGCGGTTTTGCTGTGCTTGGTAAGTTTGCCCCTGTTTGCTATGCCGATGACCGAGGCGGAGATTAACGAACTTCAGCGACAACGATGGCAGGCACTCCAACCGCCTCCACCTCCGCCGCCGGTTCCAGTTGCGGCTTCGACTCCAGCTCCAGACTCGGTTCCAGAAAAACTGGCTTCGGTCGCTCAGGCAAGCTCAATCTATGAACTGGTCTTGCTTCATACCAATGATCACCACGGCGCTATACTGCCAACAGGTGGTCTGGGTGGGCTTACCACACGAGCTTCGTACATCAACATCGTTAGAAACACCAATTCCCATGTTCTCCTATTGGATGCGGGCGACGTCAACACTGGCAGCGCTCTTTCCAATATGTTTGCCGCAGAACCTGACCTTCGAGCCTACAACATGATGAAGTATGATGCGGGTATATTGGGAAACCATGAATTTGACGGCAACATAGACAAACTTCTCAAACAAGGCCAGATCGTCGAATTCCCTATTATCACCTCGAATATTAAGACTGCAGACGGACAGTACCTGAGCGATCCGTACCTTGTCAAGGAATATGATGGGTTCAAGGTAGGGATTTTCGGTATTACCACTCTTCGCACCCTGACCATAGCCAGCCCTGACCGGAGCCTGATCTTCATCAACGAGATTGATGCAGCAAAGGAAATGGTGGATATCCTGCGGAATCAGGAACAGGTTGATATTGTTATTGGCCTTACTCACATTGGCGACGTGAAAGAAGCGCCGGATCATGTTACTTCGCCGGATTTGGCAGCCGCAGTTCCCGGCATTGATATCATTGTGGATGGACACTCCCATTCTCTATTTGAGACCCCTCTCAAAGCCGGTGATACCTATATCGTTACCGCCAATGAGTTTGGAAAGTATCTCGGAGAGGGGAAACTGTCTATACAGGACAAGAAGCTCGTCAAATTTGAATGGAAGCCTGTCCAGATCATTGGCCCAGACATGGAAATCACGGCAATGCTCGCCTCTTACATTGAACAGGCAAACGCCTCTCTCAAGGTCGTAATCGGTCAGGCCGAAGGTACATTTGAATTTGGAAACCGGCTTCCCCGCTATCAGGAAACGTCCCTGGGCGATGCCATCGCTGACGCCAGCGCATGGTACTTCCGCATCGCCTATAATCAGCACGTTGACTTCGCCTTCCACAATGGCGGCAACATCCGCGCAACGCTTCCGGCCGGCCCCATTACTCAGGAACAGATTCTCACGATCCTGCCATTTGAAAACTACCTTTTCAAGGGAACCATGAAAGGCTCCGACGTAATTAAGCTCTTTGAGTATATCGCCTCGATTCCTCAGGGAACTGGCGGCTTTGCTCAGGCGTCCGAAGATGTACGTTACACCATTGACTACACAAGCGGGACAGGCCAGCTTGTGAACCTCACCATCGGCGGCGCGCCGGTGAATCCAGATCGTATCTACACCTACGTTACCAATGATTATCTCTTTGGCGGCGGTGATGGCTATGACATTAAGTCCAAAACCATTGAGTACGTGAACACATCCCTCTTACTCAGTTTTGTCATAACCGAAACTGTTCAGTACATCAATGACCAGGGCTGGCCGCTTATTCCCTACACCGATGGTCGCCTAACCATCATTGGCGGCGTAACACCGTAACCAAGCGTGTAGCTTAACGCCTAAAACAGAAGGCCGTGAGACTTACCAAGTCTCACGGCCTTCTGTTTCTATTATGGTTCCAGACATCCTTTCACTGACGCCTAGTACCTTTGCCGAGCGCCTTTTTGTACATAGCTATGTATTGATGTGCGGAGCTTTCCCACGAGAAATTCTGCTTCATCCCCCTAAGACGCATGGCCTCAATCTGGGAACGCTTGTTGTAGTAAGCCCAGACCGCCCAGCCAACCGTGTTGTAGATGGCTGAGGGGGTGAGGTCGTCGAACATAAAGCCAGTGCCGGCGCCAGTCTCCTGATTGAAATTCTGTACCGTATCCGCAAGCCCACCAGTGTTCCGCACAATAGGCAGAGTCCCATACGTGAGTGAGTACATCTGGTTCAAGCCACTCGGCTCGTAGCGGCTCGGCATGAGGAAGAAATCGCTCCCCGCCTCAATGAGGTGACTAATCTTTTCCGAATAGCCTATCTGCGCCTTAAAGTTCGGCAAACGCGACGAAAGACTCTTGATTTCATTCTCACACCACACCTCGCCAGAACCAAGAAGCACAAACTGAATACGCATATCACGGCAGATAGACCAGGCAGAACCATAAGCAGGCCCAAAAACTTCGCCCACGCCTTTCTGTTCAGTAAGCCGCGTTACCATGCCGAGCAGAGGAATGTCCGGTTCAACAGGCAAGCCAAACTCCTTCTGCAGAGCCGCCTTCACCTTTGCCTTACCGCTCATGTCCTCAGCGCTGTAGTTCGCCGGAATAAACGTGTCGCTCCACGGATTCCACACTTCAGTATCTATACCATTGAGGATGCCAACATAGTCGGCGCTCCGGTAACGAAGCACTCCATCAAGACGGAAGCCGTGAGTCTGGGTCTGAGTCTCCCGCGCATAGTTCGGAGACACCGTGTTGATCTTGTCCGCGCTGTTCAAGCCAGCCTTGAGCAGGTTCATCATATTCCAGTCATCAAAGCCCGCATCGTAGAACACATCCCAGCCAAGATTGGTGTAGAAGAAATTGTCCTTGTTATAGATGCCCTGATACCCCAGGTTATGAATCGTGAGTGCTGAAACCGTGTCAACAAAGCCCGCGCTTTTTTCCCGGTACTTCAGAAGAACCGGCACAAGAGCCGTAGGCCAGTCATGCGCGTGGAGTACATCAGGATACCAGTTGAGTTTCCGGCAAAGCTGAAACACGGCGCGGGAAAAAAACGTGAAGCGCCGGGGGTTATCCAGAAAATCCGGCTCCCAAGGAACTCCATAGATGCCGTCTCGACCAAAAAACTGCTCATGATCGACGAAGTATACCTGAACAGGATTTTCCTTAATTGAACCAGGAAGTTCAGTGGCGTATACCGCGCTCCACTCTTCCCGCCCACCCATCGGCACTCCCAAAGGACCTTTGAGCTGGAAAAATTGCCCCCGGTCAATGCTGTAGTAACGGGGAAGCACAATGCGTACATCATGCCCCAGCTTCGCCAGCACAAGAGACAGCGCAGAAACCACGTCAGCCAGACCGCCTGTCTTGGCAAAAGGAACCGCCTCACTCGCGGCCATCAAGATTTTCATGTTTACCCCCTGCTGCTAGAACAAATCAACCATTGAAAGACCGTTCTCCCGAAGAATCGCAAGACCCTTCTCGTGATCCGCCAGCTTAAAAAACACCACAGCCTTCCCCGCCCTGCCCTCAAGCGAGGCGTAGAGATACTCAATGTTTACCTTTGCCTTTTGGAACAACTCCAGCACCTGCGCGAGACTGCCAGGCAAGTCCTCAATCTCAACAGCCGCCACACTCGTCTCCCGCGAGGTAAAGCCCGCGTCGCTCAACGCTTTGAGCGCCTTGTCATTATCATTGACTATCAGCCGAAGAATGCCAAAGTCAGCCGTATCCGCGATACTGATGGCGCGCATATTCACCCCTGCGCTCGCCAAAACCCGCGTAACTTCGCCAAGCCGACCCGCGTTGTTCTCCAGAAATACCGATATCTGCTGTATCGCCATGTTTCCCCCCTATATCTTGCGGTTATCAACCACCCGCTTGGATTTACCCATAGACCGCTCGATGGTCTTGGGTTCCACAAGTTTAACCTTCACCCCAATCATGAGCTTTGACTTCATCACATTCTCGATCTTGCGCCGCAGTTCCTCAAGATTGCGGGTTTCATCGCTGAAAACTTCCTTCTTCACCTCAACCTGCAGCTCAACCTCATCAAGATGAGCCGGCCCGCGATTCACAATGATGAGATAGTGCGGGTCTGTACCTTCAATCTCGATAAGTGCCTGCTCGATCTGGCTGGGGAACACATTGACGCCCCGAATGATAAGCATATCGTCAGTGCGGCCAAAGAGCCGGTTCATGCGGACTGTTGTTCTGCCGCAGGAACAGTGGTCTCGCCGCAAAAAGGTAACGTCCCGCGTCCGGTAGCGGAGAAGCGGCGTGCCTTCTTTCGTAAGCGTGGTGAAGACCAGCTCACCTTTTTCGCCATCAGGAAGCGGCGCGCCGGTTTCTGGATCAATGATTTCCGGGTAAAAAAGGTCTTCGTTGATATGCAAGCCGTTTTTGGCCTCGCACTCAAACGCCACGCCCGGACCAATGATCTCGGTGAGACCGTAAATGTCATAGGCGTTCATGCCGTAGCGTTCCTCAATCTCTTGACGCATATTCTCACTCCACGGCTCCGCCCCGAAACAGCCCTTGTTTACAGGAAGTTTCTTGAGATCAATACCCGCTTCCTCAGCTTCCTCAGCCATAAAGAGCGCGTAAGACGGCGTACAGGTCAGAATGGTTGAACCAAACGACTGCATCACCATAAGCTGACGCTCCGTGTTTCCGGCGGACATGGGAATCACATTTGCCCCCAGCTTCTTTGCCCCATAGTGCGCGCCAAGCCCGCCCGTGAAAAGCCCATAGCCGTAACAGTTCTGCACCGTGTCGTTGCGACTGCCTCCCGCGCCCGCAAGAGTTCGCGCCATTGCCTCGCCCCAGATTTCAAGGTCCTTATTAGTATAGGCGTCCACCACCGGCACACCGGTCGTGCCAGACGACATGTGAATCTCCTCAATCTCCGCCTGTGGACAGGCCAGCAGACCATAAGGGAAGGTATCGCGCAGGTCGTCTTTCGTGGTGAAGGGCAAAAGAGCAATGTCCTCAAGGGAATGAATGTCGCGGGGCTTCAACCCCTTCTCATCAAACCGTTGCCGATAGAACGGAACCGCCTCATAGAGCGTTTCCACGAGATTCTTCAGACGGGCAAGCTGGAGCTTCTTCCGCGCCGCCTCGTCCATAGACTCGTATTCAGGGTTAAAAATCATAGTTATAAAACACCCCTTTATAGTTTAGTGATAAAAGTATACCTCATCACGGGAAAAAATGACAGTCTTTTTGAGCGC
>JAITIX010000093.1 GCA_031279205.1 Treponema sp. | reverse complement strand
CGGACACGCGGGCGCCAGACACGCATGGGCGGCGGTGAGTGAGTGAAGTGTCTTGAGTGTCAGACACTTAGGGAGGGCTTTGGAACTTCATAGTTATGTGTCCGTGTCCGTCCCTTGTCTACTCGCTGTCTGTCCGATATGCTTTTTCTCAATGAACGCTTTGAACGGTTCGCCACGTTTGTCTCTGGCACTCCGATCTGTGTCTCTCCTCGTGATCCTTTATCAGTTCAGACTGCTTGCCGGAGACTTAGCCGACACGCCGGTCTTTGCCGTGAATCTTGTCTGCGCGTTTCTATCATCGTACATCCTTGCCATAAAACAAGTCCGGCGCTTTCAGGCGCTCTGTATCCTTGCCATGGTCCCTTGGTTGGCGCGTTTCTTCATTGCGGTTTCTGGGGTCTTTACGCCTGGAATTGCGGTTACGCTTGATTCGCTTCTGCTTCACCTTGATCGGAATAACTTTGTATCGCTCCTGCCGTTTTACTGGGCTGCTTTCTCCACCTACTTCGCAACAATGTCGCGCTCCTTCCTTCGCACCGATATTGTTGCCGCCGATGCCCTGCTTATCGTTCTATTCAGCATTGCCAATACCGCAGACATCGGCGCGTACCGTTGGCCAGCGCTTATGATTGCCCTGTTTATCGGGGTGTTTTTGCTTCAGTTGCTCGCCTTCATCCTTTCTCTGCCGCCGGAAGTGCAGTTGCGCGGGCGCGAGGCAGTGGGCGCAGGCGTAACTTTGCTGGCGCTGCTACTGATAGGCGGCGTACTGTTTCTCGGCCCCTCGCAGGAACAGGCTTTGGATAAAGGGGGCGGACTGCTGGAGCCAAAACTCTTTGACTTTGACTTCTCACAGGTACTCAAGCTGGAACCTGAAATCAGCATGGACGATGACATGGTACTCATCATAAAAAAGGATAGTGATGATAGACATAACCTGACTCGGCGCTATGTGCTTTCAAGTTACAACGGGAAACAGAGCTTTTCCCGAACTGAGGCTGATGAGCGGATTCATCCTCAGCGTCTTCCCCGTCGGACAACGTGGGTAGAGGCTGAAGAAGGCGAAGCGGTTCGTGTAACCAATCAGGAATACTACATCGTGAACTTCGACACTTCGGCGTTCATTGGCATGAACGCGCCGACGCTCATCATGCCCTTTGAGACGTGGGACGCTTCCTCGTTCAGTTCAGCCTATGCGGTGCAGAGTAACACAAGCGTAGCCCGTCCCGCAGACCTGATTAACGCCGTACAAGGCGCGTTACACGCGGAAACCTTTGGCATGAGCGAGGAAGATTATGCTGTCTACACCGAGTATGGGAATGATAAACGGATCGCCGCGCTGGCGCAGGAACTAATCGGCGATACACAGAACTATTGGCGAAAGATTCAGATCGTGTTTGAGTATCTCAAGTATGGGGACTACCGCTACAGCTTCAAGCCGGGCTTTGCCCCGGACGGGGACCAGCTCGGCTTCTTCCTGTTTCAATCGAGAAAGGGTTACTGTTCCTACTATGCTTCCGCGTTTACCCTGCTTCTGCGCTCTTTGGGGATTCCCACCCGACTCGTAGCTGGCTTTCTTATTGACTTGAACTTAGGGGTCTTCGATTACTATCCGGTTAGCACAAACATGGCGCACGCTTGGGTTGAGGTGTACTTTCCCGGTTATGGCTGGATTGAGTATGACCCCACGACCAATATGCTGGCTGAAGGTGAAGAGTTCGGTTCTCCGTCCGATATATCGTCGGAGCTGGAACGGCTTTTGAAGGAGATTCTGGATAACCGCGACCGGCTTGTGCTGAAAGAAGGTGCAGAGGAGGATGAAGGGAACCATTTGCTTTTAGAACTGGGGGAACGCACCCTTCGCGCGCTCAGGCGATACTGGTTTGTGCTGCTTGCTATTGGGTTGGGCTTTGTGTTTGCGTTTATGCGCGGTGGGTATTGGTTTGCCGCGCGGTTTTTATCATCCCAGAACCCGCGTAAACGGGCGGTCTGGCTCTGGGCGCACAGTAAACAGCGGCTCCGGCTTGCCGCTTATAAGAAACCGGCGCGCGTTGCCGAATCCGAGTGGGTGCGGAACATGGATCAGCATATCGCCCACGTCTATTCCCTTTATCAACACGCCGCTGCCGCTCGCTATGCTCCGTTCTACGGCGCCGATGATTACGCGGACATGGAAGCGGACTACGCGCTTTTCGCGCGGGACTACGCCCGATGCGTCTCACGCGGCAGACGCGCACTAGGCTTACTCTGTCCGCCGCTGGCGCTCTTACTCAAGAACAGGAACGTGGGTAAGGCGTTGGCGCTTCTTGTCCTGTTTGCCACGCTTTCCGGCGATATGACGCGGGCGCAGGACATTGACAGTGAATCCGCCGACACGCTGTATCAAAGCGCGATTCAAGCTCAGCGCGACAAACTCTGGGAACGCGCCATTGCGCTTTATGAGGAGGGAGAGCGTCTGTATTCTATTGATCCACGTTTCTCCCGATCTCTGGGTAATCTCTACTATGAGCGCCGCTTGTATGGTCTTGCCTGGAAACAGTACCTGAAGGTTGAGGAGCTTCGTCCCTTTGACATTAGTCTGCTCTACCGTATGTCCCGAACTGCCGCTTATCTCAATGATGACGTGGTTTCAGCCCAGTATCTTGAGCGGCTGCTGGATATTTCCCCTGACAGCCGCGATGCCATTGGGAACTTGGGCTGGACCTACTACAAGTTGCACCGGCTTGAGGAAGGTGAGCGTCTGATGCGCGATGCGCTGGAACGTTTTGGTCCTGACCCGGACTTTTCCATGACTCTTGGAACCCTGTACTCTGAGATGTTCCGGTATGAGGACGCGAAACAGGGGTATCTTGACGCCATAGCTTCGGCAGAGGCTGTCAACGACCGGCTCTTTCTTTCAGTGGCGTACTATAACCTTTCGATTCTGGAAACGCGCTTCTACCAGTTTGACCTAGCCTTTGACGCGAGCAGTACATCGCTTGTGGCGCAGAACCGTGCGTCTGGGCGGCTTTCGCGCGGAGAGCTTTTACAGCGGCGACTTGAGTTTGCGCAGGTTTTTGGTGAGTACCAGATAGCTTATGAGCTTGATACCTCCCCGCTTTCCAAGATTAACCTTGCCCAGTCCTACCAGATTGCGGGACGGCTTGAGGAAGCGAGGCTTTATGCGGAAAACTGCCTGCGTGTCAGCGATCTTTCGTGGATGCTTAACTATGGCACTGACCCGATCCGTTATAAGCGCGACATTTACAAGATTCTTTACAAGACGTATGAGGGTCTTGAGAAAGCTGAATCGTTTAAGAACAGCGGTTTGGAGGGACTGTTCCGCAAGCTGGTGTATTGGTTCAAGGCTGAGGAGAACAGGCAGCTTTTCAGGAAGTACAGCCTGCTTTCAGCCAATGCCTATAGCCTCTACTCAGGCGGGGAACTGAATCCCGACGCGCTTTGCCTGTACAGCGATGCGTTTGAGGCTTATCCCCGGCGCGCTCTGAGCTATTTAGAAGAGGCGCGTTCCCTTGAAACCCCGCTTATACCAGACGCTGCCCCCAGCTATGACTTTGAGATAGGTCGGCTTCTACGGGATAAACAGCGTATCGCTGACAGCATCGTTGCTTTAGACCCGATCTGGGAGCGCGACATCATCGCCGATGCCTACACCGAGCTTGCGAGGCTACCTGGCTCGCGCAACTCACGTAACGACGCCACTGAGCGCCTCTTTGCCTTGAATGCTGGTGCGCTACCTCAGGCTGGTCTCAGCCTGCCTGTGTCCCTGGTTATTGCTGGCGCTGATACCCGCGTCTCGCGTCCCCTGCAAACCGCCCTGAAAGCCGCCGGCTTTGTTCCGACCGAGACCGCCCGTTTCCGCCTCACACTCACCATCAACCCAGCCTCCATTGATTGCGTTCTGCAGGATGGCAATCGTGGAACAGGTCTTCTCAATCGTTCCTTCCCCATTGAATCTCTGTCCCGCAAAGACCTCCGCGCCTTTGCACAAACCCTCGCCGAGCAAGTCTTCACCCCGCGTTAGCCGAGCCTTAGCTGCGCTAGAGGCGGGTGTCCGACGTGTAGTGCCAGACACGGGTGTCAGAGGAAGCGGGTGAAAGGCATGGTGCTAGACACGGGTGTCAGAGGCGTGGGTGAGAAGCGCGGTGTCAGAGAAGCGCGGTGTCAGGCATGGTGCCAGACACGGGTGTCAGAGGCGCGGGTGTAGAGGCGCGGTGCCAGGCATGGTGCTAGACACGGGTGTCAGAGGCGCGGGTGAAAGGCATGGTGTCAGAGGCGCGGGTGTAGAGGCGCGGGTCAGAGGCGCGGTGTCAGGTGTAGGGCATCACCAAAAGTGGGATTTGCACGGCATTGTAAATCTATGTATTATATAGAGTTAAAGCTAAAGTAGAAAAGCGAAAAAGTGCGAAAAACCCACACAAACTGCCATAAAACTGCGAAAATCACCGAAGCCTTTAAGACCCTTCAAAGTGCTTTAACTCTTTATCCTGTATAGACTTAGCTAAATGTTTACTTGCAAAGTAAGCAAGTATGAAACCCGGATAAGCCCCAAAGGTGGGACAAAATTATCGTGCAGATAAAAAGGTGGGACAAATGACTATAACTCCTTATCGTATAAAGACTTATAGAGAATAGTCCTCAAAAGGTAGGACAAAAAGGTGGGACATGAAATTTTTGCAAAGGTGGGACGAAATTATACCCCCTATTTGGGGGTATATTGAGAAAATAGACTATTACGGGGAAGGAAGAGGTTTGAATATTCCAGTGCTTTCAGCATAGTATATTGTCCATTCTGGCCGGGATACTTTTCCAATTATAGCTCTTTCAGAACCGCCCTAATACGACCTATCGGATCGAAAGATTCCACATGGTAAGGGATTTCCTCTTCCCGCTTAAACTCTTTAGTCAGGATGTATTCCCTACCATTAAACTGGACATGGCTGATATGAAGCTCGTGTCTCATACGATATACATAGACCCCATCCCCGTTCCATCCCGTCGCTTGAAAAATGACCGCATCCCCCGCATTGAGTAACGGGGACATAAGGCTATTGAAAACAGCCATAGCCCGCAGGTCAGTTCCGTATTCCCTAAGTCGCATAGGAATAGGAGCTAACATATAGTCCGGGTAATCTCCAGAATGAGCATTAGGATCAGGAATTTCCTTAGCCGGATTAAAACGAAAAACCTGCTCTTTGGTTAAAAGCGGTATCCTATAAAAACCAAGGTAGTCCTTTCCGTCAGGCCTACCAGGGTCTGATAGTACGGTAACATAAGGATTGCCAGTATTTTCTATATGTCCACCTGCATTTATAGCAACCCCAACGACACCATTCCCAGTAAGTTCCTGATGGAATTGATTTTTCCCTTCTATAAATATCGCTCCTTCACCAGTAAGTAACCAATGAAGGTTTATTCCAAAGGTACTCAATTTTATCTTAATTTCGTCTGGAATATCAGAGGTTCCTTTTTCATACTTAGAGAGCGTAGTTTGAGTTACTCCTAAGATTTCCGCGAATTGAGATTGATTTCTCATATTTAGTCCATTTCGGACTATTTTTAGCCTATCACCGACAAAATTATTCATTTTTAGCCTATTTTAGTTATTTTCGGCTTGACTTATTCCAATTAGGAATATATATTCTTATATATCAGAGTTATAAAAATAACCTCTGATAAATCAAAAATCCGGTAGGAATTCCTAATTTACCTCTACCGGAAAGGAGTGCCGTAATGGGAAGTATAACCCATAAAGAGACTCATCGGATCAAATATCAAATGGCTCTCAAAGGCATAACCCAGTCTGCCATAGCAAGGTATGCCGGATGTACACAGCCTATGGTATCACAAGTTTTACACGGAGGCAAGCAGTCCAAAAAGGTACAAAAAGTTCTTGCCAGTTCTCTGGGCTATGAATCTTTTGACCGGTTACTCGACGAAATGGAGGCATAGCCTAATGGAAAAATGGCTGTCTGCTAATAATATAGCCGAATTCTTAGGAAAGGATAAACGTGTCATCAATCGGCGGGCAAAAGATGACGGCTGGCCATATCGCACCGTTGACGGAAACGGTGGGCCACAGAGACGCTTCCATATCAAAGACCTGCCGGAAGACATCCAGGTCGCCTATGCCGCCAGCTTACAAATGCCTTTAGAAGCCCTTCAAAACCAGTTAAAACCCCCGCCAAAAGCACCGGTAAAGGTAAGCATTGACGGCTATAAAGGCAGATCAAAAGAAGATACCCTCCCCAAAACCTGGAACGCATGTACCGAAACCGAG
>JAITIX010000076.1 GCA_031279205.1 Treponema sp. | reverse complement strand
TTTCCCAATTTTCCCCGCGTCAGATACCAAATCCCAATGCTCAACAGTTTTATAAAAGGCTCACAGCGTTTTTGATAAGAACTCAGCGAGTCTTCGGTAAATCTCAGTGAGATTTAGGTGAAAACTCAGTGAGATTTGAGGAAGAAACCAGTGAGTTTTTGGTAAATCTCAGTGAGTTTTAGGTGAAAACTCAGTGAGATTTGGGTAAGAACTCAGTGAGATTTATAGAAGAACTCAGTGAGATTTATAGAAGAACTCACTGAGTTTATGATAAGAACTCAGTGAGATTTATAGAAGAACTCAGTGAGATTTATAGAAGAACTCAGTGAGATTTAGGTAAGAACTCAGTGAGATTTAGGTAAGAACTCAGTGAGATTTATAGAAGAACTCACTGAGATTTGGATAAGAACTCAGTGAGATTTGGATAAGAACTCAGTGAGATTTGGGGAAGAACTCAGTGAGATTTATAGAAGAACTCAGTGAGATTTTGATAAAAGACTAGTGAGATTTAGCTTTGTGGGTTGTGTCTCTCTTACAGGCGATGCTGGCGATTTTCGCGCGATTCTTGTCTGCGCGATTTCGGCGAGGCTGTCGCCACACGCCGCGGCACGGCAAAGGCTGGACAGCGTGTGCTGAGCGTGGTGCAGCGGCAGCGTCGCTACGGCGCGGGTCAAGGAAAACGAGCGGACAGGGACAAAAGGGTTACCAGCCTATAACGTAAACAGAATGGCATGACTTGACAAAAAATTTCCCGTGAAGGAAAGTTAAGTAATGGTAATGCGTGGTATGAGTCTAAAGAGTTTCTTTGAAAATCCCATTTTCCTATCGGCTGTTTCAAGTTGGTTCATGGCTCAACTCATTAAAACGGCAATAGTACTTCTTTCCCGTCATAAAAAAACCTTCCATGAATTGGTGGAGATTAGTATTTGGCGTACCGGCGGGATGCCTTCAAGCCACGCGGCGCTGATTTCTGCCATGACGACTTCTATAGCTTTCATTGAAGGCATAGGCTCGAATCTGTTTATGGTTTCGTTCTGGCTTGCCCTTGTTGTGATGCGGGACGCGCTGGGAGTGCGGCGTTCATCGGGGCTTCAGGCAAAGGTGCTTAACCTGCTGGGACGCAGCATAGAGCAGAAACTTTCAGTTGAATACCATCCGGTAAAGGAAGTGAACGGACATACACCGCTTGAAGTGGTTGTTGGAGCGCTTCTGGGGGTGTTTATTGCAGCAGCGTATGCCAGTCTCTAGGATCAAGGCTGCGTTTATCATGCTGGCACTAACGCTGGGCGCGTGTGTTGCGGGGTGCGGCGTGTTTTTGCTGGTCATCACGCTTCTGCCTGACGAAGTTTCCGAAGGCTGCGCGGTTCTCCGCGTGGATGCGGCTTTGCCTGACCGTGAGATTGGTGAGCGTCTGGCCGCGTCAATCAATAACTATATCTCAATCGACTTTGTATCTGAGTCAACCCAATGGGTTTTTCTGAATGATTTTGACACAATCCTCTGCATTTCGCTTGATGAGTATCAGGAGCGCCTTGCGGCTTCAGCTTTGCAGCCCGACCCTCGTGATGATGGCTATGCGGCGCGGCTTCACTCATTCTTTGTTCGTAATGGTCAGCGTCTTTTTTTCATTCCTTTTGTACGACCTTCATTGTTGGAAGAACTGAATACGGTCTGGATACACAGAACAAGGAGCGGTAACGCGAGGCTGGAAGCTGCCATTGCAAAGGGGCTGGATGGCATCCCTTTTTCAATTGAATGGCTGGGTTATGATCGTGAACCGCGCTATCTGTATATTGCTTTTGCTGATGCGGCGTGTGTTTTGGCGTTTCTGCTCTGGCGGTTTGCCTTATGCGTTGTCAGGCGGCTTGCGGTTTCTGCGCCTGAAAAGCGGATGCTGCGGCGCCTTGTCGCGGCTGGCGTCGTTGTCCTGTTTGCCGCCGCGGTTGCTCTGCCGGTGCATTTTCTGCCTTTGCTCGTGGAACGGCTCAGGCTCTATCACGCGCCGTCAAGTGAGCTTACTGCCAGCCTCATTGACGCGGCTGAGTATGAAGCGCATATTGCATTTCAGACTTCGTTTTCCCTGCTTCCGTTGGGAAGTAGGGTACTTAATGAACATCCGTATCTGCGTTATGATCTAGGAACGGATGGTCTCATCGCCGGTACGCGGGAACTGTCTGGGACGCTTTTGCCGGAAGCAGCGATTTCAACAGAAATGCTGTTTTCGTTGAAAGAGCTTATGGACTTTCTTGCGAATTTCGCGGATTATACAGAGGTGGTACAGTTTTCAGAATCCCCTGTTGAGGATTACTGAAGGAATTAGAGAAACCAACGTTCAAAACCCCAGCGAGGTTTTGAGGAGATAGAGGCTTTTGAAGAAAGTGTATTCATTTCCCCGTGGGGGAATTTTGTTTGAAGACAGCACGGTTACTCCCATCTCCACATTTCATGACGACTCGTGGAGCGTTCTGGCATCTTTCAGGAAGATATGGGGGTCTGAACATCCACTTATGAACATTGCGCGTAAGGGGCTTAACGTGTTCAAAGCGTCGGTAGTTGCCCAGAGCGATTCGGTTTCCCAGACAGAGGAGCAGCCGATGCTTAAACCGGCGAGTAGTAGGGGCTATGTTGACTCATTCCTACCTGTGCTGTCGGTGATACCGCTGACGCAGAACAACGGGATAAAGGTAAGACGACTTGTCGAGCTTGGGGATACGGTTCGTGAGGGAATGCTGGTGGGCAAGGGCGAGGAAGTGGGTGCGGCAAATATCCACGCATCGGTTCCGGGTACTGTGGTTCGGCTGGTTTCGTGGGAAATGGCCGAAGGCGTTATGAGTGAAGGCGTGGTTATACGCTTGGGGGGGAACTTTGAACGCTCTGGCAAACAGGAAGAGGCTCTGCCGTGGGACTATCTTACGTCCGCTGAATTGAGAAATCGGGTTAGGGACTGTGGTGTTGTGGAAATGGAAGGCTCTGGCAAACCGGTCGTGGAAACGCTTATGGAGTTTGATAATGGGCCAAAACCGCTTAGTCTTGTGGTTTCCTGTGTGTTTGACGATCCGTGGCGTGTGGCTGATTATGTACTTTGCCAGGAGTATTTTGAATCGGTGGTTGAGGGAAGCGCTATTATCAGTAAAATGTGTGGGGCTGAACAAATTGTTTTCGCGGTTTCGTCGCGTGAGCAGTGGCTGGGAGAGCGGTTCATTACCGAGATTGCGAAGTACCAAATTCCTACGGCCATTGTTTTAGTCGGCTATCGTTATCCCCAGGGGAATCGTCGGGAACTGGAGCTTACCCTGCGTATCTATGAAAAACAGGAAAATGTGAAGCTGGGGCGTCTGCTCATACAAGGCCCTGCGACTCTGGCTGCGGTTCGGGACGCGGTTGTTTTAAAGAAACCTGTTTTGGAACGTTTTGTTGCGGTGGGTGGTTCAGCGGTCAGGAACCCGCAGGTAATGCGTGCGCGGATTGGGAAGCGTATTCGGGAAGCGTTCAATGAATGCGGCGGTTTTGTCCGTGAACCAAGCCGTATCGCTGAAGGTTCCCCGCTTGCAGGCCGCTGTATCGCCAACCTTGATGAGCCGATTAGCAAAACAACCTATGCCCTGTTCGCGCTTTTACCAAAGCAGGTCGGGGGCAGGGTTACGCGGAGCTGTATTGGCTGTGGGGAGTGCCGGCTGGTGTGTCCGGTTGGGCTTGATCCGGAGGTTTTGTTTAAACGGATTGAGTCGCGGGCGCAAGTAGCGCCGTGGGTGTTTGAGTGCCATGGATGTGGCTGCTGTAATGTGGTTTGTCCCTCACGCCTGCCTTTGAGTACGCTTGTTACCAATGCGGCGATTCTGGAGCGTAAAAGGAATGTTTGATAAACTTGAGCAAGAAACTATCCTACGACTGAAATCGCAGATAAACCGTGCCAATCCGACTGCGCTCCGAATGTGGCTTGTGAGCCTCTGCGCGTTTGTCGCAATCATGCAGTCTTCGCTGAGTGATTCGTTTTCTTCATTATTAGTAGCGTTTGCCGCAGTAAGCGTGGCGGAGCTTGCCGAGTTTTTGTTCTACTTCAGGACCGAGAAACAAGCCATGCCCAAAGACGGAAGCGCCATTGCCTCAGCCTTTATCTTTACCCTGCTTCTTCCCAACTACCTGAACCCGATCTACGTGGTTTTGGGTGTGTTCTTCACGATGCTTGTGGTGAAGTACAGTTTTGGCGGTCTTGGGGCGAACTGGCTCAATCCGGCGATTGGCGGCTGGCTCTTTGTTCGCTTCTCCTGGCCGGTGGCGTTTGAGGAGGCGCTCAACGCTAATCCGGCAAATCTCGGCGCAAACAACATAAGCGTATGGATATGCGACACGCTTAACACCTCGATCTTTAATATTTTTGGTGTGGAACTGCCCAATAACTACATTGAGCTGTTCGCGTATTCAGGTAGCGGCATCATTATTGATCGCGGTCTCTTTGCCTTTTTGCTGGGAACCATCATCATTGGCGCGCTTCAGGTAAGCCGCATCTGGATTCCGGTGGCCTACCTTTGCTTGTATGCTTTTCTGGTAAAGGTATCTGGCAACGATCTGTTCTTCGGCCTTTTTTCAGGCGGTATCATGGTGGCGGCGTTTTTGCTTGTGGCGGACTCGGCCACAAGTCCCAAATCCAGAGCTGGTTCGCTCATTGTGGCGATTCTGGCTAGTTTTTTGAGCTGGCTTTTCCGGTATCACGGCGGAGAACCTTATGGCGCTTTCTTTGCCGTAGCTCTGCTGAACGTGCTTGTTCCCGTGATACGTCGTATAGAGATTCATCTTTTTTATAGGGGAATGGCATGAGCGACGGTAAAACAAAAGATATTACGTTCCTTGCCGCATGGGTTGCGCTCATCGTGCTTCTTGGCGGGTCACTGTGGTTTTTTACCCAAAACCTGCGTTACTCGCGCCTGCTCAGGAGTGTGAATATTGCGCTTGAGAGTGTCGGGGACATGCGGCGACTTGAGCGCATTTCGTCTAATCTATCAAAGCACAACTCGCTTGGATTCTGGTACTACGAAGAATCGTCTCAGAATCGGGCGTTTGTGTTTTCCATTATGGACGATGGGGTATTTCAGCCCTGCTTGGCTTGGGTTTCTCCAGAAGGAAGCGTTGCAGAAATCTTTTTTCTGCAACGAGACGCGCGCGACGTAAGGCGCTTTAGTCAGGGTATGCTCAATGTGTATAAACAGCGCATTGAGCAAAGTGTTCTGCCGGCGCTAAAACGGGTGCCGGCGACAGAACCGGTGGCAGAGCCGCTGGAAGTTGAAAACGAGGAGAAGCTATGAAGTCTTATCCGCGATATTATTTTCTGGTCGAGTCGCCGCTTGTTACGTTGGCTGGCTTCGGCCTTTTGATCATGGGGTCAAGCCGGCTCGCGTTTGCCCTCACTACGCTCGGCGCACTGGTGTGGGTGTATAGCTTGTCCATACCGTTGGCATTTATAACCCAAAAATTTTCCCCGCAAAGGGGGAGAACCATTACCTTGCTATTCCTCATCAGCTTTATCGCTGGCATCTTTCTGTTTCTGCTCTTCCTAGCCAGTCCCTTGTTCGCCATGCGAACTCAGTACCTGATTATCCTGACACCAGTTGTTTGCGTTGGATCACATCTGCCGAAAAGCTACCAAAAGATGCTCCGTAAGGAAGTTTACGTCAGAGCGCTCTTTGAAGCCTTTGGGCTGGGCCTGCTTATCGTGGCTTTTGCCCTTATCCGCGAACCTCTCGGCTACATGACGCTCTCTTTACCCGGTGGGATTTGGGGCATCATTGAACTGGAGTATGACTGGGATTTCATTATCCCCATACGGGTTGTATCCTCCTCAGCAGGCGCGCTTATATTGCTTGGCTATGCGACCGCCTTGTTCCAGAGTATTAGGAAGAACTACCTTAAGACAAAGGAGCGTCCTTGATGCGTGCGTTTTCTCTCATCGTTCTTTCAAGCCTTTCCTTTAATATGATTCTGCAATTTGGTCTGGGACTACGGGACATTCGGACTGGAATGCAGCAGAACCACGTGATATCTCTATTTCAGACGCTCGTGCTTTTTGTTTCGGTACTCATACTGTGGCCTGTTTTTAGCTATCTTCTAATTCCACTGGGCGGTATTGAATACATACTGCTGTTTCCGCTCAGCGCCCTTGCCTGCATCGGCTTTGAGTCGCTTAGGATGCAGTTTTTGGGAGATTTTGCGCCGTTTGCGCCAAAGGCAAACGGCTTCAGCGCTGTCTCAGCGTATAACGGGCTTGTGCTTACCGCGCTCTTACTCACCCTGCGCCTTGCCGTATCGATTGTCGAGGCATCTATTCTATCGCTCGGCTTTTCTGCCGGAACACTCGTTGTGTCGTATCTGCTCTCCGCGATCCATGAGCGTTCTAGCTTGGAAGCAGTGCCGGTGTTTCTGCGGAATACCCCGCTTATGCTCATCGCCATGGGACTCCTGTCACTGGTCTTTTCATCCCTGACAATCATTCTTCTGGAATGGCGCTAACATGAGTATCCGTTTTATGCTAGGCGCTCATGCCCATACCGCGCGCACCACGCGAGACGAAGAGTTCGAGAATCTGTACAAAACGCAGGTAAAACCCTTTGTCGTTACGCTGTATAAGTACCCCAAGATTCAGGCAAGCCTACATTACTCAGGGATACTGCTACAACGGATTGAAAAGGCTCACCCTGAATTCTTTATGCTCCTTGAAGATCTTGTTGCCCGTAAACAGATCGAACTGCTCGGTGGCGGTTTCTATGAGCCGATACTGCCCTTGCTTCCCTTGCAGGACAAGATCGGGCAGATAGAGTTGCTGACCACCTACATCCGGCGGCAGTTTGGCAAACGTCCACAGGGTTGTGTGCTTCCGGCTCAAGCCTGGGAGCAAAACCTCGTCGCCCCGCTCACCACCTGCGGCATGGCTTACACATTTCTGGATGAGCAATGGTTTCCGTCGCCAACCATCCCCTGCCTCACCGAGGACCAGGGGAAGATCATCACCATGTTTCCCGTGTCATACACCTTGAGGCGAGCTTTTACCCATCAGAATCCCAGGAAGGTTCTAGAAAACCTGCTTGTGACCATAACAAGCGACCAAGATACGCACGTTATCACTGTGTTTCCAGAGTGCTTTTACGCGGAAGGCGATGACGCCGCGCCCGAATTCGCGCTTCACGCTTTCTTTGAAGCGCTCTCAGGCTTCGATACCCACTTTGAGTTCACGATGCCGGGCAAAATCTTTAAAAACCTTCATACGCTTCCCAAAGTATACTTCCCCGGTTCAACAACCCAGTCCGGCGGTGTTCCCCGTCAGTGCCTTATCGACTATCCAGAGGCAAACGGTATCTATGCCAAAATGATGTTTACCCATATTCTCATCAATCAACTGAGGGGCGATAAGGAGCGTAAACACTCGGCACGGGAGGAACTGTGGAAAGCCCAAGCCTGCGACGCCTTTTACCCGACCGAAAACGGTGGCATATACCGGTCTGCGGCGAGAAAGGCCGCATACAAGGCACTGCTCTCCGCTGAAAAAATTACTCGTGAAAATGGCTTTACCCCTTCGCTGATCAGCTTTGACTTTGATCTGGACGGAGAGCGAGAGGCACTGTTTCAGGGCGAAGAGCTTAATTGCTATATACAAGTTACCGGCGCGAGCGTATTCGAGCTTGACTACCTACCCAGGTGCTGGAACTACCTTGACACGTTCTCGCCTGAGCGTGCGTTGACTCGGCGCAACGCCTTTGTTGACCGCCTTGCCTCGTCGGAGGCGCGTTTCGCGATTTCTGCGGACAGCCGTTTCTGTAGCAATGAGCGCTTTGAGCTTGTAGAACTGAACAAGGATCGCGGCTTTGCCCGTTTTTGCCTGCCGCCGCTTCACGATGTGCTACCATTTGGAAACATCGCGCTTGACAAGATGTATCACCTTCAAAAGAACACGCTTTGCCTGCGCTACATATTGAGCAATCAGGGAACTGAGCCGGCTTGCTTTAACCTCGTCCCGGTAATCGATCTTTCCTTCCCCGGTGATGGAGAAACGATGTTACGGCTTTCCAGATATTCTAGCGAATCCGAAGAAAGTATCTCGCCGGATAACGCCGTGCTTACAGATACCGACGGCCTCTATTTTCAGGACATCAGAAACGAGGTAAACCTTAACTTGCTGTTCGACCGTCGAGTTGATATTGAAATCAAATCCATAACAAGCCCTGTAGGAGCTCTCCCCCACACTTCAAAGCCTATGGCTTTTCCGCTTTCCCCTCTGCGGGGCTCTGCCACGCAACGCCTCGCCGCCGATGTATATCAGTCAACCTGCATAAGCCCGCTCATACCCGTGTCTTTCGCCGCCGGTGAACGTTTCGAGACCGAGATACATCTGCAAATCGGCCCTTAACAAAAGTGAAAATCACCACCTCGAAATCTGGCAGTGGGGTCGTGATGTCCCGCATAAAAACCTGAACATGGAACAAGCGGGAGCTTGACACGGGAAATATATCATAGTAATACTATATTACTAATATAAAAGAGGTGAATCATGCGTTATAACTTTGATGAGTTCATAGAGCGACGGGGATCCGGCAGCGTCAAGTGGGATACGGCAGTCTCGGATGTGCTGCCCATGTTCGTGGCAGACATGGATTTCAGGGCGCCACCGCCGATTATCGAGGCGATCCTGGAAAAAGTGGACCACGGGATTTTCGGCTATGGTCGGGACCCAGAATTTCCTGCAGTGATAAAAAAGTGGTTTCAGGATGAATATGGCGCGGGGATTGAGGAAGACTGGATTGTAGTACTTCCCGCCATCGTACCGGTCCTCGCCGCAGTGAGCCATCTACGGGAGGGGCCGGTACTGATCAACACCCCAAACTATCATGTCCTGCTGGCTGCTCCTCTCAAGGCGGGCAAAAAAACAATCCTTTCCCCCCTCAAAAATACCAACGAGTATTATGAGATTGATTTTGAGGACCTCCGGACGCGGGCGAAGGAGGATGTCAGGCTTTTTTATCTCTGCAATCCTCATAATCCGGTAGGGCGGGTCTACCGGCAGGAGGAACTAGAGGAATTAAGCACTTTTGTCCGGGAAAAGGACATGGTCGTCATCTCCGACGAGGCGCACTGCGGCCTGGTTTACGACCGGCCCCATATTCCCTGGTTTACCGTGGACGAATGGGCAGCGGAACACAGCGTTACCATTATGGGACCAGGAAAAACCTATAACATCCCCGGACTGCCCTTCGGCTTTGCCATAATTCCCAGCCAAAGGCTACGAGAAGAATTCGCCCGGACCTGCTATGCCTTGCCGTATCCGGGCATTCTCAATGTCGCCACGGCGAAGGCTGCTTACAGTCAATGCCGGGAATGGCGGCTTCAACTGGTGGAGTATCTGCGGGATAATCGGGATTATCTGGAAAAACGGTTGCGGGCATCCTTTCCCACCGCGAAGTTTACCCATGTGGAAGGGACCTATCTCCAATGGATCGATTTCCGTCCACTGGGTATCAAGGACCCCTACCAGTGGCTGCGGGAATATCCAAAGATCTTGCCCAGCGGCGGTGGCCCCTTCGGGATTGAGGGCTATGTGCGGATCAACTTCGGCACCCCTCGGGACCGTCTCTCGGAAGCCATGGACCGAATCGAAAGGAATTTGAAAAAATTTGCTCATCCCTCTTGACAAAAGAGATGATTCCATTTAA
The DNA here is from genome assembly GCA_031279205.1 of Treponema sp. GTDB lineage: Bacteria > Spirochaetota > Spirochaetia > Treponematales > Breznakiellaceae > JAIRMT01. The sequence goes on along the minus strand of JAITIX010000076.1, from coordinate 6,997 downwards.
ATTCCTAGTAATACTATCGTTTTTATATTATAGAGGAGGTCTGTCTTATGTGTTGTCAATCTGCGTGTCCGGCAAAAAAGCTTTTATGTTAAGGAGCTGTCATTAACAGGATGTGTTCATGTTAATGTTCGACTAAGCATAAGCGGCCATATCGCCGCTTATTACAGGGAGTTTATTATGAAGAAAAACAGGATTTTCCTTGTATCTATCTTGTTGCTTACAACAGTTGTCGTGATCGCCGGCGCCGCCGGTTCATCTGATAACGCGGGATCTTCCGGGGGAAAACCCCGAGAAATCATCATCGGCGCCGGTTCCGCCTACAATCCATATTGGTTTTTGGACGAGAACAACCAGCTTACGGGCTTTGAGAAGTCAGTGCTGGACGAAATCGACGCCAGGCATCCGGAGTTCACCCTGACCTACCAGATTTACGATTTCGCCAACATCCTTTTGTCTCTGGAATCGGGAAAAATCGACGTGGCTGTCCACCAGTACGAATACAACATCGAGCGGGATCAGAAGTACCTGTATGGCAAGGTGGGCTATACCACGTTCCCCCAGTACATCGCAGTCCGGGAAGATGATGTTGACATCAACAGCTTTGAGGACCTTAAAGGAAAGACTGTGGTCTCGACCAGCACCACCAACAACAGCTACTACATAACCAACAAGTGGAACGAGGACCACGGCAGGCCCTTTACCATCATCTTCGAGGCGACCACCGCTCTGGCATTGGAGGACATCGCTTCCGGCAGGGCGGATGCGATGGTCAGCATGATACGCAACATCGAAAACTATAAGCGGGAATACCAGGCCAAAATCAGGGCATCCAATAAGCCAGTAGACAATTCCAACACCTACTACCTGTTCAATAAACAGACTGGCGAAGAATTGCGGCGGATCTTTGATGTGGCCCTACAGGAACTCAAAGACGATGGGACGCTGGTAAAACTTTCCAACCAATGGCTGGGCGGGGATTTTATCGTTAAGGACTAGTAGGAAGGCCGGGGGCGGCATCACGGTTTCAACCAATCAACCCCCGGCCTTTCCTCCCAAAAAGAGAGGTATAAAACATGAATTTCTTCAGTTGGTCTTTTTTTGTTACAACCTTATTCCGGATCATAGGCCGCGTTCCAGTTACCCTGGGAGTTACCGCTGGAGCTTTTTCCACCGGACTTGTACTGGCGTTTATCCTCGTGGCGGTTCAGCTATACAAGATTCCCGTAGCGTGGCAGGTCGCCCGGTTTTATATATCCTTTGTCCGGGGAACACCTATCCTCATACAGCTCTTAATTTGTAACATCCTGCTTCCCAGCCTTATCTGGCGCGTCACCAGCTATAATGTGGGACGTCACTGGCCGCCCATCGTCTTTGTCATCATGGCCTATGCCCTGAACAGTGCTGCCTTTTTGTCGGAAACCCTGCGGGCTTCCGTATCCGGCGTCGGCGCAGGACAGGAAGAAGCAGCCTATTCGGTGGGGCTGACCAAAGTCCAGTCCATGGTATACGTCATCTTACCCCAGGCAATCAGGATCAGCATTCCGGGCATGGCGAATAGCCTTTCCAGCCTTCTCAAAGACACATCCCTGGCTTACAGCGCTGCGGGCATTCTGGACATCATGGGTATGGCTTCCACTAACGCCAGTGCCTCATTCCGCGGACAGAGCGGCTCGGTACTGTCCGCCACTTTCAGAGAAATGGAAGGCTATATCGGGGCGGCCTGCGTCTTTTTCGCATTGTGCGTACTTCTGGAACGGGGAATGAACCTCCTGTCAAAGCGCTTGGACCGAGGAGGAGGCTATATTCCTTCCCCAAAAAGAGGCTAATCATGGGACTTTCGTTTGATCCTTCGTTTTTTTTCTACGAAATCGCTGTCGCCCTGTCGTATATTCCAGTAGTTACACTACTCAGCATCGTTCCTCTGACCGGAGGGTTGGTTTTGGGAACGATCCTGGCCTTATGCCGGATCTACTATATTCCCGGCTGGCAACGTTTCGCCCAGATATATGTAACAACCCTGCGCTCAATCCCGTTGCTACTCCAGATGTTTGTAGCCTATTTTATCACCAAGGCGGTATACGATGTTTTGAGTCTCGATCAAACCAGGCTGAATAAACTGGGGATTGTGGTGGTCATTCTGGCCCTAGATGCCGCGGGTTTTTTATCCGAGGGAATCCGCTCTGCCCTTCTGTCAGTGGAAAAAGGCCAGTACGAGGCCGGGTATTCAATTGGTCTCACCGGGATCGGCGTAATCCGCCATATCGTGCTACCCCAAAGCCTGCCAGTAGCGGTCCCCATCGTGGGGTCCTCGTTTATCGGCATCGTTAAAGGTTCTTCGGCAGCCTATCTTCTGGGTATTATCGAAATGATACAGGGAACAGCCATGAAGACTGCGGGGAACTACCGGTATCTGGAAGCCTACTGCGCGGTGGCCATTGTTTACTGGGCAATAACCATCCTGATAGAGCGCCTGACCGCGTTGGTGGAAAAACGGGTACGCCTTCACATGAAAGGGGGAGTAAGTTGATACGCATTACCAATTTGAAAAAGAGATTCGGAGACAAGGAAGTGCTCCGGGGAATTGATCTGACGGTTCAGGACGGGGAGACAGTTGCCGTCATCGGCTCCTCCGGTTCGGGAAAAACAACCCTGCTGCGTTGCCTTAACTGCCTTGAGTATGCCGACGAAGGCGAACTCACCATTGACGACTTCCATGTTTCCCTGAAAAAACATTCTGGCCATGACACCCTTGCGGTACGGCGGAAAACGGCCATGGTTTTTCAGCAGTACAACCTGTTCAGGAATATGACTGCCCTCCGGAATGTAGAATTGGGTCTGCGGGTGGTCCAAAAGAAAAAACTGGACAAAGCGGAGCAGGAGGCAAAATCGGCCCTTGAACGTGTGGGACTCGGAGAATACTTTGGGCGTTACCCTTCGGAACTTTCCGGGGGGCAGCAACAGCGGGTCGGTATTGCCCGCGCAATGGCGCTGAACCCCCATATTATCTTGTTTGACGAACCTACCTCCGCCCTTGACCCGGAATGGGTTGGGGAAGTACTGGCAGTTATCAAACAGCTTTCCGACCAGGGGCAGACCATGCTGATTGTTTCCCACGAGATGAATTTTGTGCGGAAGATTGCTGGTCATATAGTTTTTATTGATGATGGCCTGGTGGTGGAAGAAGGTTCCCCGGAGGATATTTTCACTCATCCCCGGAAGGAACGGACCATCCAGTTTTTGAAGACCGTTACCGACGACTGGGTTTACAAAATATAGCGGCGGCCGTACGGTCCGCTCCTTCCGTGGGACATGTTTACCCGTCGAGAAGCTGAAAAATCCCCGAATCATCAAAGCCGGGCTGGAATTGAAGGTCTCATTGGTTTATGTTCTTGGTAAAGTTTACGGTAAGAATTTTGGGCGTATTTGTGGCGTAGAGCCTCGCAAACCGGGCTTTGCGGGGCTCCGGCCACGTCTCTGGCTTCAGCCTTACTCCGCAAGTCTTTAAGGAGTTTTGATGTAGGTAAAACTCCTTAAAGACTTGTGGAGGACCTTTGGCCCGGAGTAAGTTTTCCGCACCCCTCTAATCTCTTGCGCGGGTTTTTTCACTAGTTTAGACTCTTCTTGCATGTGTGAATTTTTTCGGTACAACGCAAATTTACTGGCGAAATACCCGGTTGGGGCTTGACATTATATTATAAAACATATAATATTTATATGATATAATGTTTATTGCACAAACTTGAAAAAGGGTGCAAAATAATTTATTTGAAGGATACATTTGCCCTATCGGTGCTGCTGATTTTAACGGCCATGCCTGCGGCGGCTAGGTCCCAGCAGGAGGCCGCCACCCCTAGCGATACTTTTATCTATGGAATAGAAGAGGACCCGGGGAACGACATCAATACCATCACCATCGGTGACCGCTACGGACTAACCTTGGAGAGGTTGCTCTACAGCCCTCTTTACAACTACTACGGGCCGGGCGATATAACCTATCTATTGGCAGAGCGGGTGGAGGTTTCCCCGACAATTTGACGGTAACCGTCTATTTACGGTGGGGTGTCCTCTGGTCCGACGGGGTTCCCTTTACCGCGGACGACGTAATTTTCACCTTCGAGCATATCATCAAAGCCAAATACGCCAATGGCCGGGACGGCTTTGTGATCGGCGGCATGCCGGTAATCTTGACCAAGCGGGACGATTATATCGTGGAAATCCGCTATCCCGTGCTTATCCCCAATGTCATAGAACTGGTCTCGGCAGAACACTTTATCATGCCCAAGCATATCTACCAAGGAGATGCAACCCTGGACAATAACCCCAAAAACGCGAACCCCGTGGGAACCGGCCCCTACAAGCTGGCAGAATACCGGGCGGGCAATACGTCAGGTTGACGGCCAATGAAAACTACTTCATGGGCAAGCCCAGGATACCCACCATCATCTTTCAGATCGTCTCGGACCTGAATTCGGCGAAGCTGGCCCTGCAAAAGGGAGAGATCAACGCCCTGGTGCTGGCCAATTCCTTCAAGAACACCAATGTAAGCATCCACGCTTATCCCGAGGACCGGGTGGGGTATCTGTCCTTCCACATGGGATCTCCCCGGGTACAGGACATCAATTTACGAAAGGCGGTTTTCTTTGCTCTGAACCGGGAGGAAATGAACATCGGCGCGTACCTGTCCCCAGATTTTTATGTGAACGCCTACTCATTCCTGCCCTATTCGTCGGCCTATTATACGGAGAACCTGGAAAAGTACGATCGGGATCTAGCCAAGGTCCGGCAGTATTTGTCCCAGGTCAGTTCTGTCCCGATCCTGCGACTAGCCTATACCGCCAACAACGTACAGCAGGAAGTACAGGCCATGGTGGCCCAGCAAAACCTCAGAGCCGTCGGCATTACGCTGGAATTGGCAGCCATGGACGGGACTTCCCTCTACGATAAGCTGGAAAAGGGTAGCGAAGAATTTGAGCTGTTTCTGGGTGGCTATATCATGGGGATCGATCCCTCTAACTATGCGACCCTGTTTGTAAGCGGTTCGGCCTACAACTACGGTCATTTGGCGGATAAACCCCTGGACGACCTCTTTGCCATCGGCGCGGTTGAGGGGACCCCCGCTAAACGCTTACAGATATACCAGGACGCCCAGCGGCGCCTGGCGGATCTGGCGGTGCATTATCCCATTGTTACCAATAAGCGCCTTTTGGGGCTTACCAATAACGTCGGTGGGGTGGAGGAGGCGCGGCTTATCCCCATCTATACCTTCGAGGATATGTCCAAGCTTTACTTCAAGTAAGGAAACACTGTTTGTTACGGTATATCGCTAAACGGATAGCCCAGGCCATACCGATAGTGTTTATCATCTGTGTGATCTGTTTCGCGTTGATCCAGCTTGCCCCTTTTGATGCCATTGATATGCTGACCCGACCCGATATGCAGCCAGAGATGGTTCAGGCCTTAAAGTCGCGGTACGGGCTGGATCAGCCGGCCCATATTCAGTTCCTCTCATGGCTGGGCTGTATGTTTACCGGGGACATGGGCTATTCCCTGGTGAACCATCAGAGCGTCGCCTTTGGCCTCACCTCTAGGTTGCCCAATACCATCCTCCTGGTGCTACCTAGCTATACTGTCGCGGTTATCCTGTCGGTAATACTGGGACTGCTGGCGGGGATGAACCGGGGGAGTCGGCTTGACCGGATAATAGACGGCCTCTGTTCCATCGGCATGGCGACCCCTACCTTCTGGATAGGGATGATCCTGCTTTACATTTTTGCGTATACCCTAAACCTGCTACCCGTGCTGGGGATGCGTACCTTGGGACGGGAGGCCAACATGGCGGACATCTTGCGGCACTGCATCCTGCCGTGGGGGAACCCTTTGTTCCGCATTTTTGCCCGAAACCGTCCGGTATGTACGGTCTGCCGCCATCAGTCAATATGAGGAAAACTATGTCATGGTACAGCGAGCCTTCGGGAGCAGCAGATTCCAGATCCTCTTTGGCCATGTGATGAAAAATGTACTTCTCCCGGTCATCACTCTGGTGGGTATGTCCCTGCCCACGCTGGTAACCGGGGCATTTATCACCGAATCTATTTTTAGCTGGCCCGGGGTGGGGACGTATTTTCTTACCGTCATTCAGGGTTTCGATTATCCGGTAATCATGGCCGTGTTGCTGTTTTCCTCGATCATGGTTATTCTTGGGAACCTGCTGGCGGACATCTGCTATTGCCTAGTTGACCCCCGCATTAAGGCCATAGGCTAAGTTATGAGGATTTCAAAAAATCGACGGCTCCTACGCCTGCTCGGGGAATTCCGCCGCAACCCTTCCCTGATGCTGGCCGCGACATTTTTAGCCTTTGTCGTGTTTATCGCAGTCTTTGCCTTTCTCTCCCCCTACGATCCCAACGCTATTGATGTGCTGCATAAATTTGAGCGTCCTAACGGAAACCACTGGTTCGGTACCGACGATCTGGGGCGGGATTATCTGACCCGAATCCTCTACGGTGGACGCATATCCCTTCTAGTAGGTATCGTGGCAATGCTCATCTCCACCTCCATCGGGATACTGGTGGGAATTACCGCCGGTTACACGGGGGCATGATCGACAACCTTCTAATGCGGCTGGTGGATATCCTTTCCTCCATCCCATGGATGATCCTGGTAACGGTGATCAGCATTTATCTAAGGCCGGGCATCCATGCCATTATCATGGTGATCGGCCTTTTTACATGGCTGTCCATTGCCCGGCTGGTACGGGCGGAGACCCTGAGCGTGAAGGAACGGGAATATGTGATCTATGCCCAGTCCATCCATCAGCGACCCATGCTTATCATCCTGCGCCACGTCCTTCCTGCGGTGTTGCCCACCATTATCGCCATTATCGTAGCCGCGACTTCCGGCATCGCCAACGCTATTATGATGGAATCAGCCCTAAGTTTTTTGGGCATGGGCGTCCAACAGCCGGTATCCTCCTGGGGCAGTATGCTCAACCGCGCCC